>SYJV01000512.1 GCA_005798335.1 Planctomycetaceae bacterium | reverse complement strand
TCAGGTGACGACGATCTGCGAGATGGTTCATGCGGCGGGTGGTCAAGTTTACATTGATGGAGCAAATCTCAACGCGCTGGTCGGGTTGGCCAAGCCTGGTCAATTCGGAGGCGACGTGTCGCATCTGAATCTTCACAAGACATTCTGCATTCCACATGGCGGTGGTGGGCCCGGAGTTGGTCCAGTGGCGGTGCGAGCGCATTTGGCTCCGTTTCTTCCCAGCGACGGGTACAACGCCCAACGAGTTGGCCCAACCGTGAGTTCGGCGCCATTTGGCAGTCCCAGCGTTTTGCCAATCTCGTGGATGTATATGAGAATGATGGGACCGGCTGGCCTGCGCAAGGCGACTCAAGTTGCCATCTTGAATGCCAATTATGTCGCACGCCAGTTACAAGAGTGCTACCCAGTTTTGTATACCGGCAATCAAGGCCTAGTGGCTCACGAGTGTATTCTCGATACACGTACGATGGATAAGGAAGCCCATGTGACAGTCGAAGATATCGCCAAACGTCTGATCGATTTCGGTTTTCACAGCCCCACGATGTCTTTTCCTGTCTCTGGAACGCTGATGATTGAGCCGACCGAAAGCGAGTCGCTGTACGAACTCGATCGATTCTGTCGAGCCATGCGTATCATTTACCAGGAGTTCTTGAAAGTCAAAAGTGGCCAATGGACTTCCAAAAACAATCCACTCGCCAACGCGCCTCACACATTGGATTGGCTAGTTCAAACCGACGCAGCCGCCTACTCGCGCAGAACGGCCGTGTGTCCGGATTCAGAAACAGACTATTCCGTGAAGTACTGGCCGCCTGTAGGCCGAGTTGACAACGTCTACGGCGATCGCAATCTCGTCTGCGCTTGCCCGCCACTGTTCAATTAGGCGAGCGGCACATTGGATTTTACCAATACAAGCCCGAAGCGCCAGCGAGTGCATTAATCCTGGAACTCGCTCGCTGGCGCTTCGGGCTTGTATCGGTAAAATCCCATCGGCCCCTCGCCTAACTCTCAAAAAGACACCCCAACTAATCAGTGAATAGTAAGGAAGTTCGGCATGCCTCAACAATTCTCTCATCGCTCGCGATGTCCCTCGCGTTCTTGGTGCCTTTTGTGGCAACCAGCATTTCTATCATCGCACGCTTCACAGCCGATCCAGTGGACTCTCTACGCCACTTGCTCCCACGCGGCTGACTTGCGTGTAGATCATAGTGGTTGATACGTCAGCGTGTCCAAGCAATTGCTGAATCGTTCGAATATCCTTGCCTGACTCCAGCAGATGCGTCGCGAAACTGTGCCTCAATGTGTGGCAAGTTGCTGGCTTGTCGATACCAGCTTCGCGTACGGCTCTGCTGAAAACCTTCTGCACAGTCGTATCGTGAATATGGTGGCGGCGACGCTGAGTGCGGTCGGCTTCGGCTATGGCCACATCCTCGCGCTTCTCCTCTTTGGCCTCGCGCGGGTGATTGTCCCTGGAGATCTCCCGCGCCGGAAACAAATACTGCCAAGCCAACGTGCGCCCAGCGTTCGCGTACTTTACGGCCAGCGCATACGGCAGCCAAACCCAACCTGCTCCTTCTTCCAAGTCTTGATGATGACGTCGCGTTACCAGTTCAATTTGCTTTTCTAGCTTACCGACCAAACATTGCGGCAACGGCACGAACCGATCCTTGCTACCTTTCCCTTCTCGCACCACAATTTGCTTGCGATCGAAGTCGATATCCTTCACGCGCAGGCGACATGCTTCCATGACACGCAAGCCAGCTCCATACATCAAGCCAGCCATTACGCTGACCGGTCCATCCGGAATTTTTTCCAGAATTCGCCTCACTTCACCCACGGACAACACCAGCGGCAAACGTTTTGAAGGTTTGGCTCGCACCGCATCGATCTTGACCTCTCGCTTGAGCACTTTTGTATAAAGGAACAGTATCGCAGAAAATGCCTGATTCTGCGTACTCGAAGCCACTCGCCTATTCACTGCCAAATGAGTCAAGTAGCTCTCAATCTCCGCATCACCCAATTCGCTCGGATGCCCCCATTCACCCATCAAATTTCTACAAAAGTTCAAATAGTCGACAATCCAACCGACATACGCCTCCTCCGTCCTTTTGGCCAGATGTAGCAGTCGCATCTTATACCGCACCTCTTCGACCAACTTCGGCTTGGCCACACCAGCCGCGGCCGCAACGGCCACACCAGGAACCCCCATTTTGGCACCAGTGTCCAAATCGTTCGCCTGCGTCTGCATATTTCGATTCTGTATATTCTGGTTCTGCATAATCCGCCCCCGATCATCACCGAGTCTGCATAAGACCGGCTACTAGCAAACAACTGCAAGGATCTTGACAACAGCCCGACTATTTTCCAGAATTGTTCCGATCTGAAAAGCAGACTCAAACCACTTTCAATAATTCGCGAGTCTGTATACTACTAGTTATTTGGTAGATTCCGTAGGTCTCGCGATTATGACCAATGAGCGAATTCTGGTGATGCTACGTGAAATTTGCATGCAGTTTCCCGAGGCTTGCGAAACAGTCAAATGGGGTAACCCAACATTCGAAGCTGGCAAGAAGATGTTCGCTGTATTGGATCACTACGACGGATCCGTTTGTGTTGCCTTCCGATCTTTAGTAGATGACACAAACGAGTTGACAAAAGACCCAACGATATTTCCCGCGCCTTATGGTGCCAAACATGGTTGGTGGTGCATTCGCGCCGATAAGACCATACCGCGTAGCAAACTTGCTTCATTGATTGAAACTAGCTATCGTTCTGTAGCAATCAAACGGATGTTGACGGCACTGGACAACCAATGAGACTTGCGATCTTTTTCGCGAAACATCCCTGCGATTAGAATACCAAATAACAAAGAAATGCACGCGAGTTGCGGGTCGCGCGTTTCCTGATGGTGAAGTCACTTGGCCGCAACCGCGTGATTTCGGTCGTTCGGAGCTTACAGTCGTTTTGCTCTGTGCTTTGAGGGTGCTGGCGAATCATTTCGAATTGTGTGGTGACATCTTCGGCTATGGCAATTGATGGAAGGCTCTAATTTGGCCAAGGATTTCGCTCCACGGCAATCGCTACTGTACGAGGCACGGTGCAAACGATTCCGGCAAAAAGATTGTCGGTAAAAAAATCTTGGTTCGAAGAATTTCGTGTTCGACAATCGATCACTGACGACCAAATTCAATGATCCTATTTCGCTTGGCCTCTTTCTACCGCTAATCTTTTTGCCGCCGGTCCTAGGAGATGTCGGATGGCTCACGACATGTGCAGGTTCCTTTGCTGAAAAATTGGTTGCCGGGTTCAGGAGAAATCGCTT
>SYJV01000511.1 GCA_005798335.1 Planctomycetaceae bacterium | reverse complement strand
CATAACCGCCAACGGACACTTCACCGAAAACCGATCCAGATTTGTCTTCCCTGACATAGCTATCAATCTCCACAAATCCATGAAACTTCCATGTTCCACAAGGATTTAGCAGATTCTCAAACATGTTGAAAGGTCTGGCCATCAGGGCCTGCACGGTGTCTACCTTAGTTTCAGGTGCTTGAGCTGTAGCCTCACAGGTTTCTGAACTGGCACCGTCGATTCAACCTGCTGCTTCTGCGATTCAAGATACGTTTCGACATCCGCCATTCGCACGCGAATCGCTCCGCAATTCCCGCCGATCCGGAACGACGCAATCTTGCCTTGCTTGAGAAGTACGTACGCGGTTGCTAGAGAGATCCTTAACTGTTCGGCCAGTTCCTTCACCGTCATCAATCGTGTCGATTCGAGTATCACAATGCCACCTGAAAACTCTGATATCTTCGAACGCGGAAAACTGAGAACTCATGAGAGCCTTGTGCCGCTCACATGCCCATTTCCATTTCCTGCTCAGGTTCCGGCCCTTGCTTTTGAGCCTGCTTCTGTGCATACACTTCCTGTTGAACAGGATTTCCCCAAAGTCCGGGCTCTTCCACCGATTTGATCGACTGCGGGAACGCTGGCAGACTTTGAGCAACTTCCTTTAAGCCGGCTCGCAGCCAGGCTTCCATGTGTCCAGAACCAATCTTGGGACCTTTTGCAGACATCGAATTCTCCTCTTTGTTCAACAACACGAAACAAACTCAAACACCGATTCAACACACGCTTGACCTTGGCTCAAACCGCCAGGCGGCTCTTATCAGCCAACACTCGCTCAAACGTCACCACATCCAGTCCTTGTTTGGACACTCGCTTGCTCTCCTGAAGCAAACTCTGCCAAACAGATTCCAAATCCTGTACACTTAAGCGAGTTTCGCTGGTAACGGTGACCGTCTTGCCAGGCAGGCGGCAGGCGATGCGAGTGGTTTTCGCATGCGAAGTACCAGGCTTGCGAACCGCTTGTAACGCGTCGTCGCGTGAAAGTGTGCCATTCCTTGCAGCCTCCAACAGCGTCTGTTTGGTCTCGTCGTCTTTGGCGCGGGTAATCGCATAGGCCGTGCTGCCTCCGATTTTTCCCGTGTCGATGGCCGATTGGACATCGGGCGGGAGCGACAAGTAGGACAAGCATTGAGTTACCGCAGCTTCGCCCATGTGCAGCGCGTTTGCGACTTCGACATTGGAGAAGTTTCGCAACTTCTTTAACCGCTCGATACCGCGAGCTTTCTCCATTGGCGTCAAGTCCTTCCTCATGCAGTTCGCCGTCAACTGGGTTGCCAGAAGAGTCGCCGCATTCGGTTTGCTGGGAAGCACCAGCCCCAAGATGGCGTCTCGTCCAAGCAAGCATACGGCGGCGAAGCGCCGGTGTCCGTCGACGAGTTGAAATCGCTCGCCAGTGCAGAATACGATGATTGGCTGCAATTGATTCTGATCGCGGATGCTTGCCGCCAACTGCTGCGTCTCGTCTTCGTGGATCTCCAAGCGAGGTTGATCCGGGTCGGGGTCGATGTACTTGACCCCAAGCATTTTCATTTCCATGTATTGCCTCCAAAGAAAAGTCAGTTTTCGATAACAAAACACGATGCCCATTCGCTAATTCAGCGACCACTTGGCAATTGCATCCGCCCGCAGACTGAAGTGCCAGTGAAGTTAACCAATTGACGTTCATCATTGAGTTATCCATTCGTCGAGATAGTGCAAAGCCACTGTAGGTCGCATCGAAGTAGGTGCTCGTGCAAACCATCCACTGATGATTCACGCGCAAAGTAACAAGAATGTGTCACTATTGCCGTGGAACGTTATCCTTCGTTTGCAGCCACAAGGAAGTCTTGACCTACACCTGAGAGGAGAAAACACGTCAAGGTCTAGAGTCCACTTGCTTGACCAGTTCTTTGCTCCGCTATTACTTGGCAAACGGCTACAGCGGCGCAAGTTAGCAGAGCAATCAAAATGGCAAGGGCCGAGCGATTCAGCATGCTCACTCGACGTATTTTCTTCACGTGCTTGGGCTTAAGTCTTGCGAAGTAAGGGACCTTCTCGAAAAGAATTGGAGGAATACTCGGTAGTAACGCAATGCCAATGCTCGGCGGCAGTTGCAAAAGCTCCTCTGCCTGGATCAACGGGCGGCCAATTTGATTTTGCGTAAACGAGTTACTACTGCCAGAGTTATAGCCGGTCTGCGATTCTCGATAATTCTGCGAGGATGAGTTTCCGTAGTTGCTTGAGTATTGAGAACTGGAACTTGTAACGGTCGTTTGTCCGATCCATTTGGAAACTTCTTCGGCTCCAACAAAATCGTTAACGCCGCTGAATACGGTCGCCACGGTCCCCTTGTAGTCGGCAGCTTTCGATTCGGGAAAACACTGAGCGATCTGGCTGGCACTTTGGAAGAAAAGTGTGGCCCGCAATCCGAATCCCCGTCCAAACATTACAGCGTTGTACAAGGCATCGATTTCGCCCAGGCTGGCAGCCTCATCCAACATCAACCGCACACGCCTTGACTTGCTTTCACCCGCCTGAAACACAAAGTTGACTAAGCTCGTGACTAGAATTCGCTGTAAGCCTCGCATCTCCATGATGCGGTCGACTGGCAAGCAAAGGTACAGTGTCATTCGATTTTGAAGCAGTAACATCGGATCGAAGTCCGTGTCCGAGAGTATCTCGGCCACCGGAACACTGTCCAGGAACTCCAAATGCGAATTGGCGACTCCGAATACACTTGCCGCTGTTTGGCCTTTCCATTGCATGACTTGCCCAGCCATCCGACGAAGCAAACCGTGACAATTATCCGTGGCGTACATGTACTCCAAAATCTCTTGCGTTGACTCGCTATTCGTCAGAATGTCACGCAGGTGATTGAGATTGGCCTTTTCTGGCTTTGCTTCCGACATCAGAAAAGTGGTCATGCACTGAATAAGAGCCTGAGCCGAGTTCGGCCAAAACGGTTCTCGTTCCTGCGATGTTCGCACGACGAGCGCATTGGCAAGTCGTCGTGCGTCGTCGGCGATCAATTTGCTACAGCTATCCTGCAATCGAAGCGGGTTGATTCTGCCACACTTGAACTGGTTCAGACCGGATATCCTGTAGGGATCTATGATCACAATCTCGTGACCAAGGTTTTGTGCTCGCCAGGCGGCGGATTCTCTCGCTAACTCGCCCTTGGGGTCCAGAGCGATACAGCCAGCGGGGTCACGGGATCGTAAATTGGCTATTGAGAAGCATGTCGATTTACCGGTCCCTGACGGACCAATGACAGAAATGTGCGGGAATCGCCAATCGGGAACGACGATTTCTATCGGCTTTCTCGATGATTTACGCAGGTCGATGGATTGCCCGATCAAGAATCCTTCTTGCAGTTTTAAACAACCTGCTGAACTCAAATCCGATCGCTCGGCAAAACGGGCCGATCCGTGCGAAGCAGAATCAACTTTGGGTTTCGTTCGACGTAAGCAGTAGATGACGAAACCCAAGATCAAGAACACAGCCAGCCCTGGATTATTCACGACCACGACAAAGATCAGAAATGCAATAGCTCCCAAGCCCCATAACACTTCTGCTCGTTGATTGAACGTCATAGGCTCTCTTGGATCAAAACCATTGAAGAAACTCATTGGAAAAAACTCCCATATGCGTGGTTTACCATTGTTGGACCAGGTAACGAAAAGAGCCACCCGAATCAGATAGTCCAGATGGCTCTCGAATCGAAGCTCGCTCAGATTGCTATACCGACTTGACTGACTTCTTTCGGCAACAGAGCCAGCCCACCCAAACCGCAGTGAGTGCCGCCAAGGACAGCGCCAAGACTGGAAGCACCTTCGTCGCCAAGGGTTTCGCAATCTCTCGCATCAATGGTTCCACCATATGGCTGGCCGTCTCCGCGATCAGCGGCTCGACCAGATGTTCACCCGTAGCCGTAATGGCTGCGGTGGCCACATGTTCACCCGCTTGCAAGAACGATTCTGGTTGCAACAAGATCGCCGTTGCCGTAGTTCCAACAGCAATCGAGAGTCTTCTATTCCACAGCCACGATACTGCGGCATCTCCATGCTTGGCGATCGTACTGATCCACTCTCCAGCTTGCGGATGCTTGGCGATATCAGAGGACATTTGAGCCAGCTTCGCCCCACTCTCCTTCGAGACTGCTGACAATGCACGTGCCCCATCGTCACCAAACTGCATAACAACGGGCGCGCAAATGTCCTCTCCATGCTTGGCGGTCGCTTTCAGCACTTCTCGAGTTGCAGCTCTGGCCGTAGTGGCTCCTGCCTTGACGGTTCCTTCAGCAGCTTCTGCAATGCCACGACTGAGCAAGCTGCTAACTCTCGGAGCGGCCATTTCAATCCCTTCCTGGGCTCCCTTCACGGCCGCTTTGGCAGATCCCTTCACTGCGGCTTCCAGTCCCTCACGCAACAGTGATCCCAACTGTGCGCTTGCAGTCGTCTGTACAGTCACCAAGCTTGCAAAGCAAACCAGCGATGCAGTTATTCGACTATTCATTTGGAAACTCCTTTCGAGCCTGTACCGACCAATCGAAGCCGAGCTTGCTTATGTTGCTCTGTAGCGGAGCTGATCGCGGTGAGTAATCCGCTACGACCCTTCAAGAGTTCGTGTTCGACTTTCTCGAGTTGCGACGAAAGCTCCTTCTTGATCGAAGGAGTCACGTCGGTCGCAGCATCTGCGAAGAATCCAACCGCCAGATTAACGAGCAGGTCAGCCAGGAAATCCTGCGTAGTACCATCCTTGTAAGGGTTCACCCCAGCGCTTCGCGCTGAATCATTTATCGCATCGCTTGCGATATTGCTGCCTGTGAAAACAGCCGCAGTTCGCGCCAAATCGTTCTGACTGATTTTAACAGTCGTGCGCACGAGCGGTTCAAACGCCCCTTCCCAGTCAGTCGAGTCGTAGCTCGTACTGCACAAGGCCCGATTTGAGTAAACCGAAAGGCCCATGGCTTTCATGAGCACTTGATCCTGATTTTTCAATCCCAGGAGCAGTTCGTCCGCAAATTCTTTCATTTGTCGAACCAAGCTGCGCTCGTCAACGATTTTTTCTCTAATGGCGTTGCGCGCGTTTTGTGATGCACTGTCAGTCAATCCGAGAAACGCGCCCGCCATCTCGAACTTCTGTTGGTAGGAAACAAGCCTTTCCACTAGCGTCCCTAATCGTTCCGAGTCGCGAAATGAGGCGAACCTTGAACACCACTTGGATTCTGCGTCACGCAGCGCGGCGTCCGCGTTTGCGTTAAGCTGTTTCGCTAACTCGATCGGTGACTGCTTGGCTTGCACAGCGTAATTCTGCGCGTTTGCAATCCCTGCCCCAATCGAGACAAGAGCGACCACCGTAGCGATCTCAACGATCGCTTGCACTTTCTTCCAACAATTGCAATTCATACGATTCATACTGTCCCTCCAAAAATGAGTTTCCACTTGGAACACGACCCGCAACCGCAACACGCGGTGCTCATTTCACATACGCGGGCAAATTGGTCGGTGTGTCACATCACGATCGAAATTCGGAGAAGTCATGGCGGTATTTCGAGTCATGGTCGCAACCAATAAACGACAAAGGCCCCACCAGAAATTGGCGGAGCCTTGTGTTTGAACAGTTGGCTAAGAGCGATTAGTGAGCTACTTAGAATTACAGATGACTTTGCTGGCGGCTGCGGCCGCAATCCCAGACGCAGCGCCACTGACCAGGGCCGGTCCAATCACACAAGCTCCACAATCGCATCCGGTCAATAGAACGGACGAAAGCAAGATACAAGCAGCCATTCTTCGCAACATGTCATTTCTCCAAGGCAAAAAAGAAAATCCAGATACAACCATATGCACACTCATCAGAATTCGTCTGAAATCGGATCGATATGCACTCCATTCAATAAACGCAGCAACACTTCAGCATGACGCATTCTTTTTCGACTTCTGAAAGCGTCGCTTCTCGCCAATGATGCCCAGGTAACGCTTGGCCCGAATCACTGCCGAACGAGCCGCAGATTCTTTGACACCAAACAGCTCCGCAAGCTCAACCACAGCCTCCCCTTCAAATAAATGCCACTCAATCAGCATCCGCATGTTGGGGTTGCGAGTACATTCTCGAATGTGTTTCTTGATGATTTCAAACTGTTTGTCGCGATCAGCCATGTCGTGTTCGTCCTTATGAGGGTCCACAAACTGTTCGATGTCGAAACCCTCCACCACTTTCCTTCTGGAGGACGATAAGCCATCTTTCGTCCACTTTTCGCGACGTTGTTGCATTCGCGCCAAAGCGACAGTGGCCATGATGTAATCACTCATGAGTCGTTCCCTTTCCAAAGTAGAGGCTTGTCAAAACCGCCCAACAGTACAAAGAACAATCGCTGAAGCGCCGTTGTTCTTGTATTTTCATGTATTGAGTTGCCAACGAGGATGTCGTGAGTTCGGTTGATGATTGCGCTATGTTGCGCCGATGTCATTGGAAATCCGTATGTAGGCATGCGAACTCGTTTGCCGAGTCCTAGGGCGCATAGTTTTCGGACCACATGGAAGCCTTCTCCTGGTTTGCTACTCGGTGGTGCGAGCGTAAATCCAAGATACCTGACGGACCTTGGTAGAGTAGTGTCGGTGACGATACAGTCGGCTTGAAGCAAATCAGCCGATCCAAGGGCCCAGATTACTCGCAACATGGTTGCTGATTTAGGCTTGGCAACCATCGAACGAAAGTCCAGAGTCTTCGCGCAAAACCCATTACGACCGCCGAGCGCAAAGTCGCTAAGTCTCTCTCGGCCTTGGCCGAAGAAGCGAAATGAAATTCCAAGTGGAAGGCTATCGGCAAGTGGCGTAAGAAATCGAAATCGAATTCCAGGACTGGGCTTGACGAAGGGCATTGCCACGAAGCCCATCGTCGCCGCTACTCTTGGCCCCAATTCTGCGGCAGGCGTAGCGCCATAACTAAAATCGTTTCTTCGTTTAGAGGATCTCGCCAGTGTGGAGTGCATTCTCAATTCCTAGAATTGCCGATTGAAACGCGATCAACGAGAGAGTTAGGCCGAACTTAGGTTTGGCCGACTCAGAAACGCTGGACAGCGTGTCCAGCCGAGCGTGGTCGGTTCGAAATGTTCCATTTCAGTGTGTAGTTCGAATCAAGCAACGTCCGCGATTGCTCGGAGCCGCTCCAATAGCCGGTGCACGCGGGAGATCGCTTGACGCTTGGATACGCCCAGCATTTCAGCTAGTTGACGATAGGTTGCACCGTCTGTGAACCGAGCTTGCAACAACTCTTTGTCTTCCTTGCGGACCTGCGAGAGCAACCAGCTTAAGAAATCCTCAAGGTCTGGTTCGGCAGGGTCCGTTCGTGGAATCGCGTCCTCCAATCGGTGGTCCGAATCAAACTCTGCTTCTAGGACTTCTTTCGACCTCCTTCGCTTGCGTATGAGGGAAAGGCACTCATTCCGCACAACCATGGAAAAGAACGCGGACTCCAATCGGTCGTTCTCGAAGCCAATGAGACCGACCTTGAGCATTTTGATTGCGCAGTTTTGAAATACGTCCTCAGCATCCGCAGAATTCCGCAGCAAAATTAATGCCAATCTTTGCAAGCGGCGCTCGTAATTTACAAACGAGGTGATTGCCAGTCCGGCTGTGGTTGTCGTCATTGGTGGTTCCTTGAGAAAATCGGTGAATGTCGATCGTTCTTGTGGCCTTGCAAATCGGTTTGCTGCACATTATTAGAACGCATGCGGAAGATCGGAAAACCCAACGAAAACCTATGGTTTTGCACCAATCATACGATTGGCCATACGCTCGGAGATATGCACAACGTCTCAGGCAATCAAACAATTCGTTTGACATTTGCGTTTTCGCGCGCCAACGATGACGGGCGAAAAAAATCTTGTGCAATTTTATTGGAAAGCTTGGAGTCCCGTGGAAGACGACTATCAGCCACCCCCTGAATTCGATGAGCTGGACCCGCCAAAGGATCCTCGCGGCAGGGCTTGGTGGCTTAGAATGTACCTCGACGAGGATTTCAAGAATGCCCGCCACGTGCTCAAAACAAAAGGAGAGGACGACCGGGTGTTGCGCACGGTATTCGCCGAAATCGTCGGCATGCTCGAGGGGATGTATCTCGGGAGGATCGAAACGGGGAGGAAGCAGTTGTCAGACGCTCTCCACCGTTTTGTGGAACTGATGCCCTCCGAATGCCTAGACGATGAACTGTTCTCCAAGATTACTAGCTGCGCCCAAACGGGCCTAAGTGTGGAAGGAAATAACCTTGGCCCATATCGCAAAGAAACCAATTGGTACACGCGATAGTTAGACAGCCGATAAGCAAGGAATGGTCGTTCTTTGCTGGGAGTAGATTTAGGAACACAGCGTGGCCGTGCAGAGTTGCCAACCGAACGAAAACGATTGGGTCTACGTAAATCACCAACTCCTACGGGTCTATATCAAGTGGGCCCGTGGTCCAGCAGATGTTCCAATCCCAGGCGAAATAAGCAACACCAAGCGCCGGAAATGTGGTAGCAACTCGAACAATGTGCCGTCACAGGCTGCAATCGGAAGAGACTCGAGGAAAAGCAACCCCTTTACCGGCATGTCCCGAGGACGCGTTGAATTCAACACCTTAAACCAAGTTGTAAAGTCGATCCAATCCTATGGCAAGTTTAACCCCAGATTAGAAGCGACCGAATTCATCATTTCCGAAGAGGATTTTGAGAAACTCAAGGAGCTGCTAGAAGAGGAACCTGACGAACCTTCACCATCTCCAAAAGATGAGCCAGGCCAACCTCAAGGCCCTTCAATAGTGTCAAAGGCGGACGTTCAACCTACCGTCTCCGTGCTATTGAAGCGTTTCGTTGAGACGATGCGTCGGCGGTTTGCAACAGTAAACTTGCCCTTGCCAAGGGATGATGGAAAGCACGTCATTCAGTTTGAACGAATGAACTTCAATCTTCCGGTCTTGGTTTTGAAGGAAGAGTCGGCATCAGTGATCCAGGATGCCATGCTCGCGAGACATACACAAGCCGTGCGTTTGGAGCGAAAGGGCGAAAGCCAATGGGGCATCGAGGAGCTTACGGCCGAGATGATACTTGAACCAGGGCGACGCGTACTGTTGGTTGGCGATCCTGGGTGTGGCAAGTCAACGCTTCAGCGTTGGATCGCGTATTACAGCTCAAGCCAATGGGTTGCCGATGCGACCAAGTCCATGCCGTTGTTGCTGGAGTGTAATCGCTTTGTCGCGGAATCGACGCCTACCGATCTGCGTTCGATCATTGAGATAGCGGTATCGCGGCTCTGCCTCAACCAAACTATTCAGTCGTTCGGTCTGCCCAGAAGAACAAAGGAGTTAGCGAGAGTTGATCAAGACAATCGCGTACCAACGGACTTTGATCGACTTTGCGATGAATTTGAGGCTGCTGCATTGAACGGTCGCGTGGTATTGTTGCTCGATGGAATTGACGAAATTCCAGAAAAGCCACGCAAGCTATTTTGCCAAACACAACTATTGGATATGGTCGCGGTCTATCCCGACCTTCGGCTTCTCGTAACATCGCGTCCATATGGAGTCGACCAGGTTCAGCACAACATGTCGGCGGCATTTGATATTCGGATTGTAGCTCCATTCCCAAAACCAACCAAAGAGATGTTTTTGGACAAGCTTTGTGCTGCCGTGGGAAACGAAAACGCCGCGGATGTACGACGACATGTCCTTGAACGAAACGCCAATATCGCGGCCCTCAGCGATACAGTGCTGATGTTGGCGCTAGGCGCTCAGATCTACTGGAATGAACCGAATCGCTTCCCAAACAGTCGTTGCCAATTAATCGAGGAAGCAATTAAGCAGATGATTTCCCGCAAGGAAGACTTGCAGGATGCGCCCGTTACTTTTAATGAGTTGGTCCCACATCTTGAATATTTGGCTTTTCGCATGCGCGAGGCCCATCAAGGGCTTATTCTTAGAGATCAAGCGGCTGCTCAGATAGAGAATTTCCGCAAGAAAACCAAAGGCAGAATCATTGCGATTCGAAGCGAAGCAGATCTTCTGGCTGCGGCACTTCATCCGGTCGGAATCCTTGCCTTGGCGGGTCAACGCCTGGACGATACGGGTATGTATCAAGATGAATTGAAATTTGTTCACCCAATCTTTCAAGAGTATCTTGCGGGGAGATGCATTCGGTATGACCGCTCGGGTATGGATGAATTGTCGCGTTTGAAGGAGTTGATTGACAACCTCGGTATCGCCCAGCGTAGCGTGAAAGAACGTTACAGAATGAAACAGGAAGCAGTGGTTGCCGGAGATTGGCAAGAAACAATTCGACTATGTATCGCGCAGCTCCCAGAGAACGTCGCTGATAGCGTTTTTTCGCACTTGCTCTGCCAGGAGGACAGCGATCGCAAGCGAGCGCTGGCCGTCTTCGCAATGCTTTGCCTAGCGGATGAACCAAGGCTAGGTCCAGAAACTCTCACCAAGATCTTCGAGGACTTCGTTAGTTGCATGAGTGAGATAGATGCGGCTGTATCGGCGGCAAGAACAGCGTGGGATGAAGCTCTCAGAGTTGTTGGCGCATCATCGTTCGGCGACAAGTTGCGTCAATATCTACTGGCTGCGTTCTTTGCGGCTGACGGCGTACTGCGCCAATTTATTGGCCGAGCCTGCATTTCGGAGTTTTCGAAATACGCGATCAATATCTCCCCAGATAATTGTGAGCAAGCTATTAGCGATTTACTTTGTGGCCTTGAAATGGACGAAATGAAAAACCGGGCTATTGCGACGATGGTATTCCTCGAACGGTGTTTTATTTCTAAAGATAAGCTTGGGTTTCTTACAAGTGAACAGAGGACTCGAGTAATTGACGCCTTGCTCACGGCTGCTGAAACCGAAATTGATTTGAGGGATCTTTATCTGTGGGCATTGTGTTGGTTTACCGGCGCACCGTCGGATGGGATGCGAGGGCACGTTGAGAAATTCGTTACGTTGGACGCAACGAGCATTGGACGGATTCGCGCGATTATGACGGATTCGCGAAAGAATGATCTAGGTTTCGCTGGGTTGCTTGCCACGATGGACGAGAACGTTGTGCACATCAATTTGGGCTCTGACTGGCTTAATGAGGCAGCTCTAGTTGCGGTTGGAGTAAAGCCTCGACGCAATTTGTTAGTTCCTCAACCCAAAGGTGATGCCGAAATTATCCGATTGCTCAACGAGCGATTAAAGCGGAGCATTGACAACAACGAAGAGGAAGTACGGACTGCAATCGCACTAGCCCGATTAGGGTTCAAAGATCATACGGTTGTTGCGGTGCTTGGAGAGGCGTTTAGCAAACTGAGTCAGGAACGAGATGAAATCTGCGTGCATTTGGGACTGCTTGGGAGCCAGGATGCACAAGCGTACTTGCTTGGTGTCTTGGAGAATCCAACGGTGGAAGAGCCATACAAAGATCTGGGAGTGCTTGGGCTATTGCTTGCGGACGACGTAGAAGTGCTTGAGCAACAGATGCTTAGGGCAAATAGATATTGCGAAATATTCGCGTATGGAATTGCAGGTAGTCGAAGTCGAGAGGAAGGGCTACGAGTCCTTCTGCGCCATGCTAAGCACGATAATCCGACGATCTCAACCGCAGTTGGGTTTGCGATTAAGAGGCGACGTACGTGGGACGAGGAAGAAGCTCATAGGAAATGAACTGGCCTTTACGGAAGCGATCACCTCGCAATTTCTTTTGTGGAGGCAGTAGATGAGCAGTTTCGATCCAACGAGCTTTCAGTTGCCTGGAGACTGCTCGCCTAGATCCTGACCCGCTCAATCTCATCCAGGCTCACTTCATCGCTAGTGCGATCGTAGAGCTTGGTTGTACGAGCGGATTCGTGGCAGGCGATGCGCATGGCGTGTTCTAGGGAGCCGCCGTTCTTCAAGTAGGCTGTGATTCCAGTGGCTCGAAAGGTATGGCAACTGATTCGATCAGAGAGACTGGCGGCCATGGCACGACGCTTGATCATTCGCAGGGCGTCGGATCGCGACATGCGGTTGGCTGAGAGGTGCTTGTCGGGGCCAATGGTACGAAACAATGGCTCTTTTTTCTCGGATGCTATGCCAGCGGCAAGCATGTAATCGTCGAGAAATTTTTGAGCGTTGTGATGGGCAGGAACTTCGTGGGGCTTTCCTCCTTTTTCGTGAAGGCAGAACCACATGCGGCGGCCATGCTGGAAATAGTCCTCGACGTTCATGCCAAGCACGGCACTGATCCGGGCGAAGCTGAACACCATCAGGCCGATGAGCGCTCGATCGCGAAGGCCGATGATGTTTGAGGTGTCAATTGAATCCAGCAACGCGCGGGCTTCGGCAGCGTCAAGCACGTGGGTTTTGCCTTTCTTGACGACATGCCTGGGGCCTTTGACGGATGCGGCGGGATTGAATTCGATAATGTTGTGGCCAGTTACCAAATAGTCGTACAGCATCCGAATGGCAGCGAGATGTAACTTAACCGTCGGGGCGCTCAGTCTTGCGGTCAACGTCTCGATATATGTGGCGATGACGATTGGTTGGACTTGTTCGAAGGCAATTCCGTGCGAGTCGCACCAATTGAAGAACTGCGAGACCGCATGAGCATACACGGTTCGCGTTCCTTTGTTGCGAATTTGGGCGGTGAAGAATTCGATGAAGCGGCGCGATGCGTGGTCTCCGGCAGATTCGATCAGGCGTGGGACGATCAACTGTTTGGGAAGACTGTG
>SYJV01000510.1 GCA_005798335.1 Planctomycetaceae bacterium | reverse complement strand
TACAAGCCCGAAGCGCAAGCGAGTGAATAACTTACGACGATTACGAAAATTCACTCGCTTGCGCTTCGGGCTTGTATTCCGCAAAAATGTGGCGCTTTCCGACTAAGCTCATTTTCATGAGCGGCTGTTTGGTAGAGTTTCCGGTTGGGTTGGATGATAGTTCAACTGTGGGCGAGAAAAGATGCGTTTTCGTCAAGTCACGGATTGGCTGGTCAGTGCCGCAGCACGCATGGTTATCTGTGCAGTGCAAACCTGTTCGCTTGAATCGTTGGATCGCATGTGTTGGTTAGTGGCCAAGGTCCTGGCCGATTGGATTCCAGTGCGCCGCCGAACGATTGACGAAAATCTGCATTTGTTGCTCGGCGAAAAACCAACCCGAGAATATGCCAAGATGCGGCGATTGATGTGGCATCACTTGTTATTGATGATTTGCGAGATCGCGATAGCGCCTCGGAAGATTCATCGTTGGAATTGGCGAGATTTTTTTTACTTTCGCGACAAGAACTCAGCTTTTCGCATCTTAGTGGATTCGCGTCCGACCATTCTCGTCACCGGACATTTTGGGAATTTTGAGCTTGCAGGTTACGTTACGGGGCTATTCGGATTTCCAAGTACTACGATTGCCAGGCAGCTCGACAATCCCTATTTGCATAAGTACTTGTCCGAATTTCGCAGCTTGGGAGGTCAGCATTTGCTGGACAAGGGACGAGCGGCCGGCGCTGTACAAGAACTACTCGACCGGGGTGGCACCGTCGCCATGCTGGCTGACCAACATGCTGGTGACAAGGGTTGTTGGGTCGATTTTCTCGGTCGCCAAGCCTCTTGTCACAAGGGGCTCGCCCTGCTGGCGCTAACTTCGAAAGCGCCCATGGTCGTTTGCTATTGCCGACGACAGGGGCGTCCGCTTCAGTTCGAAATGGGCGTAACCGGAATTGCTGATCCCAACACAGTCGAATCTCAGTTGGAATCCGTACAAGGTCTCACAACCTGGTACAACCGGCGGTTGGAAGAGGCTATTTACATGGCGCCGTCGCAATACTGGTGGCTGCATCGCCGGTGGCGCGATCGACCTAAGAGCAAGAAGAATGTTGTGGACAGCGCCCCGCAATAGCCAACGAGGTCGCAGTCAAGCTGCCTGCTCTCAGATGTTCATTGCGAATTTCATCGGTCGCCAGCGTCCTTGCATACGATGCAGTGAAAGTGCGGTCAAAAAATTTTTGCTTGAGTCGTTGCGGAAATTGCGGCAACAGCAACTGGCAGCCTCGACATTCGGCTAAATTGGTTTCCGCAGAACCTGGCAGTTGCCCCTCAAGTTTCAGGAAAAGATCGATATGAAGCCTTCCGAGTCATCGGTTTCTCAACCTCAATTGTTGCGGTCACTCGGCTTCTTCACGATGGTCATGTTGATTGTTGGCGGCGTGATTGGATCGGGGATTTTTCGCAAGCCCGGTGTCATGGCCGCAGAATTGGGTTCGCCATCGTGGCTGCTGGCGGTATGGTTGATTGCAGGCGTTATTACACTGTTCGGAGCGTTGACGAATGCAGAAGTGGCTGCCGCTATTCCGAAAACCGGCGGGCAGTTCATATTCTTCGAACGTATGTACGGTTCGTTTCCTGCGTTTCTATATGGCTGGTCCATGTTTTCGGTAGTGCAGTGCGGTTCGATCGCGGCGTTGGCCTATGTCTTCGCGGAATACACGGAGCAATTTATCCATCTGCCGCAGGGGCCGCAGGGAATGGCAGAGTGGACGCTACCTATACCATTGATCGGATCGATAACACCACTGAAGGACTTGGGAGTGAAAGGTCTCGCTGCGGTGCTGATCTTTGGATTGACGACAGCCAATCTCTATGGAGTGAGATTTGGAGGTTGGATACAGAGCCTGACGACGATCGCGAAATTGTCGGCTATGGTGGCACTGGTGGCGTTGGTCGTAGGATCGGGCACGTGGCAGATGGACAACCTGACAACCGACAGCACGACGATTGCACCGAGCGGCATGTTATGGTGGCTGGCAATGGCTGCTGCTCTTCAGGGCGCTTTCTGGGCATATGATGGTTGGAACAACGCCAGCTTTGTCGCCGGCGAGGTTATTGAACCGCAGCGAACGCTACCGCGCAGTCTGTTTATTGGAATCATGCTGGTTACATGCGCCTATATGCTGCTCAACGTAGCCTACTGCGCAGTTCTCTCGATCGACGAAATGGCAACGTCGAAGTTGGTTGCATCCGACGTGGCACAAAAGTGCATTTCCGGCGGTGGCCGATTCATCGCAGCAGCGGTGATGCTGTCCACTTTCGGAGCGGCCAATGCGACGATTCTCGCCAGCGCGCGAATTTACTATGCCATGGCCGAACGCGGCGTTTTTCCAAACATGTTCGCGAAAGTGCATACTCGCTACTGTACACCGTCGGCTTCGCTGTGGATTCAGTGCGTGTGGAGCATCGCCCTGCTCTTTAGCGGTTCGTTTGATGCGCTCACCGACATGCTTATCTTTGTGACTTGGATTTTTTATACGGCTGGAGCGATTGGTTTGTTTGTACTGCGTTGGCGCGAGCCGGATCTGCCGCGTGCTTATCGAGTTCCGATTTACCCTTGGATTCCTCTCGCCTTCATTTCATTTGCATCGGTATTCTTAGTGTTGACACTTTGGAACGACATCAGCAACTTCGCCAGCAGTCAGGCACAGGGCCAGCCGGCGGCTCTGAACTGCGGGATGGGTACTCTGCTGGTCCTTGCCGGAACTCCGATTTACTTTTTGTGCCGCAATAGAAAGAAGGAACGTCCCTGAGTACGGCTCGCGTTTTTTTTCGTTGTATGGACTGCGCGTTCAAATTCTGAATTCGCAACCCGTTGGCCAATTGCGTTAGAGCTGGTGCAGGATCGATTCCCGCCAATCGTCGTGCGCGTACATTTGCGCACGAGCGGCTTTGGCGTTCTGTTGTGCTTGCGTTTGGGCAAGCAGCACATGTTCCATCAGCTCGCCACAGCAAAGTTGATCAACTTCGCCTGTGTTTTCGGCGAGACTATGTACCCTCTCGGCTAACGTACGGGCGTGGCGCGTTAACAAACTATCTCCGGCTGAGACAAAAAACTGGCCCGAGCCCGGATCGCCCTGCCGGGCCGATCGTCCAACTAGTTGCCGATCTACTCGGACCGATTCGTGGCATTGGGTCGCGATTACGTGTAAGCCTCCCGCGTCGCGGGCAGCGGGTGAAAGAGCAATGTCCGTCCCGCGCCCGGCCATATTGGTAGCGATTGTGATAGCAGCAAACTGGCCCGCTTGAGCAATAATACTGGCTTCGGTCTGATCCTGGGTTCCATTGAGCACGTTTCCATTGAGGCCACGCGACATCAGTAGGTTTGCGATCACCTTGCTTTCTTGGATCGAGTTCGTGCCAACCAACACGGGTTGACCCCCAGCATGGAAACGCTCCACTTCGTTGGCAATAGCCAAGTGCTTGTTAAATTCGTTCCCGAAAAAACGTGTTGGAAATTGGATGCGTAGGCTTGGTCGGTGCGGAGCGATCGGGACCGTTTCTAATTCGTAGACGCCGAGGAACTCTTTTTCGCTGCCCAGTGCCGTGCCCGTCATGCCCGCCAAGTGCGCATACTTTTTTAAGAATCGTTGTCTTGAGATTCTAGCGGCGGGCAAGGTCTCGGCGGTAACTGTCACTCGTTCTTTGGCTTGGACGGCTTGCTGCAATCCAGCTTGCCAACTTCGTTCGGCGAAGATGCGCCCTGTGTTTTGATCGACAATGTGAACTTCATTGCCTGACACAACGTAGTGCACGTTCTTCTGCAAAGTGTGCTTCGCCAATAGGGATTTGAGAACATATTCTGCCCAAGGCTTGCAAAGCTCGGCGGAACTATTGGAGTTGCATACAGCGTCGATGGCTTGCCGTCCTGCGATAGTCAAGTTGATAGTGGAGCTCGACGAGTCAAACGTAAAGTGAACATCCTGTTGTAATCGACCGGCCAATTCCATTGCCCGAAGATAGATCTCTGGGCTCGGCGCCGGTTGGCCTCCACCGGGAGACAAGATCAGCGGCGTGGACGCTTCGTCGAGCATAACAGAGTCTGCTTCATCGACCAGCGCGGCCTGAAAACCACGCTGAGTCAGCACGATTGGTTCGGAAGTTGATCCACGTAGCCGCGACTGGGTATTTGCACCAAGCTGCCTGCGCGATGAGATCAATTGAGTTTGATCGCGCAGAAAATCAAAACTAAATTCATAGCCGGGCCCATAGACGATGTCGCATGCGTACGCCGAACGTTTTCCTGCCAACGTTAAGTCCGAGTCAGTACGACCGACGCTCAAGCCCAATTGCTGGTAGACAGGCAATAGCAGCTCGTAATCTCGTTTTGCGAGGTAACTGTTGACCGTCATAACATGCATCGAGCGGCTGTTGACGGCGTGCCAAACTGCTGGCAGTAAAGCAATTAGTGTCTTACCTTCACCGGTATGTACTTGCGCAATGACGCCGCGAACTAACTCCAGTCCAGCCAATAACTGAACGTCGTACAATTCAAAACCCAAGCGGCGCCTGACCGCTTCGGTGGCGAATGCGAAAACGGTAACCACCTTTGGCTGTTCCTGCCGGAGAGACTTGCATTGTCGAGTAAGTTCATCGTCCGTGAGGTCGCGCAGTTTTAGTGCCAACTCTCGAATCTGCTGGATGCTTGTCTGTTCCGATGTCCGCGCTGCAACTCGCTGATCACGTTGGAACCATCCATGCTTCGATCGCCCCCATGCTGGGTTCGATAAATACCGCAAATAACTGGTGATGGTCTGCATGGGAGGCTGGTTACGCGTTCCGAGAAGAATCGCCGGGCGAAGGAAGTGTATTTACAGCAAGTGTTGATTCCAGGTCCAAATCCGGCCTGAATTCGCGTGGCTTCGATAATCGGGAACCGCCTCGGACATGGCAAGGATGCGGAGCGTATCGATTATGCCAAGTAAGTAAAGGCTGAACGCTCGGCAAAATATCCGACTGAAATGCGAATCGCGACGCGCCCTCGATTTGCGGCGAAGAATATGTTAGCTGGCTCGCACTGCGCGAATATGGACACGTCCCCGGACCTATTCCGAATATTCGCACTATCAGTCGCGATCCAGAGAATCGTCAAGCATAGCCGAACCAACACAACTTGAATTCGCAACCCGCTCGCTTCCAAAATGCTTTGCGACTGTAAACAAAGGTGCACGCATGTCTAAATTGATCTCGTTGATGCAACACATGATGGGAGTCGCTTCGTCGACGACGCGAGGCTTGGATGCTGAGTTGTTGGAGGACCGAGTTCTTTTCAGTGCGTCACCTGTCGCAGGAGCGGTCGCGGTGATCGACGAGGCCCTTCAAACAGCCGATGGACTCGACCCATTGGCGCCCGTGGATACGGCGATAACCACCACGCAAGTCGGTAATTCGAATGCGGCAGAAACAGCTCAAAGTCCTACAACTGCAACCAACCAACTCAGTGCTGAGCGCAACAAGACTTTGGAATTGGTCTTCATCGATCCGGCAACGTCTAACTATCAACAACTGGTCGACGATCTATTGGCGAGCAGCGACGACCAGCGAGAATTCGAAGTTTACGTGCTTAATGGCAACACCGATGGAGTCCAGCAGATCAGCGAAATATTGGAGGGCTATTCCTCCGTCGACGCGATTCATCTAGTGTCGCACGGCGACAACGGTGCGATTCGCTTGGGCAACACTTGGTTGAACAATCAAAGTGTGAATTCCTATGCGGGCCAGTTAGCGCTTTGGCAATCGTCACTGACTGCCGACGCCGACATCCTCATCTATGGATGCGACGTAGCGTTAAATCCCGCTGGCCAGGAGTTGAGCGAGGCGATCAGTGCGTTAACGGGAGCGGATGTTGCCGCCAGTACGAATGATACAGGCCATGTGACCGTTGGCGCGGACTGGTCCTTCGAGTACTTCGTCGGCCAAGTAGAATCGACGGGCGCCTTCAGCCAAGACCTCCAAGAAAACTGGTTTGGCAAGCTGGCTAGCATCACTGTGACGACTACCTCCGACGTAACCAACAGTACTGACGCGTTCATCTCGCTCCGCGAAGCAGTCATCCAAGCCAATACAGATCTGGGTGAGGATACGATCTTCTTAGGAGCCGGTACCTATACGCTGACGATCTCCGGCACGGATGACGATGCAACGGCGGGCGATTTGGACATCATTGACCTCGACAAAGTCACTATCGTCGGCAATGGTGCGAGTTCGACGATCATCAACGTTGTGTGGAGCAACAACGCGTTTCGAGACCGAGTGTTTCATGTACTTGCAGGCGCCAGTCTGTCGCTTCAGAACCTGACGATCCAAGGAGGAGATGCGACTATGGGGTTTGGCGGTTCGGTCCTGTCGGAGAGTACTCTTGCACTAGACCACGTCAATATTTCAGGCGGGCAAGCTCTGGAGGGAGCCGGCATCTATAGCATGGGGTCGCTAACGATGACCGATGCCGAAGTTTATAATAGCGGTTCAAATGGAACGACCAAGGGTGGCGGTATTCACATCGCCACCAGTTCGAGTGCAACACTGACGCGCGTTAATATTCATCACAACCTTGCACTGGCTGGCGCTGGTATTTATAACGCCGGAATTTTGAACTACACCGATGGCAATGTATCGAACAATGCCTCCGTCCTAACTTCGACAGGAGGAGGTATTCACAACCACTTCCTTGGTACCGTCCACCTGAATCGTGTGACAGTCAGCGGCAATCAAGGAAGTATGTCAGCAGGTATCTTCAACGACGAAAACTCTACCCTGTCGGCGCAGGGTTTTATGACGTTGACGAACGTGACGATCAGTGGCAACATTTCAGCAACGAATGGCGGTTTTCACAATACTGGTTACGCAGAATTACGGAATACAACCGTAGCCAGTAATATTGGTGGTCAGGTGGGCGGCATCCACAACGATGGCGACCTCTGGATAGCCAATTCGATCGTTGCGGACAACCAATCGACTACAACGAATGCCGACGTGGAGGGAGTATTCAACAGCCTAGATTTTAACCTCATTGAGAACGCTAGTGGTTCTACCGGTTTTGGCTCGAACGACTTGATCGGACTCGCTCCGGAGCTGGGGGTACTTTCTAACAATGGAGGTATCGCTGCCACACACCGATTGCTAACAGCCAGCCAGGCGATTGATGCCGGCGGTTCATCCGGAGCCCCAGCAGTCGACGCGCGCGGTTACACTCGCGATTCGAACGTCGATATCGGAGCTTTTGAATATCGCGATCCAAGCCTATCAACGAATTCCCAAGTTGCGATCAACACCAACACGGCTGGCGTACAGGGTACGGTTGGCGAACATCGCGGCAGTCAACAATCGATCGCCATCGATGGAGACGGAAACTATGTTGTGGTTTGGACCAGCGACTCGCTTGATGGTTCTGGCACCAACGTTTTTGCCAGGCGATTCCGCAATGATGGCACCGCGCTGAGCGGAGAGATTCGCGTCCATGATCAGATAGCCGGCGATCAGAAATGGGCTCGCGTGGCCTCTGATGAATCTGGCAATTTTGTTGTGACGTGGACCAGCGTCGGACAAGATTCCCTGGATGGATCTCAAGGAGTGTATGCGAGGCGGTTCAGCGCCTCGGGCAATGCCTTGGGTGCGGAATTCTTGGTAACTACTACGACTTTGGGAGACCAGTCGAATTCAGCGATCGGTATGAATGCTGCCGGTTACTTTACGATCGTGTGGGAAGGCAGCGGAATAGGCCACCCTGACGGTATCTTCGGTCGCCGATATTCGGCCTTGGGAACCGCGATCGATGCGACGGAGTTCCTAATCAGCTCCGATATTCTACGTAGTCACGCAGATCCTTCGGTGGCGATGAACTTCGCCGGCGCATTTGTCGTAGCTTGGGAAAATTCAACCGGAGTGCGCGCGCGGATGTATAACGAGACCGGCATCGCCACGTCGGCAGATTTCGGTACCGGAGGAAACCCAACAGCAGAAAATCCGGTCATTGCCTTGAATGACAACGGATCGTTCGTCGTTGCCTGGAGCGACTCGATAACCGGTTCCGTACATGCTCAGTTATTCCTTCCCGGCCCTACATCAGGTACTTTCGTTGCGTCTGGGGTCACATTGGTGAACACTTCGACAACAGGTACTCAAGCGAATCCGTCGATCGCAATCGATTCGCTTGGAAACTATCTAGTGGTCTGGGAAGGCGCTGGCGATCAACCAGGCCACAGTGACGGAGCGGGCGTTTTTGGCCAGCGGTTTTCCTCTTCAGGATCGAAAATCGGTAGCGAATTTCTGATCAATTTGCAAACCTCAGGAACTCAGCACCAAGCTTCGGCTTCGATGTTGGACATGAATAACTTTGTGGTCGTCTGGAGTGGTGAAGGCATGATGGATGCCAGTGGAGTAACCGCGCGCCAGTTCGGAAATTCGGCTCCCATAATTGTGTCCAATGGAGGTGCGCCGCTGGCCGTTTCCGTGGCAGAAGGCACTCTTGCGGTTACGACTGTCGGCGCGATAGACGCAGACTATCCGTTACAACCGCTGACGTTTTCTCTCTCAGGAACAGACGCCAGCCTTTTTACGATCAATAGTTCTACCGGCGCGCTGACGTTCTTATCAGCACCCGATGCTCAGTCTCCGCTGGACTCCGGTGGCAACAATGTCTACAACGTAACTGTCGAAGTAAGCGATGGCGTCTTGATTGACACACAAGATATCGCAATCACGGTTCTACCTCAAAACATAGCACCGTCGATCAGTGTTCCAGGTTTGCAGACGGTCTCTCAGAACAGCGTACTCGCATTCTCAAGTTTCCTTTCCAACGCAATTACAGTCAGTGATATCGACGGATCGAATGTCCAGCTCAGTATCTCGGTCACCGGCGGTACCGTAACCTTGGCACCAGGCTTCGGAAGTTTAGGGCTGACTTTCTCCGGTGGAGACGGTATCGCGGATTCGTTGTTTAGTTTTCAAGGCAGTCTCACCGCTGTCAATGCGGCTTTAGATCAATGTCCCGCTTAACTGCTGGGTTTGAGGATTCTGGATTCTAGTTCTTTCAGCAGCCTCATTCGCTTTTTTTTGAGCGACTTTTCGCCATGATGCGGTGGCGTTGCTGCGATGCTATCTGGCTGGACGGCGTGATGGC
>SYJV01000509.1 GCA_005798335.1 Planctomycetaceae bacterium | reverse complement strand
TTTTCTGCGGTTCTTGCTGCCGGAAGTGAAAGTCTATGTCTTCGGATACGATCACGAGGACGCGGGCCGTCTCGCCTTCTTCAATGCCGCGGGCCAGGACCGCGGCGGAGTGCGCGGCGAGGCCTTGCTCCAGCTCCAGCGTATGCAGGCCGTGCTGGCCGAGAACGGCGACGCCGTGTGGGGCGGTCGTCCCGAACCACTCGTGCCAACGTTCCAGGAGGGACTGCTCGCCAACTATTTCCCCGGCGAGCGTAAGAGAATCTGGCTGCTGTGGAATCGCGGGTCGAAGGCGGTCGAAGGCGATCTGCTCGCGGTGGATGTCCGACAAGGTGTGCACTACGTAGAGATGCTCGATGACGTGCCCCTCGATGCCTCGGCGCGGGACGGACGTTCGGTCATTTCGGGCAAGCTGGAATCGGGCCAGGTGGCGTGCGTGGCGGAGCTTCCTTCACTACTCCAGGTCCGCCGCGAAGGCAACACATTCCGGATTGCCGTCGAGGGCGCGAGCAAGAGCCTGCGTCTGTATGCGGTCCAAGGCCGCGAAGGAGCGACGCCCCCTGCGGCCATCCCATTTGCCGAAGGTCGGGCGGAGTTTGCCGCCAGCGCCGACGGCGAGACGGTGCTCAAGCTGTTCTCGGGCAATCACCTGCTGGACCAGGCGGTCGTAGGACCCGACGGGCGCTGATGACGACCAGCCCCACGGAAAGATCTCATTCCGACCAGAACGAATACAGCCGGGCGTTGCGCAGCGACAGTCGCAGGCTGACGGATTTTCCTTTGACGCTATTCAGATCGCCTGACTTCCAGCGGAGCACCGCGCGGGCTTGATCCCCCGTGACGGGTTCGGCGACGGCGACTGTCTGGCCGTCTCCGTCGAGCACCGTGACGTTGAGTTCGCCGGCCCTCGCATCGACGTTGACGTGCAGAGTTGTCCCCGCCATGACAAACGGTTTGGTCAGCAGCGTGCCTGGTTCGTCGCCCGCATCGAGCGAGACGAAACCGTCTCGCGCAACACGGCCAGACACACGGCTCCTTTGTCGGGATAGTACGAGCAACACCGCGGCCATCACGCACTTGTGATTTTGAGGCAACATCAGGGACATTACTCGCCTTTCGCCTGAATGGTCAGTTTGCTGAATGTGGCACACGCTTTGTCACCGTTTTCGATTCCCGAACTGCTGTGCAGTGTGATATGCACGTCGAAGTCCTGGAGCGATCCCAGTCTGCCAGGCGGAACCTCCAGTTTTAGAGGGCCGTTGTGGACTCCCTTCGTTTGGACGGCCCACTTCGGTTTCTCACCGCGCGGTCCGACGCTCATTGTAATCGATCCACCCAAATTTTGGGCCGTTGGCCGAGCAATCAGCCGCGACGATGAGCTGCTTCAATGGTTGGGGCGAAGAGATGCGTTGCACCAGATGAGTCGACGTGGCGAAGTCGCCCTTCATTCCCACCCAAAAGCTCTGGTCACGATAGCCGCGGCGGTCGTTCGATTAAACGATTAGCCCGGCGTGTTCAAAATTTGGTATTGCGGCTTCGACGATCATTACGTGGAACGGCCAGGTCGACAATGCGTTTGGCTTCCGTCAGTCCGCCGCATGTCGACACGTACGGTTGAATCATTGAGACTCTTCCGCGATCCATCATGTCCAAGAATTCCCATCGCGTGACTCCATGCTCACCGACTGAATTTTTCACCTTGGTCAAGCTTGCCGATCAGCCGCGAGGGATCGTCTCGGCCATGGCCGCTCGGATCGGATTCAAGTCGAAATAGGCGGCACAAGCCAAGATGGCTGTTTCATCAAGCAATCGTACGGCACGATAACGTGCTTGCCAAAAGCGGCCAGTAACCTGATCCTGCTTGTTGGCCATCCGGGCTGCTGAACTCTTGTCAAAATCCCGCAATCGGTTCAGCGTGTGGGCACGAAGCGTTGCGCGCGTTGGCCCATGATGTCGCCGAGGTAGAGATTGCCGTCCTTGTCGATGTCCATGCCGTGGACCCAGGATAACTCGCCAGGCTTGGCGCCACCATGCGGCTCGTGCGGACCTTGTGGGAAACGCCACCATGCGATTACACGCCCGGTAGTGTCGAATTTCATCACGATCTGGTCCTTAGGTGGAATCCCCAACTGCACGTCTTCGACGCGCCATTGCGATGGCGATGCTCCACAGATGTAGACTTCATCTTTGGCCGTCACGCGCACCGTCCAGGGCTGGCAGAGGTTCGTCCATTGTGAGATTAATTCGCCTTTTTCAGTAAAGACCTGCACGCGCGAGTTGTTGCGATCGGCAACGTAGATCCTTCCCTTCGAATCGCGGGCGATCGCATGCGGCAGGCTGAACTGTCCCGGCCCAGTGCCCAGTTCGCCGAACGTGCGGATAATTTCACCCTTGGCGTTTGCCACGACCACGCGGTTGTTCCGATAGCCGTCTGAGATGAAAACCTCGCCCGACGGCGTTTCGACCATGTCCGTCGGCATCTTCATTCGCCGCATGTCGTTCCCAGGCTCGCCGGGGATGCCGATCGTCAGCAGCTTCTCGCCACTGCGCGTGAATTTGTACACCGCGTGGCCGTGTGAATCGGCGATCCACACGTGTCCGTTCACTCCAAAGCGAATTTGATGTGGGCTAGTGAAGTAGCCGTTGCCCCACTGATTCACGAGTTCGCCGTTCGCCCTGTAAATTTGGACCGGCATCTCTCCGCGGTTCAGCGTCCAGATCAGCCCTTGTTCGTCGACGGCGATGCCCGGCATGGCCATCCACGGATAGGCCGACTTGCCCTTCGGCCAGCCAGCGTCGACCTTGTATCCCGAGGTGACGTTGTCTCGAGGATAATTAACGGGAGGTGGCGTTTCGATTTTCTGCTGCGCCATCACCGAAGGTGCGAGCAGGAAGAACGACAGTGTTACAGGCTTCGTGAGCTGTAATAATCGCATTAACATGCCGCGCATTGGATCACTCCCAGCGAGTATTCGTAGTGTTACGGTGCGTTGTGTGACTGTTCAACGATGCCTCGCACGCCGCACTCGGCGCACACGGTGAAACGGCTACTTTGAGTCGCCGAACTGGACTTTAGCGAGATAGATGGCTGCCTTCCCTTCGTGCGATGAGTAGTAACTGACCCACAGCAGATTGTCGTGCCATACCAGCCCCGCGTAGCTGCTATCTCCCCCTGAAGGCAGCGTGAGAAACTCCCTCGCCGTGCCTGCGGCGGGATCGAGCCAGCAAAGTGCCGTGCGGACATTCTCGTTTCTCGTTCGCTTGCCGTAGATCCGCATCGCTGCCACCCACCGCCCGTCCTGGATTTGAATGAGGTTTGGACCACCGATTTCCATATCGAGGCTGCGCCAGGTCCATTCGGAATAGGGTGGACGGGCAGTCCCCAGATGGGCAAGGTGCGTTGTCCCGCCAGGAACGCGACTCAGGCGAATCAGGCACAGGGCAGTTTCGTCCTCAGCGAATCGTAGCGTGGCTTCGCTGGGACCGGGGTTATGAGGAAAAAAGTCGCCATCGCGCGCCAAGACATCGAATTTTCGTCCATCCTCGCTCATATACAGTCGTGGCACGCGCTCCGTCGGGACTCTGCCCACCCCATACGCTTTGCCTTTGTGCCAGGTGACTCGCCATAACCAGTATTGATGCTCGGCGACGAGAACCGGTTTCGACCAGTCACTACCATCCCGTGAGAACCAAATTAACGACTGCGTGTCCCGCTGGTCGTTATAATACAGTCCCGCCAGCAAGCTCAGTTGCCCGTCGGGATCCACGCAAAGTTTAGGGTCGCGCAGGTCCATGAACGTTCCGCGCGGCGGAACAGTCGGCTTGAGTTCGGCAAGTGCCCCGACAGTTAACCGTACCAGCGCCGCAGATTGCCAACGGTCACCATCGGATGACGTGAGTACTCTCAGGACTCCTCCATCTCCTCCGTGTGCATCGGCCTCGCGAAACGTGCAGAACCAGCGGTCGTTGTAACGCACCAGATCGGTAAAGGCGCTATGTGGCGCCTGGTCCCAGATTTTCCGGACCACAACCAGACGCGACGCATCTTCAGCCCACATCACGCTGTTCGAACAGAACAGGCTGAGAAAGAGACAGCATAAAGGTCGCAAGCAGTGAACTGGGCTTCGTGTCATTATGGTTTCGTTCATGGGTCTGGAGGCGCGTGGCCTGCTCAACCAAATCGCTGGGAATGCGAGCCCCAGTTTAACAGCGCAATTATTGGTCGCCAAGTCATGACCACCTCTGTTTTGCAGCGATTGGATGCGTGTGAGGAATGCAGGTAGTCCCACACCAAGTCACGCCACATGCTCGTGTCGATGCCCAAATTCGATAGCACACTCTGACGACTCGCCGGTTGGCCATCCGAGCGATCGGTTCGCTTAAGGCCCGCATGAACCACGATATGTCCGACAATCGCAAGCGTACTTCCGCGATGCGTTCCGCGTTGCCTGCCAAAGTGCGCACATCGTTTTCCGTCGGTTCGGCGAGCTGTTCATCAAGCTGCCGCCACAGAAAGACTCGCAGCCACCGCAAGGCCACTTCCCCGTCCGACCATTTCGCCACCACATCCGGTCGATTGCGTAGGATCAAGTGCAGATGATTGCTCAGAATTGCATAGCTCAAGATATCCACAGCCAGAACCGACGCGAGCGCTTCAGTCTAACAGTTCTAGCAGTAACGCGCAATGAATGTGGCTGACCATAGGTATTCTCCTCGATTGCATTCGCCACATGCGGTCGACTTTTTAAGACCGTAACATGATGTGGACTATTGTCCGCCTGGCCCTGGTGACTAGTCAAGTCCAAGAGCTTCAAGCGCCGGTCGTTGGCAGGCTGAATTCCAACTGGACATCAGAAGTGCCGGCCGAGTCATCGCAAATCTTGGCTTCGTAGGCTGGGACATACTGGCCGCTGAGATAGACAGGATGAGTCGGCGTGTCCAAGTCAAGATTCTATGCGTTTATTTGGAGACCACATCGAAGTTCTTTTCCAAACTTCGATCCTTGGCGGTGACAGCTTGTTTCTCCAACTGGGCTGCTTGTTTCGCAACCAGTGCTCGAAGTTCGTTGATTAATTCGTCTGCAATGAAGTCTTCATCCTTCGTAAAGATCGGCATCCGCGCGTTCGCCTGGTTCAGCACATGATAAACCCACCCGCCTGGAGCTGATCGTTTTGGTCTTCCCATGTCTCAAAGAATATCCAAGTCCCTTTCGCTTGTCAATTAACGGTTCCTGACACCTTTTCGGTTCGTGAAGCAGGCGTCTTTACCCAACAGGACGAAGAAGAACTTGTGGAAGCACTAGCCAAGCACGGAGTCGGAAGTGGTTGGGTGAGTGCACGCGTCAATGGCCTATGCATCCGATTCAACGACAAGATTCGCGATTTGGAAGAACGGAAGGCAATGGTGTATCTGCTCGCGAAGTTCGTGAAGAGCGTGAATTTCCTGGCATGCTTCTTCACATACCCGGAAGATGTGACATAACTGGCAATATTTGCTCAGTTCGTTGGCCCACAACTTATCAAGGAAGGAACGGTATCCGAGTTGATGAAGCATATCCGAGCTACGGAGTTGGTAAAAGCTTCGGTTCAATTCCGAGGAGAGGTAAACACTCCTGGCGTCGTCAAGCTCAAGCCCGGCAAAGGCAACTCCGGTGGCCCTCCGCCAAAGAAGGTATCGGTTCAGGACATGATCGATAAACTTCGTGATCACTAGTCCTTGCAGCCATCGAGTTCGCTCGCCGAAGGCTCAAGCCCGATGGGTTAAAGATCGATTCGCCCGCCGATGTTCTACCGCTGATTCGACAATATGCGGATCGCAAACAGGAACACTTCCTCGCCATCACGATCAATGGCGCAGACGAAGTACAGGCCGTTCGCGTGATTTCCATTGGTCTAGTTGATCGAAGCCCAGTTCATCCACGTGAAGTTTTCGCGGATGCAGCTGCAGAACGCGCGTCAGGAATAATCGTCGCTCACAACCATCCTGCGGGCGGAGTCGAGCCCTCGGAAGCTGGACGTGGACATAACGAAACAACTGCGAGAAGCTGGACGAATCGTCGGGATTGAGCTGCTCGATCACATCATCTTCAACAGGACTGCGTACTTCAGTCTCTTGGAGATGGGAAAGCTGTAGTGTCCGGCTAAAGCACGCGAGGCACGCAGTGCGAGCCAGGCTTTCTATAGCCAACCGAATCTTCGCAGAAAGCGTTCCCACCAAGAAAACTTGAAATGACCTATGGGCGGTTCACCTCTCAAGAACCTCACGATGTCAAAACCCATAGCTTTCGCACTTATGTACTTTACCGGTCGGCGACCTCGGATTGCGGCAGCGCCTGCTACGTGCTCGGGGCGATAACGTACTGACGTTGCAGTTTCTTGTTCAACTATCCGGATATGTTCGGGAGTGACTCCGGATGTGCTGCGGAGGACCTCTACAACCATTTCCTGCCAGCGAATGTCGTCGGAATCTGGGGAAGACCAACCGCCGTAGTGAGTCAGTCTCAATTGTGCTCGCTCAAAAACTGCAAGAACGAAACTGGCACATGTCAGACCAGTATTGGTTGGCCCAACGAGAAACTCTTTCGTTTGCTCATCAAACGCTGAGATTGGTGACCCAAAAGAGTAGGGTATCTGGCCGTGCTGATTCGCGTGCGCAATATCTTCGCAAATAGCAGCAACTTGTCTGAGGCGAGCTGTGGGCACATTTGGGTCGACCCAGCAATAGTTGGAGCCAATTCGATTCTGCAATCGAAAATCATTATGCCATGCGAGGTGCATGAACAGGTGCGCTGCGTTTGCATCAACTTGGAATACGATCCCAGTATGACGCTGGTCATGCGACGGCTCGCCAATGACTACCGCTACATGACGCAGGCTCGTGATTTGCCTCTCCGCCTGACGATGAACACGATCCATTCACTTCAGTCCGTCCAGTAGACCTCGCTCCATCATTCCGCGCTTCTTCAGCGTTACTTGAATCTGCTTGAACAATGCTCGCCGATTCGGAAGTGTTGTCTTGAACGGTGCAGTTGCTGTGAGGACGGCAAGCATCGTGTCTGTGTTAGCTTCCCCGAAACGAAACGTAACCAGGTCATCATTTAACAGTTTCAGCTGATTGTCTCGTAGTCGATAACGTACGTTTCGGTACACGCAAGCCAATGCAGATCGCACGTCCAATCGTTTCTCGAATTCCACGGCTGCATCGAGATAGCCAGGCATAGCCTTGTGTGATTCCAAGCACGCAACCATCCGTGCCGCTTTGACGAATGAATCACGTTCGCACGCGTTTTGATCAGAATCCGCATTCCAATCAATCAATTTGGCTTGAACGCCAATTGATTGCATCCTCTTTCGGCATCGATCAATTAAGATTCGCCAAGCGGGTAGTTCCGCTCTTTTTTCAAATGACGCTGCAAGAATCAGGAGCGACGCTGAGACGGGCTGTTCATTGAAGTCGGTATACGCAAGAGTTTGAGTCCATTCGTCCAGGCTAGCTGTAGCTGCCTGCTCAATAAATTGTGAAGCGTTGTCACGTCCAACTTCGCATGCACGCTTTCCGATTTTTGGATCCTCGGCCTCAATCGCAGGGCTTAACCAAGAATTGAAACGTTCCATCCACGGACGAACGGCTGTCGTTTGTTTTCGATCTGCGCTTGAGTTATTCAGCAGTTCCAGGGTTACCCCAAAACTTGTGCGCCAATATAAATCGCTGAACCGTCCTTGGCGAGCCGTTCTCCGATACCAGTCATGCAGGTTTGGCGAGAGATATTGCTGTTCTTCGTACTCACGTACGTTGACTATGATGTCCATTGTGTCGACTGCCGCACTACTCATTATCCTTCTCCACATCTCCGGATATCAAGCAGGGCTTCTTTGTGGAATTTGCGAACTCTTCGCGAATACACATGGCCTTTGAAATTGCTCTCTCGCATTGTTCTTTGAGGTTGCGGATGTCTTTGAGGTCCATTGCTAGGCTTATATCGTGTGCACCATCGTCACTGTGATAGGCCACGCGCAGGGTGTGAGTAACCACTGCCGCCTCTACCGAATTCCCAGACTCGTCAAAAAGTGGTCTAAGGTCCGTGACGATATGCGCTTTTCTCAACAGATTCGCATAATCATAACTCAACTGCATCGCCTTGGTAACTCGTCGAATGGCCGAGGATTCAATCAGAGTTTGAATCGATGCCGCAACACGATCCCAATCAGACTGTTCGGCAGGAGTTTCAAAAACGCCGCGAAACGCCTTGACCACATCAACAGACTTGGTATCGCTAGACCGCGCGATCATCCCCATCGAGAGCAGAGGTGGTAAAAGTGCCTCTGCATCATCATCCGAAAGTGTCTTTTTAATTTCCTTCAGAAGTTGGTCGGGCAAAAGCGGCGGATCAGCCAAGTTGCTCAGTTTGATAGCTAAGTTTGTCAGGCTAGTTGCATCGATTTTCGTGCACTGTCTCAGTTGGAGGAGTTGTTCGGAGTCTGGCTTGACTTTGATTGGCATTCCTGTTCTCGCATGAAAAGTTGTCGAGTTGGATCATTACCAAGAGTCACTATGCACGTCGAGAGCGAACAACCTGGATCACAACATCCCATTCTAGCTTCCCAAACAATCAGGTGTGACGCCAATCCATGGAGCAAATTTGGTTATCGACGCTTTCAGGGTTCCCAATCATTGCTTCGAGCACGAAAAGACGGAGAGGTTGGAGGTCGGGTAAGTTCGCCACCGTTGCCGGCACTCGCTGTTAAACAAGACTTCTCTGTCAAACAGAGAATTTGAGAGTTGCAGACGAATTTGCGCGGTCCGGTCGCGAAAATGCGATTTTGGGGGAAGTGAGAGCGCTCTCGGTTTGGTTCTGGGCGAGCAAAGAAACTCTAAAGCCCTTGGCAAACAACGAAAAAAGCCGAGGGGGTTAATCCTCGGCTTCTCTGTTAAATCGTACCCTCGGAAATTCCGAGGATTTGAAAGGCTCCCCGAGTCGTCCAGCATTCACATCACGGATTCGTCGAATTCGGTGCGATTTCGGGGGATTCTCGTGGAATTGTTGCATTCTATCCGTGGAATTCGCTGCCAACAAACCCAGAAACGCCAGCAAAAAAAGCCGCTTCTAACCGCGATCCCCTTCGGCTAGCCCGTTATTACCAGTCGAGGCAGGGAAAAAGGGGACGGGGGTAATATGCGTCACTTTTTGCTCATTTCTAGCTTTTTCGGGCGGCCAATTGGACGGAGAGTATGCCAGACGCCGTGTTGTTCCGCAACCTTTTCTGCCCATCTCTCATCACCATACGGCCTCCCTCGATTGACGCAAGTCCGCAAAGCTTCCAACTCTCTTTCGCTGAGTGGCGCGTTGACTCGATCGATCCATCCGGGAAGCCTTGGCAATGGCCAAACTGTCAGGAGCTTGGGAAGGGGTTCGGTCGATTGATTCCATCGGTAAAGCGAACCGTAGGGCCAAAGCTCAGCTTTGGTAACCAGC
>SYJV01000050.1 GCA_005798335.1 Planctomycetaceae bacterium | reverse complement strand
AGATGGAACTCAAAGGGCTTGGAGATCTCCTCGCGACCGTTTAGCGACGTAATGATGGCTTCTTCGCCAAACAGCCCCGTCGATACCAATTCCAGCAATCGCATAACCATCGACCAATCCCTTCATAGATACAAACGCCGACAGAGGCTGCCTGATCGAGCACAGCCTCTGCACTGCTTGGAGCAGATATGGACATAGATTCTAGTGTGTTGCATTTCTAAAACAAACAAGATGCCTACTCAATTGCTACCGACCGAAGTCCGATGCCAGCCAACTGGGGCAGGCGATCAGCCAGTAGCAAAAAATCGAGTTACAAAGTTAGCGCGAGCGAATAATGTTGAGGTCGATCTACAGATTGTCAATTCCATTCCACCTTCAGCGGCATTTTTTCAAGTTCTTCTGGCAGATAGGGCCTCAGCGCTTGTGATGATCCTCTCCAAACTATATTCAGTATCGCGGCATCTGGCTCGATGATTAGCGAATGGATTACTGGATTGGTACCTGCTAGTTTTCCCTTGCGGCCATCGGTCCATATGAGCGGGCGTTCTTTTGGCAGTCGAATTCTCATAAGGGATTGACTGGCATGTAGGTTTTGGAGTTCTACGATCTCGCCACCTTGAAGAAAAGGAATTTGAAGTCCCAACGACGCTCCGCTGGCTAGCCTTAAGGAGATCAAGTCATCCGGCATGTTGCCATCATCGAGAAGACCGTTCGGTGCAAAACCTCGAACGGACTCGGGGAGTTCCTCATTAAAGGGCTCGGAATACGGAATGATTCCCAAATAGGCGTGCCGCGGAAAACAGCGATAGTCCAACCAATCGGTGCTATGTGGAATTGGCATTCGCATCCACATTCCAGGATGGCCCGCCGACAAGCGATCGGGCCCAAGTAGGTCCGCTGGATCCTCCAAATTCGGTAATGCCAGTTGTTCGAAAGATTCTCGCGTCCCTTCGATCAAGTAACCAGTTCCAAATGGATTGCGCGGGTAAACATAGGGACTGGCCGCGTTCAGATCCCATTGATGTCCAACCAAGTACGGCTGCAATGCCAGAAATGGGTTCCCGTTTCGCTGTTCCATCAGTCGATCTCGACCACCATAGGCCCGCGACAGGTCGAGTGGCACTTTTTCAATCACCTCCGGCTCAGAAATCACGGGACGGCCTGTGGCCGATGAAGTGCACTTTCGATTGCCCATAACAAGCAACGATTTCTGACAGCCTCCAACGGAAACGCGGGAGGTGAATTTCGACCTCGGAAGTTGGTTTGGTGCCCAGGCATTTCCTCGCACGACAACATCGGTTGCGAGTTTGAACGGATACAAGTCACAATCCATCGCGAGGCAACCCGTCTTGTCATCGTCTTGAGGCTCTTCGCACAGAGGCTGCTGTTCTTCGGTTAGTTCACAATGACCGTCAGTCCTGACTCGGTACGTCCGTTTAGCAAGAACGGAGAGTATGTGGCAGCCCTCTGGGTCCTTGCCCGAGACCTGGCGCACCGTTGGACCTGGGGAAGAAACAATTGTCATTGATTCGTTCGCTTAATTGATCGGGGGTGGCGGCGAGGGAGTTAATTCTTCCGATCCCGTCAGGTAGTCGTTCGCGGCTGAAAAGGCGCTTGCTCCGCCAGGCACGTTTGAGGCATCAGCTCCGGTTGGGGAGCCTAAGAAAAACCCAATTACTGCTTCCCCTACAGGTGTAGAAGCACGAGCTCCTAATCGTTCCAGGCCGCGCGATAGAGTGCCGCCCCAACCACAATCGAACAAAGCCTTCTGGATGATCTGATTTTCCCGCAGCGCCTTGGCTGCTGCTCGGGCAGCTTCGCGGCGCGCCGCCCGAGACATTCCTGCTGCTCCTCGATTGGCCGCCCACAGCGCATTAAACGCAGCGCCGTTGGATCGAAATACGGATGGAATCATCCGTTGCCCAAGGTAACCGGGTAAGCGACCAAGGGCCGAACCGAGCGCACTCATGGCACGTTGTAAAACTGCGTCCACAGCCATGGACAATACGCCGACAATAAAGTCGCCCAACGTCATGCCGACATAGTGCGTGTTAAGTGCGATCACCATTCCAGTCGGTGTGGGCCACGCAATGCCGCAGTTTAAATTCAGATTGACATGGACAATCAAAGCAACGGCAATGCAATTCTGTGCACCTTTGTTGTCAACGCCCGAGTAAGAAGCAACACCAAAATGCGATTTCGACGAACTGAAGATAATCTCAATTGGCAACGTCAAGCTCGGCGGTCCGATGTGAGGGATAAGTGGACCAATGTCCGTTCCTCGTGACATCGTAGTGCCCCAACCGGAACTCGGATGATCACGGAAATACGACTGAGTGACCATACCAAATGTCGCGCCCCAGAGAACCATTCCGGTCTTGTAAGGAGTCATCGGAAGCGTAGGCACTCCAGCCGGAGGCGTTACGCAAGTATGAAAATCAATGCCCACCATTGGATGCCAATGCTTGAGTACGGCGTTCATCATGATTTCACCCTGAGCTCGCAAGATCTCTTTTGAAGTGGGTAATACGGATAGCGGCAATGGTATCGCCATGTAATGAACACGCGACGTTTCTCGACCTCTATTCCTATTTGGTCAACCTTGAGTAACCGCGAAAAGATCTCTGAATCAAACTGAAAGTTGGTCTCTAATTTTAGATCGGGCACACGAAATCGAAACAACCCCGATTCCTGAACGCCCGCAATTACTATTTCGTCGCCTGGATGCACCTGGGGAACAATCATCCTGGGGTGCGCGGCATTAAAGAGCTCCGGCTTGAGTCGTGTAATTTCGCCAGTTCTCGGATCGAAGTCGTATCCATTTTCTAACCGCGGACCTGCCGAAAACGGACATGGCGTCAACCATACAGGTTCTGGCTTGTCATCCCAGTTGATGATCGGGTGCTCGGGACACTCCAGAAATGGTAACGGGCTGCCTTCGGCTGACTCAGCAGTAAGATAGTATCCAATACCGACGGGGTTTTGAGGATAAGGAATAGGCAGTTCATCCCATAGGTCCTTTCCTCCGAACGCACTCTCGGGTCCTAGTGAAATCTGAACAATGGGTTCCGGTTTTCCTGCTCTTAATTGGTTACCGGATCGTTCCCAAATACGTCGGCCAAATACCGCAAACCGGCGTTCAAAATTACTGCCGACACGAATCCCCAACTCCATGTGTCGGACCCTGCGACCTACAGGTGGTCGCGCGAACCCAAAAATGAAGAGATCTACTCCGCCGCGATACAGTATTTCATCGCTCTCCATCGGTCCCTGCGGGCCTTCCCAGGGAGGTGCAGAGACCTGCCATATCTGTTCGTCAGACAAGCTGGATGTATCATCTGCAGAAAGATCGTACGTCGTGCGAACAACCACAGCAGCAGCCATGTTGTGTTCATCGATGCCGGTACGTACGAGGATGGCTGGATAACGTGTATGATTTTTGAGTTCCATGGCGCACTCAGCAGTTCACCATCACACGCTCGCCGTTCAGCCGAATATCGTCGTTGGCTTTCAAGTTGACGTTGCCCAGACAGGCAGTAACGTGCTGGGTTCGCGCTTCCGAATGCGAATCGCCTTCAGATTTAAAATACATGTCACCGTCGGTGGTCAAAGACATGCCCTCTCGCGCATGAATTGCAACCCGCTCTGCTGCCAAAGAGAGAACGCCAGTCGATTCAATTGCTAGGTTTCCACCTTCACACATGAGAATCGGACCGTCCGGAGTAATCCGAATTGACAGGCAAAGCCGTCCATCTGCCGCTATCAGCTTGAGAACGTTTGATGCGTTCTGCTGTTCAACGACTAGCCTCTGCCCTCCTACAAGCGCGATGGCAGTTCCAGTTGACTCGTCCATATTCAATTCCCTAATTCAGCTATTGATCTTTACTACCGCGCCCTTGACGGTGTTTGGCCCGGTAGCGACGCTGTCAATTGTAGCACCCTCGATCTCAACCTTAGGTGCACTTGACTTGACCGACGCAGTTCCATCGATCTTGATAGCGACTCCCTTGATCTCAATAGTACCATCGCTTTTCAGTTCGATACTGGCAGCGCCTGAAACTAACTTGATGAACTCGCCAGCAGTGAGTGTGGCCGAAGCCACGACATTGGTGTCTTGCTTACCGCCGACGGTGATAGTTTGATCACTTGTAACGCTCCTTTGTTCGGTCTTGCCGATCACTGAAGACAGTTCGCCGTTTATTGTCGCCGTTCGGTTGCCTGCTACCGTCCAAGTCTGATTCTTGTTGACCGTTTCCTCGTCATTGCCATCAATCGTATCTTTACGATCATTCTTCACCTCGGTCGTCTGGTCGTGAAGAACGGTCGTGGTCATATCGTACTGCGCGTGTATGTTGACTTTTTCCTTGCCGGGAGTGTCGTCCATCGACATCTCATTGTGGCCTTTGCCCTTGTAGGTCTTGGTCTTGATGCCGCTGATGGTTTTGGCGGCAGGCAAGCCGAACGGGGGCATGGATTCTTTGTGGTAGACCCGGCCGGTGATCAGTGGTCGGTCTAGGTCGCCTTCTAGGAATGAGACAACCACTTCGTCGCCAACTCGCGGAATGTCGATGCCGCCGAAACCCTTGCCGGCGTGTACTTGAGTCACTCGCACCCAACACGATGTGTTCTCGTCGCGCTTGCCTTCGCGGTCCCAGTGAAATTGTACTTTCACTCGGCCGTATTTGTCCGTGTAGATTTCTTCGCCCGGTGGGCCGACGACGACGGCGGTTTGAACGCTTGCAAGTATTGGCTGCGGCGTGGAGCGCGAAGGGCGATATTGCCTGTCGCGCGGAATGCAGGCGAACGAGTTCGAGTATGAGGTCATCGCGCCACTGGACGAATAGGGGCCCGGCTGAGTCGCGGAATGACTGACCGATGTCAGTAGAAAGGTTTTACCCTTTTCGTCCTCGCTGGTTGGGTGCTCGGTCAGCTTGAAACAGTATCCGGGTGAAAACGTCTTGCAAGTACTGACACCGGATACGACGTCAAAGCGGCTCTCTTCCGCTTCTAACCGGGCGGTAGCCTCGGCTGTGCCATCGCCCTTGTTCACGTATTCGCCAGGGTATTCGTACAGTTCGTAGGCAGTATTATTCTTTAGCGGTATTGAACTATGCTTGAGTGCGTTGACTTTCAAATCAGTCGAAGGATTGATGAAGTCGTAGTCGGTCTGTTCCCACTTGCCAGAAACGAACTCGTACGAATGTTCCCAATTACTAATCACATCCTCCGCATCGGTGCCTGACGAGGAACTTGGAAACCGCACCGCAGACTCCGGTGCATTGGGATAATTTCGCTGATCGGATAGGACTAGTGTGTGTTTGTTTTCGGTATGTTTGAAGTAGTAATAGATGCCGTACTTTTCGAGCGTGCGGCAGAGGAAGTTGAAATCGCTTTCACGATATTGCACGCAGTGCTCGACTTTGCGAGAGCCGAGGATTTTGGCGTTGCCGGCCTCGAGCGTCGGATCAACGTGCCCGTAGGATTTGACTCTTTTGACGACTGCGTCCAGTACGTCTTGAATGGTCTTTTCTTCTTTCTCGGGCAGGTAAACAAAACAGCGTGAGGCTCGCGACAGAAACCACAACCAGGGCACAACGCTAACTCGATAGAGTCGCGTGGGAGTATCGGTGCTGTCTTGCGAAACGTATCTACCAGCCCAGAAGCTGTTGACATAGCCGTGAATGAATCGAGGTTCGGCGTCACCACGATCGATGCGTACGGCCAATGGTTGGCCGATCACTTGCTCGGGTTTGAGATTCTCTTTGGGAGAGGAAATCGAGAGATGGAACTCAAAGGGCTTGGAGATCTCCTCGCGACCGTTTAGCGACGTAATGATGGCTTCTTCGCCAAACAGCCCCGTCGATACCAATTCCAGCAATCGCTTGACCATCGACCAATCCCTTCATAGACACAAACGCCGACAGAGGCTGCCTGATCGAGCACAGCCTCTGCACTGCTGCTTGGAGCAGACATGGAATAGGCGCCAGTGTGTTGCATTTTCTAAAACAAACAAGATGCCTATCCCATTGCTACCGACCGATGTCAGCTCGACGGTGGCTATTCTGCCTTGCCGGTGTCGGTGTCGAATTTGGCCTCAACAGCGCCACCCAGCTTGCCGGCCGCATCGACTGGTTTGTAGCTCACCTTGATGGTCGTAAAGTTTAACGAGAGGCTTTCGCTTGGACGACTTTGACAAGTTCCGCTGGTACTATAGGAAGAGACCATAACATCGGTCAGTTCAATGACCAAGTAGGTTTTTCGTCCTTCTGCAGACTCAACCTGATGAATCTCAACTTTCTTATTACGCGTGCCCTGCGCGGCCAAAACAAATAGCTTGGGTGAGGATTTGTCGACGTTCTTTGTAATGTGCACATCGTGGCAAATTGCAGTACCAGCGTTTCGCTTGGAACCGACGCCAGACCCTCCGGTCTTGGAGATACCTAGTGAAAACGTATCCCATTCGATCCAGTTCTTGTGTTCTCCGTCCGCTACTTCGCCATCGATACCGTCAAATTTGATAAAACCAGCCATGTTCTACATCCTTATCGCAGGTAAACAGAGGTGAGTATTGTAAACTGCCCGGCGAACACCTCGCCACCGCCTGAGCACTTGCACGCATTTGTGTCGCACACTACAGTTCTCGTTCGATTGCCGCCACGGTTGCTTGAAAATTCGAGATATTGCAAAATTATTTTCCGCCAATTTTCGCTGCGAAACTGCGTAACAAGCAATCCCGCAGCTTAAGCTGTAATTTGACAGCCTCTATCGAATGTCAAACGTGAACGCTTGATCCGCATTCGTCGAAACCTGTACGTTTTCGATCGGCTGGCCTTCGGCCAAGCGAGCCAGCAATTGCGCCGATAAATCGGGTAGCAACGATCGTGTCAGAATATGGTCGATATTGCGAGCACCGGTATCAACCTCTTTGCAACGATCGGCAATTAATTGAATCAGCTCGTCAGAAAAGGTCAGCTTGGCGTTGTAATGGTCGGCCAAACGTCTGCCTACTTTGCCCAGTTTGAGGCCGATGATCTTGCGAATTACACTTTCGTCCAGTGGGTAATAGGGGATCAACGTCAGTCGCCCAAGAAACGCTGGCTTGAACGTTTTTAGCAATTCGGGAAAGATGGCCGAAACAAACGTATCCGGATCGGGAATCGTGTCCGGGTCACCGCACAAACTCTTGATCAAGTCGGTGCCAGCGTTGGAGGTCATCAAGATCACAGTGTTCTTGAAATCAATGTCGCGACCTTCGCCGTCCTTCATCGTTCCTTTGTCGAAGACTTGGTAAAAGACATCCTGAACGCCCGGATGTGCTTTCTCCATTTCGTCGAGCAAGACGACACTGTAGGGCTTTCTGCGCACCGCTTCGGTCAAGATGCCTCCTTCGCCATAGCCCACATAACCCGGAGGCGAACCCATCAGCAGCGAGACCTTGTGCTCCTCTTTGAATTCCGACATGTTGATGACGGTCATGTTCTGTTCGCCACCATACAATAATTGCGCCAGCGTAATGGCGGTTTCGGTCTTGCCCACGCCGCTGGTACCAACCAACAAGAAGACACCGATCGGAGCGCGCGGGTCATTCAGTCGCGCGCGTGACGTGCTAATCGCTTGTGAGATGCGTTTGAGCGCATGAGTCTGGCCGACGATTTGGCGCTCCATCAACTCATGCAGTTTGAGAACCGTCTGGATTTCGTCGGCAACCATGCGACCGACAGGAATTCCAGTCCAAGCTTCGACGGTTTCCGCCACAGCATTGCGATCGACGAACGGGTGGACCAGTGGTGATTCGCCTTGCAATTGTCTCAGCTCTTGCTTGCGCTGAGCCAGCCTCGCTTTCCATTCTTTGATTTCCGTTTCACTGGCAACGGGCACAGCGGTCTTGCTGGCTTCGGGCGAATCAGCTTTCACTTCCGAAGGATTCGCAGCGGGTCCTTGCGATTTTTGCAGTTTGATCGTTAGCTCTTGAACTTCCGTGACTGCCGTTTTTTCTTTTTCCCAACGCTCGCGCAGCTCGGTCAGTCGCGTTTGTGTAGCGGCCAAATCTCCGTCGACGGTGGATATCGCTGTTTGATGATCTGCACCGGTTAGCATTTCCCTCTCGAGTATTTCGCGAGCCAATCGCAATTTGTCCAATTCCCGCTGCGCGTTTTCAATGGCCGGCGGTGTGGAAGATTGGCTCAAATTAATGCGCGCGCAAGTCGTGTCGATCAAGCTGATCGCTTTGTCGGGCAACTGTCGACCGCTGATATAACGATTCGAGAGTTTGACGGCATCGACAATCGCTTCTTCGAGAATCTGCACTTTGTGATGCAATTCGAGGGTCATGGCAAGTCCGCGGACCATTTCGATAGCGACCGATTCGGACGGTTCTTCGACCTTAACCACTTGAAAACGCCTGGCTAGAGCCTCGTCGCGCTCGAAGT
>SYJV01000508.1 GCA_005798335.1 Planctomycetaceae bacterium | reverse complement strand
GCGCTACTACTGACAAGCGAATGTTATTAGCCATGTCCATGTACCCCGTTGGTAGACCTGAACGACAGCAACTACAATGCCGCAGATGATTGAGAAATCTACATTACGCAAACACCATTTCGTTTCGATGATCGTACAATAAGCTATCCCGCCGGTCCCGACAGAATTATAAATCGTTTCACGATAGTTCGCATTACTATTGTATTGAAACAGTTTCCTATGATGACATTTACGCGTGAAAAACTGGAAGAACACATTAGAACTGTGGCCGAAGGCTGCCGCGACTCAGTCAAGGAGCACTTTGATATCGACTTTGACTTTAGCCCAAAGTCACTTCAACTTTTGGATCAAGTGCTAGCCAACTATCATCCTGACGGTTTTTTGCTAGATGCCGTCGTGTACTCGTACGCAACTTACGTTGGGGAAGTTGTTCGCCAATCGCTTGGTGGGAATTGGATTTTGGATAGCGGCGAAACACAGGGAGTGAGTTTAAGAATGGTAGGTGGAAAAGCAACCATCTATCCAGTCATGTGGATGACCAAACGCCTTGAATCACTCAATCAGTCGCACGAGAGTTCGTCATTGGCATACAATTACCAACGTCTTCTTGAATGGCTGGGTCGCGAGGATGAGCGCCCGGAGACAATTCCAGTCGATCTGGTCGCTTCTGGAATTGCAAAGCTACATCCACCTCGAGTATCTGACGGCGAGCACGTCGACGAAGAAGAGGATGAAATCGGCGAGGACGAACAGTTTTCGGACGACGAGCTACTTCGAATGGCGCCGGTGTTCTGTTTCGTATTAATCGCGTGCGCTGACGGAAAAATGGATGCCAAGGAAGGCAAAGCATTTTATTCTGTAATTGAAAAGTACCTGTCGCACAAAGATCCTATTGTGCGCGAGATTTTTGCTGCAGTGCCCGCGCGGTTTGCGAGTGACCTCGAAAAGGTTTTCAAGTTGCTTGAAAAATCTGGCGCCTTGGCAATCCCATTGAAATTATCGTTGTGCGGGCTAGCTGCGCGAAGCAAGTATCCAGATAATGCCGACGCATACTGCAAATCGCTGATTGAAATGGCGAATACGGTCGCCGCTTCATCGGGTGGATGGTTTGGATTTGGCGGTCGAATTGACAAACAGGAAAGAAAAATGCTCGACCTTATTTCGGCTGCTCTTAGCCTTGGCAAGAAGTGAGTTTGAACATATGGATTCCGATCTGGACTTTGACGAGTTCGCTGCCGAGTTAGTCAGCCGATTGTCGGCGAAGATGCCCGACAAACACGTCAAACTGGATTCCAGTGGGCATTTGATTCGCCATGATAACGCGCGAATAGGATTGGCTTCCCTGTTTCGAATGTACCAGGAAACGCCGGTCGAGATGAGGCAGCAGGAGATGGATCGATTTGTGGACATACTTTGCCAAGCCAATCAATATTTTGAGTCGCCGGAAAGCGAAGTGTTTGCTGATATCGCTCCTCAAATCCACGCCAAGCTGTGGCCAAGGTCGATAATTGCCGTTCAACAGCTACCGATTCCGTTTTGTTTGATCGGTGAGCATTTAGTGTTGTCGATAGTACGCGATCTCGGTGATTCCATGGCAACGGTGTCTTGGGATAACATCCACCAATGGGGAGTCACATTCGAAGCGGCATTGAAAGTCGGGCTCGAAAACGTGGATAAAAACACTTCTCTAATGGGGAACAAGCGGAAAGATGGTCCTGGCCATTGTTCCACTGCCACTCGCGACAATTACGACAGCGTCCGATTTTTGACCGAAAAACCGTACGAACAATTTCGTATCGGATTTCCGCGATGGGCGTTTGCACCATCCCGTGATGCTTGTGTGATGGCTCAGGCCGATATGACGAACGATTTGGAGTTTGAGGTGGAGAACGTGCTTGAAATGGCAGATGGTGACCCAAAGCCGCTGGCGCCATTTCCACTGGTTAACTACGGCAAGGGATGGGAGATATGGAATCCAGAGCCGGGTACAAAAATTGCTAAATTGTTGAGCAAGCGCCAGCACGATTACAAGATGAGTTTGTATGCCGAGCAATTATTGCATCTGAGAGCCAGCTCGCCCGAAAGGCTAGATTTCGTAGCAATTGAGCATTTAGAATACGATGAAGCCAACTCGTGCGGAGATTTATTCAGAACGAAAACTCATTGGGAGTATCAATCTGAAACATTATTGCCGCAGGCAGACAGTGTTGTTTTTCTAGGCCGAGATGGTCTCACTGTTTCATGGACGAATCTAGTTGAAATACTTGATGGTCACTTGAGTCCTGCCGAAAATCTTTATCCACCAAGGTGGCGAACATCTGGTTTGCTGAGCGATGCCGAATTCGCCAAGCTTGCCGCAATTGGAATCCACCCTAAGTAAGTCTAGACTTCATTCTAACTTCATTTCGGCGAAAAAATCGCTGGGTCCACCGGTTGGTCAAGTTGTTTCACCGAAAAAGTATATAGACGTTTCATGATCAAATTCTGAGCGTTTGCCGGGAGCGTCGCGCCCGCGGCCACGGCGGCTGCTCTAGCTTTTGCAGTGTCTGTTTCAGAAGACATTTGGCGCAGAAAATGAGTCTTGTAATCGATCCAGAGAGTTACATTGCCGAGCACAGCGTGATTGGCTTCGAGCTTGTAACAGTCGGCGTTTTCAATGGTCTCGCGGCCAACGAGTGTGCCGCCTGCCAAACGCGGGATGAAGAAAGGATCCAATGGGGAGGCTTTGATTCCATCGGCTTTCATTAGTAGGGTGGGGATACCCTCAGCCGCGCCCATGCCTGCCCCCATCATTCCGGCCATCATCAAATCCTTCACTTCCACGAACCCACCCTTGTCCAAAAGTGGAAATGATCTCCAGGTCTTGTTGCCGTCGCAAACAATCTGATAGGAGCTGCCGGGCATTGCTCCAATCTTCATCGTCGCTCCTTGTATGCGGTATTTTCCCTGACGCACGAAAGTGATATCCGCCGTTGCGACTCCTTCCAAATTGGTCGGGCCGAGCCCAGATACGCGGACTGTTGTGGTACCCACATATGATTTCACAGCCGCGTAGGCCGCTTCGGATTTTGCGATCAGTTGCTTCGCCGTCTCTGCTGTGCCATCAGGTTGCAAAGTACTTTCGAGACTTGAAGGCTGGGCTGACTTCTCAGGCGACTTGGGTTGGGCAATGGGAGTTTCCTTGGCAGCGGTTCCTTTCGCTTTAGACTTCTCAGAATCAGAATTCGCTGGCTGAGTAGTCGGACTAGGTTTAGCCTTCGGTTTTTCGAATAAAGCGGGATTGGCCAATTTCTTCGCCTGCAGTTGGCTGCCGATGCTGAGTTTTGCCAGCGGAATCCTCAGCTCTTTGCCTTGCGAGTTTTTCAGGAGCACGTTATCTCCATCCATGCGAACAAACTCGGCCTCGATTTTGAAAGCGCCTGATACGTCTTCCCACTTGGTTAGTTTGGAGTCTTGGCCGTAGAGATATGAATTCAATGATGCGAGCACAACCAAACTCACACCGATGAAGTGATGCCATCGACTTGTGTGCGGAACAACTCGAGCAACGAGTAAATCGCTGGCCAACATTTTCGACTCCCCAAAACAGACAATTGAACTTACGATTGAAAACGCTAGTACGCAATCGCGCCAATCTCGGGTTTATTCGCAAACACTCAGAATTTCACAGTGCCCGGTATCTCGAATGGCTCAGGAGATTGTAACACCAATTTTTTTCGATGGCACGGAACGGGGGGTTGATGTATCGTAGCGACCGTTCTAATTTGCGCAATGGTTGCTTTGTTGCTGATACGTTATTAGGCGAGCGGCAGCATGATTCTCACCAACCTACAAGCCCGAAGCGCAAGCGAGTGGGTCAATCCTGGCACGTACGCACTCGCTTGCGCTTCGGGCTTGTATTGGTAAGAACCATTCTGCCGCCCGCCATAGCACCCAGCGATACTTCCCTCCAACACCTTCAGCGTAGCCTCGCCAACGCCTCGGATTGCGAAAAAAATCCCAGCCCGATCGTGAATCGACTGATTTACCGTTTAGTGCTAGGCTCTGGGGAATATATGCTCGAATCGCAAGCGAGTGGATCGTTGCAAGTCACTCCCTTGCGCTTCGAGCTTGTACTAGGC
>SYJV01000507.1 GCA_005798335.1 Planctomycetaceae bacterium | reverse complement strand
GAAACGAAAGCCTTGACGGCTTCCGCTACCCTATAAAATTTGTCTGAAGGGAATGGAGTATGAAGTGAATCCACAAGACGCGGTCGAGCTAGTGCGTCATTCGTTGTTTATGTCCATGTTGATCGGCGCGCCATTGTTGGTGGTAGGCATGGTCGTCGGTCTAGTTATTAGTTTGCTGCAAGCGTTGACTCAGATTCAGGATCAAACGCTGAGCGCCGTCCCAAAAATTATCGCCATGGTGTTGGCACTTGTTTTTTGCTTGCCGTGGATCGCCGAACAGATGATCGACTATTCCAAGCGAACTTATACGGACATTCCCAGCGTGGTCAGCCGCAGCGATCGCTGAGCATGATGCGGATGTAACTCGCAATTTTCAGTTCAAACAAACGCGGAGCCTTGCGATTAGTGACCAGTTTCTGCCTTTGTTGACTCAACCGCTCTGGGTTTTCCTGGCGATCTTGGCACGAGTCAGCCCAGTTCTGATGCTCGCGCCGCCGACGCGATCAATGATGATACCCAAACGAGTCAAGGCGCTGCTGGCAGTGGCGATTGCTGTACTAACTATGCCCGTCGCTTGGCCAAATTCTACTCCCTTTCCGGGATCACTGGCCGCGATGGCGATTGCCCTGACATGCGAAGCGCTACTGGGATTGCTGCTAGGCAGCATAATTCTGCTAGCGATCACCAGCATGGAACTTGCGGGACAGGCGATCGGCCATCTGGCCGGAATTGATATGGCGGAAGCGATCGACGCCAATGCCGAGGAGACCACATCGATACTTTCAAGCCTGCTGGGTTGGTTCGCGGTAGCGCTGCTGTTGACTATGGGTGGCCACCGCCAATTGATGGATTGCAGTCTACAGAGTTTTGAGCGCTATCCTGCGGGCAATGTGCGTCCGGAATCGTTTTGGTTAACGGAACTTGACGACATGTTGCGACATGCCTTGGTGATCGGCGTGCGCGCCGCAGCGCCCGTTGGCACCGCACTGCTGATGGCCAATCTCATCACCGGACTGCTTGCCAGAACCTTGCCGCAGTTGAACGTACTGGCAATCGGATTCAACATCAACGTATCAGCTATGTTTGTGGCTATGATCATGTCGATCGGCGGCGTGGCCTGGGTCTTTCAGTCAGAATTATCCGTTTGGATTCAGAGCTGTCAGGCGATAGTCGAGCCTTCGTCGATTCGACAGGTGAATCGTTGAAGCACATGACAAAGTAACCTCCAAGCGATCGATCGAGCATGGCAGCTGAAGGTGGCGATAAGAAACACGAGGCTACACCCTATCGTCGTCAAAAGGCGCGCGAGGAAGGACAGTTTGCAAGGAGCCAAGACTTGGCTTCGGCACTGGTCCTGGTCGGTGCAGTCGCGACATTAATATGGTTTGGACCATCGCTCACACAGACTCTTGGTCGATTGATGGCAGCAGACTTTTCACAAGTTCGCTATTGGTCCAGTTCTTCCAAGTCTGCGGTGAGTTTCTTTGTCGGGAATGTCTCCGAATGCGCGTGGGCATTATTACCGATTGTAGCAGCAGTTACCGCCGTCGCGATTGCGATCAATTGGACGCAAGTCGGCTTTAATTTTCTACCGGAGAAGCTCAATTTTGATTGGCAGCGCATCGATCCCATTCAAGGAGCCAAACGCCTGTTCTCACTTTCCAACGTCGTGCGCTTAGGCTTCGGATTATTAAAGATTGGTTTGGTTGGGGTCGTCGTAGGAGTTGGTTTTTGGGGACGATGGGAGACGATTCTAGGCTCGGCAGCGTTCTCGGTGGGCGAAGTCGGCAACTTGGTTTGGGGCACCACAGTCGATTTGTGTTTGCGCGCTGCGGGCGTTTTGTTTGTACTATCGATTATGGATTACGGCTATCAGTATTGGAAATTTGAACAAGATCTGCGGATGTCCGACGAAGAAATGCGCGAAGAAATGAAAATGATGCAAGGTGATCCTCAGTTGATCGCTCGCCGTCGGCAAGTGCAACGCGAAATGCTAAAGAACCGCATTCAAACGACTGTCCCGAAGGCCGATGTGGTCGTGACGAACCCAACCGAATTGGCCATTGCTCTGCAGTTTGATCCCCGTACGATGCCGGCTCCTATCGTCTTAGCCAAGGGAGCCGGAACTGTGGCAGCACGCATCCGACGCGTTGCTCTCGAAAATGATGTTCCGGTAATCGAACGTAAGCCGCTTGCCCAAGCACTATTTAAGTTAGTCGACGTTGGCCAACCCATTCCAGTCGACCAGTATGCGGCAGTTGCGGAAGTTCTGCGATACGTTTACCAATTGAAAGGCCGCAAACTGCCCGACATTGCAGCGTAAGAATGCTTGCGAATCTTACACGATCATCGAGTAGATAATCGCCGCCACGATCCCGCCGCAGATTGGTCCGGCAACGGGAACCCAAGCGTATCCCCAATTACTGTCGCGCTTGCCCGGAATCGGTAACAAATGATGGATGATTCTTGGAGCAAGATCGCGAGCTGGATTGATCGCGTAGCCCGTCGTACCTCCAAGCGAAAGACCGATTCCGACAACCAGCAATGCAACTGGGACCAGTCCAAGGCTACCCAAGCCAATCATCGGCGACTCATCTGCACCTAGACTTCCGGCAACGTTTTTCAAAGTCGCTGGCTCGATCAGCAGGATCGGCAAGACCAACATCAGAGTACCGATCAGCTCGCAGAAGAAGGCTTGGGCCTGGCTGCTAATATTGGCGGAATTGCAGAAACAAGCAAGCTTGGCGTCCGCGTTTTCGGTTGCTGCGAAATGCGGCCGATAGTAATAGTAGACCAGCGCTGCACCAACCATTGCGCCGAGCATCTGAGCGAAGATGTAGCCGACGACCTTAGTGATCGCAAACTTGCCTGCGACTGCCAATCCGATTGTCAAAGCTGGATTGAGATGCGCGCCACTTGCTTGAGCGCTGCACATCGCGCCGATGAAAACGGCAATGCCCCAACCCGCCGTAATAGCGATCAAACCACCGCCGTTGCCATGTGTTTTTGAGAGCACCACGTTGGCAACTACCCCGTTACCAAATACTATCAATACCATCGTCCCCAGAAACTCAGCGATCAATGGGTCCATCGTTCGAATGTCCTTAGGCTCGGCGGCAAGTGAAGAATGCCGCAAATCATGCAACGATTACAGTCGTTTTTCGGGTCATGCGTGGTTGAGGTGAGGCTCTTTGACTGAGCCAGCCAACGACAACTCGACGCATTTTATAGCAGATTGCATGCTCGAAGTGAACGGTTGCAGTTCAATTGTCGAGGCTCACAGTTTGGTCCAAAATCAGCGATCCATGCAGAGGATCACCATCGTGCGGCTTTGTAAAGCCTTTTTTCTTTGAAATCGTTTAGACAAACTGTACGCCGGCGCGCATCATATTTAGATTATGGCTAGCGATGATCCATTCTCCGAACAGGTCCGTCAGTGTGCTGAACGCATTGCCGAAAGCAACGCGGCAGCGCTTTCGGGCTTATTTGACTTGACGGCACAGCGATTGGTCCGGTTTGCGGTATCGATTACCAGGAACCAACACGACGCAGAAGATGCGCTTCAATCGGCGCTGGTCAAAGTGGCACTGCGGCCTGGATTGCTGTTTCGTGCAGATTCGCCGTGGCCCTACTTGCTGCGCATGGTGCGCAACGAAGCCTTGATTATTGTCCGTCGCAAGAAGCGTTGTACACCGACCGGACATCTCTCCGATCTACTTACGCGACGGTTAGTGGATGAAGTCGAGCTGGAAGAAACTCATCGCGCTGTTTGGCAAGCTCTGCGAACATTGCCGACCGAACAAAGCGAAACGGTCGTATTAAAGATTTGGGAGGGAATGACCTTTGCCAAGATTGGCGAAGTATTAGAGATCTCGCCTGCCACGGCTGCTAGTCGATATCGCTATGCGATGGAGAAATTGGCCGACAAGTTGCGAACCAACGCAGAAGAGGCACGCCATGGGTAAAGCACCTAAGAAACGCTTCTCAGATTCTGACGACTTGAAAGACTTAGAGCGGCTCGTTCGTTCGGCTGGTACTTATGTAGTTGCTACCGAAGACCTTCGTCCGCGAGTGATCGAAGCTGCCCGCGATCGCATTCTTAATCGACGAATTAATCGTTGCTTCCTTGGCGGTTTCGCATCGTGCCTGGTGCTGTGATGCCTGTTCATGCCATTCCGAGAAGAATTTGGGAGATGGCGAGTCGAATGGATGGCACCTTCGGCCAAAGAGATGGAACAAATCGCCGATAGTTTAGATACTAAAGCAGAGTTTGGTCCAAATTGGGCTCTCGCGGAAGCGTTTATGCAAGTACGAGCATCACGTGCCAAGACGATCAGTAGTATGCTCTTGCCACGCTGACTTGGTGTACATGTTTTCTACATAGCTATTCAGCCACGTTTCCAGCTGGCTAATCAACGACGATTGAAATCTTGACGGTACCATCGGCCAGCTCTTGCGAATCGCTCGCTTGGCCATCGGGAATCTGGCCGAGTACCAATTCAATCGCCAGAGTTTCGCCCATGATGTAAGTTTGATTTTCGGCGACCGCTTGCGCCAATTCCGGGAAGCTTCCCTCGAGGGTAACGCGGATGCGGTCGGTGAATCTACATTGCTGCTTCCTGCGAAGGTCTTGGATCAAACGCACAAGATCACGAGCAAATCCCTCGCGAATCAACGCGGGCGTGAGTTCAGTCGCTAGGACGACCACGCATTGCTTGCCCTGAGCGGCAGTCCAACCTGATTTTGCTTGAAGGCGTACCTGGATATCATCGCTATCCAGCTCGACGATTTGGTCTCCCAGCGACAAACGTATACGAGCGTCTCGGGTGAGCTGGTCCAGCAACTGTGCGCCATTGGCGGTGACCAGCGATTGTTTCAATTGTGGCAGTAGTTTACCGACTCGGGGTCCCAAACGTTTGAAATTTGGAAATACTTGGTATTCAATATACGGGCTGTTGCCCGTGTTGTAGGCGATTTCCTTGACGTTGAGTTCTTCGCGAACGATTTGGTCGTGGTCTTGTAGCCACTCGATGTGTTCGCCGCTGGCCAAGCTTACTTCCACTCGCTGCAATGGCTGTCGCACTTTTAGTTTTGCGTCCATCCGTGCGCTGCGTCCCAGCGAGGCAATTTCGCGCAGTAGCAGCATGCGACGCGACAGTACTTCGTCGACGCGATCGGGTTGAAGGGCGGGATAGTCACACAAATGTACGCTGATGCGCACTCGGTTCCGCACTGGGCTGGTGAGCGCCTGCCACATAGCCTCTGCTGCAAACGGGACGAAAGGAGCCACGAGTTTGCTGAGCTCTATCAACACTTCATACAGTGTCCAATAGGCGTCTGCCTTATCGGCGGCCGCCGCAGCTGCCTCTCCCCAATATCGACCACGGCACCGACGCACATACCAATTGCTCAATCCGTCTACTAGCTGGCTAATGCGTTGGCACGCTCCATAATTATCGTATCGATCCATGCGCTCGATCACGTCGGCAGTTGCTTGCGACAATTCACTAAGAATCCAGCGATCCAATTCGGCTCGACTCGCGACGGGGCGATAGCTGCTCGCCTGTGCTAGCTCAGCGGGAGCGAGTTGATCCAGCTCACCGGTGATTTCTCCTGGTCCAGCAAACTTGTCAATTTCGGCGTAGATCGTGAAGAAGCTCAACACGTTCCACATGCGTAGCATGAACTCAGGAATGCTATCGCGAATGGCTCGTTCGCTGTAGATAATCGAATTCCACGGCGGCTGGCTGGCAAAGAAATACCAGCGTAGCGCATCGGCTCCGTGCGTATCAAAAATTTCTTGCGGACTGCGGTAGTTGCGCAATTGCTTGGACATTTTGCCGATTTTGCTAACGTAGCCGGCCGAGCAATTGGCTTTGGCATCATCCTCGCTGAGAAATCGTTGTCGCTGATCCTCTTTATTCTCGTACCATTCGGCGAGCATGAGTCCCAAAACGATGCAGTTCCGGAACGGATGCGGGTAACTGATCGGCGCCGCGGCGCTCTTTGGAGCAGCGGTTGTTTGCGAGTTACCGTGTCCAAACAGCATGGTACTGATCGCGAGTTGACTATAAAACCAACCTCGCGTTTGATCGATTGCCTCGCTGATGAAATCGGCTGGAAACTGGTCTGCAAACTCAACTTGTCCAGAGTGCGGGTAGCCCCACTGCGCAAACGGCATCGCACCGCTGTCATACCAGCAGTCGATAACTTCCGAAACGCGTTGCATGCGAGCATCGGACGAAAACGGTGAAGAGTAGGTGATCGCGTCGATATACGGTTTATGGACTCGCAAATCGTCGACCAATTCGGGATTATTTAGCTTGGCATTGGACCATACTTCGGTCCCCTGTACGCCCGGTTTGCTGAGCAATTCGGTATAACTGGATATCGCCTCCATTTTGCCAGTTTTTTCGCACACCCAGATAGGTAACGGCGTTCCCCAATATCGCTCGCGCGACAGCGCCCAATCGACGTTACTCTCCAGAAAATTGCCAAAACGACCATCGCGAATATGCTCAGGTGACCAGCCAATTTGACGGTTGTTCTCCAGCATTTGATCGCGAAAACGCGTCGTGCGGATAAACCAACTTTCGCGAGGATATTGGATCAAGGGGTCCTGCTCGGCGCGCCAGCAGAATGGATAATCGTGCAAGTATTGTTCTTGCCACAGCAGGCGGCCGCTTTCTCGAAGTTGCCGAATGATGGACCGGTCAGCATCCTTGACCCACGTGCCGGCGTGCTCGGGTACGTCGGACGTGAATTTACCATCCGGTCCTACAGCGTTGAGGAGCACGGGTTTAGCACCTGAGTCACTAAATCGCACACGTTCGGTTTGGAGAATTTCGTAGTCCACTTCACCAAATGCTGGGGCGATATGAACCAAGCCTGTTCCGCTGTCGAGCGTGACAAAGTCGGCTGGAACAACTCTCCAGTACAAATGCTGTCGACTTCCGCCGTGTGCCAGTACTCCGATGTCGCTGGACAGGCGAGAGCTGTAGTAGTCCATGGGCGGTCGATAGCGCAAACCGACTAGTTCGCTTCCCTTTACGACTCGCTCCTTCACCCATTCGCGTTTCGACTTCTCTGCCAATGCGTCAACCAGCGCATCAGCAACGACCAATTTTTCGTTAGCCTTTGCATCAACGCAGATTGCATAATCGACGTCAGGATGTACCGCAGCATACATGTTACTGGGCAGCGTCCAAGGTGTCGTGGTCCACACGACCAGCGAAGTGCCCGCGTGGTCCACTAGCGGAAAAGTCACAAAGACGCTGGGGTCCGCTACTTCGCGATAACCTTGTCCGACTTCGCCACTAGATAACGCCGTTCCACCTTGCGCCCACCACCAGACGATCTTGTGCCCGCGGTACAGCAGGTCGCGATCAAACAAGTTCTTCAGCGACCACCACACGCTTTCGACATAACTCTGATGATAGGTTACGTACGCTTGACTAAGGTCGATCCAAAAACCGATGCGTTCGGTCAACCGCTCCCATTCGCGCATGTAACGCCACACACTTTGCTGGCACTTTTGAATGAAAGGTTCGACGCCGAACTTCTCTATCTCATCTTTGCCGTGGATGCCTAGCTCTTTGCAAACCTCGACTTCGACTGGCAAACCGTGCGTGTCCCAACCGGCCTTGCGCTCGCAACGATAACCGCGCATGGTCCGATAGCGTGGAAACAGATCTTTGATGGCGCGAGTTAAACAGTGGCCAGGATGCGGCATCCCATTGGCTGTGGGAGGCCCTTCGTAAAACACGAACGCCGGCGCGCTTGCCCGTTGAGCTAACGACTTTTGATAAATCTGTTCTCGCTTCCAAAAATCGAGAATACGCAATTCTTGATCGGGAAAGCTCACGTCCGTAGTCACTGCCTGAAACATTGGCACAGGTGTCCAAATCTACGCGTAGGTTGTATTTAGGATGAAATCGCAAGTCAGTATTTACGCGGCCAACGCAACGCCAGGTAATTATTCAAGATACCAAGGTCGGCGTGGCTCGCTATCTTTGCTCGGCTGCACGATTTTGGCGATTATGCAGGTTGAAACAAAGGCCACAGAGACACTTCATGGTGATAGAGTTCGGATTTTTGCGGCAATTTCTTTGCACTGTGTGCTGTATGCTAGACTTTTCCGTTTCGAATGAGCAAGGGTGAATGGCGAATAGCGAATGGCAAACCCTTCGTTGTTCATCCTTCCCCCTTAAACATTCGCCATTCACTATTCGCAAAAAATATCCCAATGAACACCGACGACCTGCAACGATTCCCCGAGGCCCAAGGCGAGGACGAAAAGGAGCGTCCGCAACCTGCGGACGAATCTCCCGGCAGTCTCGAACATGGCGATTTGCTGGACATGATGCAGCGGACTATCGCTCGCATGGCCACCGATGGAACCACACGCGGGGATCTAAAGATCCTCAATCGTACTTTGCGCGAACTTCGCTATGCCTTCAAGGTCTTTCAACCGTACCGTCGTCGGCGCAAAGTTACGGTCTTTGGATCGGCACGTACTGCGTCGAGTCATCCCGCGTACCACCAGGCAGTGGAATTGGGACGCGCAATGGCTGGACACGGCTGGATGGTAATAACCGGTGCCGGTGGCGGTATTATGGAAGCCGGCCACGTCGGGGCGGGTCGAGACTTGTCCATGGGATTGAATATTTTGCTGCCATTTGAGCAGCGTGCGAACTCAATTATCGACGGCGATCCCAAACTGGTCACACTCAAGTACTTTTTCACACGCAAACTGATGTTCGTGAAAGAGTGCAGTGCCGTGATCTGCTTACCTGGTGGTTTTGGCACGTTTGACGAAACACTGGAAGTGCTCACTCTGTTGCAAACTGGTAAGCAAACGATGATCCCAATGGTGCTGCTGGATCAGCCAGGCGGAACACTGTGGGCCGAGTTTGCTAAATTCATCGATCAACAGTTGCTCGCGCCAGGCTGGATCAGTCATGAGGATAAATCACTGTTCAAAATCACCGACAGCGTCAGTGCGGCGGTCGAAGAAGTGTTAAATTTCTATCGCGTGTACCACAGCATGCGCTACGTGAACGACTACTTGGTACTGCGCATTTACCAACAGCTTTCCGACGAGCAATTATACAACTTAAACGAACGATTTAGACATATTTTGGTGGAAGGTAGCATAGAACAGATTGCTGCCATGCCAGAAGAATCCAATGAGCCCGAACTGGCTCATTTGCCACGTTTGCGAATGTTGTTCGATCGCAAGCAACTCGGCTTTTTTCGTCAGTTGATTGACGCGATCAACGCCATCTGCCCGAGTTGCTCAGTTTCGCCGCACAGTTGCTAGCAATTAGCGTACTCAATTATGCTGCTCGGCGGGCGGGAGCAACGTTTGCAGCATTCAATCCTACCGCGATTCGACTTCTACCTAACAGTGGAATGTCGTCGACAGGTTTGTTGCGCATCTGGAGTTCACGGCGAGCCATCTCTATGCGCGATATCAGGTTTGCAGCGGTAACATTATCTTGCATTCCACGGCACCATGCGAGCGCATCTATCCAGCTCTTGGGTAGGAATCCACCGCGCACTACTTGATGCAATCCCTGGTAGGCAGTGGAACGCCAGCCGTTATCTATTTGTTGATAAGCCAGCAGAATTGTCGCTATCTGCCTGTGCGATTGCATTGTCAACTTTGAGTTGATTGCTTCATCGGCGGCACGAGCTTGGCTGTCAGGTTCAACCACGCTGGAAAATCCTAATTCCGCTAGAGCAAACGCCATATCAATGTCCGCCACTTGGTAGTCCAGCCTTTCACACCAACCGCCGAGCGCAAGGAGAGCTTTGCGGCGATAGAATCCGTAGGCTAGACTTGGTCCGATATAGCGAGTTTTGGTGGAGACTCGATTGAGATCGCCAGATCGGTTGTATTGCTTACCAGTCATACAGCCAGCATGAATGCCATGAAACTTGGAGTTGCTAGCATTTTGAAGCTGAGTTTCCGGAACAACCGCGCCGACTTCCTCGTTTTCGAAATGATGGAGAGCCGATTCCGCCCAGCGATTACTTACACAGACTCCATCCATGGTAAGGCTGACAACAGGAGCACAGGAAGCAAACGTCGCCTCGTTGATCAGTCGCACCAATCCGCTTCCTGGCTCTGCTTGAACGAAGACAACTTCGTTGGCGAGATCGTATTGGTCGCGATACGAACCGTCATGAGCGACTAGAATTTCGCAGTTGTTTGGCCGATTCTCAAGAACTGAAATCAGCGTCTCTTCCATTCGCAAACTGTTGTCGCGATGGGGAATAATGATCGACAGACGAGGCACTGGACACCCCTCCGCGGTTCTTATCGATACCACCACTTCAGGAACTCGGTTCAAACGGAAAGCTGAACTCTATTCGCCCTTAGATGATATCTATGCGTTGAACCCAATTCGTTCAAAACCACCGTCGATAATGCCAAACGAGATTGGATAGATAGTCTTTCGGATTGGAAATGCCCGAGAATTGATGGAATCGGCTCTGATTCAACTGACCTTTCTGGCGAAGCTGAAAAAACAGGTCGAGATTGCGGGTTAGCGAAAACTAAATACTCCGCAAGCGCGCTCCAGGTTCGACTGAATTGCAAACACTGCGGCCAACTTTGATTCAAGTGCAGTAGAATTTGGGGACTATGGCAGAACCGAGTTTACCAACGCCGCTCGCCTAACTGCTTGCGCTGCGGTATGACCGCAATGCCCTTTGGAAAACCCAACGACTTGCTAGCAGGGATGCAACTGTGGCCAATAGCGTGTAGGCGGCCAAAGCCCATTCACTGGGCGATCTAGGTGTAAGCGGTTGAGCCAGGAGTCGAGCGGGAACATTGACTACTACCAATACTGGAATCGCGAAAGTAAAAATTCCCCACAAAGGAAGCCCCCAGCCAGTTTCATAGATTTCGCTTGGATATCGAGAGAAATTAGTGATATAGAACCAGAAATCATACAACGTTTGATTGCGTCCCAACCAAATGCTCGTCGCTGCCAGGCACGTCATCAAGCTATATAGAATCGTTACACCGCAGAAAACAAAAACTGGGTAGAGCAACCAAGTGATCGGCTCTATCTGCCATGGATGAGTGGAACGACCGACAAGATGGCTGACACCATACGCCAGCAATACCAAGCCGAATAAGACGTTGGCCAGACTCGACCATTCAACTTTGCGAAACGAGACTAAGAACTGAGTGTCGATCGGCTTGAGCAGAGCGAAATCTAATCCACCGGTCCGAATAAGTTCGCTGAACTCTTCCGCGTTGGGCATGAAGAACGCTTGTACGATCGCATTGATTAACCATGTAGTTCCAAGAAACACGAAGAACTCATATTTCTCCCATCCTGTATCTCTACCAATGGAATTGGTGTGCTCGAATACGATCAGATAAAAGCCCACGTTCATCAATGCCCACGAGGCACTGGAAATCGATTCCAGAACAAAATTAGTGCGAAACATCATGTTGCGAATCAGCGAGTTTTTCGCAAACGTTGCAAATACTTGAATATAGTTTGGATGTTCTACCGATTTCGCGATTTTCATTATCCACCATAGCCACTATAGCGCCGCAAACCGCGCGCGTACAGCCATCGCGCTAAGCCGATAAAGGCGACTAACCAGGCCACTTCAATTGCCAGCTCAAAGGCCAATCGATCTTGAGGAATTTTTCCGAGGAATATCGCTGCTGGGAAATACGCTAGGTATTTCAACGGAAGAAAATCTACCAAGCTTCGCCAGGGTTGTTCCAGCAAATCGAGCGGAAACATATGTCCGGAGAGGAAAAAATTCAGCAACATGTAGACAAAAAGTAATGCACTAACTTCGAGAAACCAAAATCCAATTAACCCAATACACAAATCGATAAAGTAACCAAGCAGAAACGACATCACTAGCGATGCAATAAAAGCGCCCACCACAATCGCCGGTGGCCAGCCTTCAGTGAAATAGCCTCGGCACAAGAAAAAAACCAGCGCGAATGGTACCGTCGCAACTGTGTAATACGCAATTTTGTGCGCTACCCGGCCGAGAAGCATAAAGCCGATCAAGTCGACCGGCTGAATGATGAATTTCTTAATCTCGCCATCGCGGATTTGGCGGGCCACGGTTGAGGCCAATCCAGGCATGCTCGAGAACGCACGGGCTAACATGGAAAGCAAGTAGTAGGCCACCATGTCCTCGAACGAGTACCCCGCCATGCGTCCTTCAATTGATTGAAAGACTGCCCACCACAAGAATATTTGGGTAATGATCGGCAAGAATCGCATCAGAGTGCCCAACGCAAAATCGCCACGATAGACCAATCGCTCCTCGAGCGCAATACGCAGAATCATCCACCAGCAGATGCATCGATTTCTTAATTCAATCGCTAGCATAGAAAAAATCGGTTGTTATAGCGACACTTGATTGCTCGAATCGGACGCTGCGTGCTCAAACAAATTAGCGATTACTTGCTCCAGCGGAGGGTCTTCAACGGCCACGTCTTCGATTTGATACTGCTGGAGGATGCTGCTAAGCATCTTGGGAATTTCACCGCGCCGGCAACGCAACACGACTTTCGGTAGGTCGATGGATTCGACCTCTGCAAATCGCTCCAATCCATCGGATGACTGCCCAGCGGCAAGTAGCAATCGAAGTATTTTTGAACCGCTGAATTTGTCGATCACACCGACCAACGAGCCATCGTACTTGATCGCTCCACTAGTAATTACTACGACACGGCGGCAGAGTGCGGCGACGTCTTTCATGTAATGGCTGGTCAGCAGGATCGTGATCTGTCGTTGTTGTTGATAATATTTTAGAAACTGCTGGATGTTATGTTGCGCCACCACGTCCAAGCCAATCGTAGGCTCGTCGAGAAACAAGACTTCCGGCGAATGCAACAGCGCCGCAATCAGTTCCATTTTCATCCGTTCGCCCAGTGACAATTCACGCACGGGGCGCCCCAAGAGTTCTCCAACTGATAACAAATCGGTTAATTCTGCCAGCGTTTTCTTGAATTGCTCTAATTCGATACGATAGATCTGCTGATGCAAGCGGAACGACTCTTGAGCTGGAAGGTCCCACCACAACTGGTTCTTTTGGCCCATTACCAAGGCAAATCGGCGGCGGTATTCGTTGCTGCGCTCCCAAGGAACGTAGCCCATGACTCGCGCCGTACCACTGGTTGGGTAAATGACCCCTGATAGCAACTTTAGTGTCGTGGTCTTACCTGCTCCATTGGGACCGAGGAACGCAACGAATTCACCCTGCTCAACTCGTAAATCAATGCTTCGGACTGCGTCGACTTCCCGATATTGGCGACGCCACAATCCTCGGATCGCGGACGATAATCCTTCACGCTTCTGATAAACGCGATATGATTTGCTCAGTTGTTCAATCTCGATGATTGCCATGATGTTTATCAGTTTGTCGAACGCAATAATCAGTGCTTGACGGTTGATGGGTTCTACTCCAAAAGCCAGAATCGTACCAGCCGCCGTGGTACAAAACTCCTATGAGCAACTTGCGGTACAATTGCGAACCGAATTGCTGGACAGATACCTTTAAGAGATGACCGAGGCAGTGGTGAAAAAGACCCTGCCATTACCGACTGAGTACGTATCGCCAAATGAGCACCGAAATTCGAGTTGGACTTGGGCACGATACGCATCGAATTGCGGCAGGAGGTCCGTTGCGGCTGGGTGGTATCGATATTGATTTTGACGGTCACTTAGTCGGGCACAGTGACGCGGATGTTCTGCTGCACGCCATCACGGATGCTGTATTGGGCGCTGCTGGATTAGGTGACATCGGCGAGATGTTTCCCGACACAGATCCAATTCACAAGGGTCGAGATTCTGCGGAGATGTTGAGCCTCGCCTATCGCCAAGTTCGAGAGAGCCGCTGGAATATCGTCAACCTCGACTGTGTCATTCTCGCTGAGCGTCCAAAGCTGATACCTTGGAAGCTGGCGATTCGCAAGCGAATTGGGGAAATCCTGAGTATTTCTGTTGACCAAATCGGACTTAAGGGCAAGACGGGCGAAATGATTGGCGCCATTGGGACCGGACAAGTTATTCAGTCGATTTGCGTATGCCTATTGAGTAAAAGTAGTGGATAGTTCAAGCTCGAACTCTGGGAGTTGCATCATTGCAGCTATTGTCAATCGGCAAGCAGATGAGCCGTTTCCATTATTCAGGTGCGTGTTCTGAGGATAATGCCATGTTCATCGCGAGAGAGGGCTGCTTCAGGAGAATCGCAGAGATACTCAAGAACATGCTCATTTGCTTCGCCTGGATTTCGCTCGCTTACGCCCCGCCACCTGCGAATCAGACTTGCGCTGTCACGAACGAGCATACCGTCGCCTCAGACGCCGGCCAAACCAACGCGTTTCCGGTCAAGCTTGGACTCCGGCATGTCGCTAATGCAATACGCGTGCATCAAAAGGTTGTATGCGGTGGCCAACCGGAAGGTGAACTAGCATTTCAGGAACTGGGCAAGCTGGGAATTAAGACGATTCTCAGTGTCGATGGTGCAAGGCCTGATGTCGGTTTGGCTAGGAAATATGACATGCGATACGCCCACCTTCCGCACTCGTATCAAGGTATATCGCAGCAGCAAGTGAAACAACTCGCTAAAGCCGTGCGTGACTTGGAGGGGCCGATTTTCATTCATTGCCATCACGGCAAGCATCGCAGTCCCACTGCGGCGGTGGTTGCGTCTATCTCAGCGGGATTGCTGAAGCCATCCGAGGCGCTGCCTATACTTAGACTCGCGGGCACCAGCACCGCTTACCAAGGGCTATATGCCGCCGCTCAGGGCGCGCGACCATTAGACTTGAAGACTCTTGCCGCCGTTCCATTGAGTTTCCCTGAGGTAGCCGAGCTACCAGTGATGGCTGAGGCGATGGTCAACTTGGAGCACGTTTTTGACCGTTTGAAACGGTACAACGACCAGGGCTGGAGCAATAACCTTCGATGTTCTGTGCATGATGCATTGTTGTTGAAGGAGCACTTCACCGAATTGCGAAGACACGACAGCCTTGCCAAAGAATCTCCCGAGTTCAATCAGTTGATTACCGAATCGGAACACGACGCGAATGAACTTTACCTATCACTGCAAAAATGGGTGCACTCGGGAGCTCGTTTGCCAGCTACCACAGCCATGGCGCACGCGTTTGAGCGAATCAGCAAGACTTGCACTGATTGTCATCGACAGTTTCGCGATATTCCAACGCTGAAATAATTAACTGGGAGTTTGTACAGATGGCTAGATTGTCGCTAATAGCCCTGGTTTGGGGCTCGGTACTGATCGGTGATTTGTGGGCAGAGGATGAACCGGAGCCGCGAAAAGTCAAAGTGGCGGCCATTTCGTTCGTACCAAAGAAATTTGACTTAGCCGGCAACGCCCAGTTGCTTGCACAAGCGTTTCGCGACGCAGCGCGCGCAGGGGCGGAGCTTGCCGTTGCTCCCGAAGGAGTGCTGGAGGGTTACGTTGTCAATGAAATCATTTCTGGGACAGCTCGGGCGGAGCGCATGCGGGACGTGGCGATCGCAATCGACGATCCAGTCATCGAGCGGTTACGCAGACTCGCTGGCGAATTGCAAATGTGCTTGGTGTTCGGTTTCGCCGAGAGGATTGGCAGCGATGTATTCAACTCGGCTGTTTTTATTGATCACACTGGAAAGATCTGTGGCAAGTATCACAAGATGCAGTTGGCCGAAGGCTATTCTCCCACATGGTGGTTCAATCGACTCGGCACGACCAGCCGAGCATTCGACACGCCCCTGGGACGCTGCGGTGTTTTGATTTGCAATGACCGATGGAATGCTGATCTGGCTCGTATACCGGTGCTGGACGGCGCTCAATTCTTAGTCATACCATCGTATGGCTCACGTTCCAAAGAGCAGGACGAAGCGGTACTCAGCCGCGCACGCGAAAACAATGTACCCATCGTCGAGGCGAACGTGGGTGTGTCCCTGGTCGTCAGCGGCAATCAGATCACGCAAGTCGATCGGCAAGAAGTTGGAATCACGATCGGAGAAATCTTGGTTCCTGGGACGCGACCGTCCGACCCAATCGCGCGCGAAGTCGCAGAGCAACAATTTTTGCGGTGGCGCAGCACGGAAATGGACTTACGCTTTGCGAAACGCGCGAGCAAAACCCAGCCAGCCAAATAGCGACTTTCCATCTCATACTGCTCGCATTCTGTAGGATCGAGTTTCCTGCATTGCTAGGCAGACTCTACGCGAGAATTCCTTCGATCGGCTTGCCAATGATCAACGGCCTGGGACGATCTTCGTGATCATGCAGAATCGTCTCGGGATCAACACCCAACAAATGGTAAATTGTAGCCGCCATATCTTTGGGGTCGTGTGGTCGATCGGTGGGATAGGCGGCCGCATGATCGCTGGCCCCGTAGATCGTCCCCTGCCGAATTCCCGCCCCCGCCAGAGCAAGCGAATAAACAAATGGCCAATGGTCTCGACCGGAGTTGGAATTGATTGCGGGCGTGCGTCCAAACTCGGCATTCACAAATACTAACGTCTCGTCGAGCATGCCTCGTTCGGCCAGATCTTCAATCAAAGCAGAAAAAGCCGTGTCAAATGTTGGCCCCAGGGAATCTCGCATTTGTTGGAAGTGACGACTATGCGTATCCCACGATCCCTGAGGCGTATGGCAATAGCTGACGTTGATCATTGGTACGCCAGCCTCCGCCATTCGACGCGCCAACAAGCAGCGTTGGCCGAATTCCGTCATACCATATTGCTCTCGCACCTTGACGCTTTCGGCAGACAAGTCAAAAGCGTCGCGAGTCTTTTGCGACGTGAGCATCGAAAAAGCACGTTGATAGTGCGTACGCAAATCGCGTATCTCTGCTGAATGATCCATTAACCGCCGAGTTGCATCGAATTGCTGGAGCAAGTTTTGACGAGCCGACAGTCGCACGGCTGTTAAGTCGTCGAATTGTTGCAATGCGTTGATCCGAACTTGCTTGCCAGTCAATTCTTGATCGACAGCGAAACTGGCATTTGCCGCACCAAGAAACCCTGGGACCTGGCCATGAAGTACGGTTCCATTGTTTCGTCGCATCAGAGGACCAATGCGAACCCAAGCCGGCAATTCTCTGGATTCCTTGCGCAAGTGACTGACCACTGCGCCGAATGGAGGAAAATCGTTGGTTGCGGGTGGAAAGTCAGTTTCGGGTGTTCCTGCTGGATGAGTGTGTCCCGAAAATGCTGGCAAACTGGCCGTAACGTGATTGGCATTCGTGTGCGACATCGATCGCACAACCGCCAAATGATGCGCTAATCGCGCAGTCTTGGGAATCACGTCGCTAAAAACCACACCGGGAATGCTGGTGTCGACAACTCCAAACTCTCCGCGCACCTCCGCAGGGCCATTGGGTTTGGGGTCAAACGTCTCCTGCTGAGGGTGCCCACCATGCAGATACAATACGATAACTTGCTTGGCGCATCCGAAAGTCTTGCTCTGCACTGTCGCTCCGCGAGCTCGCTGCTCAAGCAACGTCGGTAAGGATAATCCCATACCGAGTAACCCGCCCAGTCGCAGAACCTCGCGTCGCATCAATTTCGATGAGCTTCGGAATTCTTCACAAGATGCGTTTGCTGACACTGATACTGCCATTCCCAATGCCCTTTTTGCCTTCGGTACTGGTCGCGCTGCGTTTGTGGGAGTTGAGCATAACGTATTGGTGTTTCCAAAGCAATTTTTCGAGCAGAACTTCGGCTTGATCCTCTCGTCAAATCAACAGAAAATCGAAACGTCGTGTGCTGGTCCAGTAATTGTTAGCGAATTTAACGATTGGGCCGAGTCTTCCGGCTTGACGATCTGTAGATGCACAGCGAACGAGCGGTGGAGAGCTGCGGGTAGTTGCTGAGACGGCAGAATCAAATAGAATCGATTTTTTGTAATCATCGGTTTGTCCTTGGACAATCACACGGAAAGTCTGTTTATGAAAACGATTGCCAGTACTTCGAGGACGATGATCAATGGAGCGTTTCTGCAAGAAGTCAAGGACGCCAACGTCGAGCTATGGCATGCGCTGCACGATATGCGCAGGTTGATCAATGAACCGGGCGAAGCGCTGTCTGCATCGAAAGAGTTGGTATCCCTGCTCGGTCGATTGCGAGACTTGCTGGCCAGACAGTTTTCGTTGGAAGAAACCTATGGCTATATCGATTTGGGACGGTCGGTTCCGACGGTGGTTAGCGAACGTAGTGCTCTGGCCCGGGCCCAGCACCAGGAGCTTTACCTGCGTATCCACGAGCTGTGTGAACAAGCAGAAGAGGCTCAGTACCGTGGCACGGCCCAGAGGGAGCTATCGGATTTGCTGAAACTGGCCGCTGAATTTGACGAATGCTTGCGCGCACACGAGGAATTGGAATCTGAGTTGATTTCTGGTTATGGTTCGATGCCTGCGTCGAGTGCGCGATAAACATAAATCGCTGCTCCGCTGTGTCGACGAACTGATTTGGCCGCAGATGGCGGCAAGGAAGCTGAGCCTGTGAGCATTCTCGTTTTCGAAGATTCATTGGTCGATCAACTAGTGCCGATCACTTTAGGTCGCGCCGCGTGCTGTGTCACGGTCGCTTCGTATCGCTTGCTCGATTTGTTGGAGGAGTTGGACGGCGAGCTGGTGGGTGTGCTCCGCAGCTACTTGCGAGCTCTACAGTGTGCCGATCTTAGTTCTTTAAAAACCCCCGACGACTCTTGGCAGGGAAATCGCAGTGGACCGAGTTTGGCGGTAAACGCGCGGCTGGTCCCCAGCATTGAGAATCAGGCGGCGTTGCGAGACATGCTGATTACCGGTAGCGAGCGACCGGGCGTCGTTTGGGATGGAGACCAAGTTGCCGCGATTGCGCACCCTGGCTGGAACTGGGAATCGATCAACCATGCTTCGCGAGCTGGAATGGAATCATTGCTGTTGTCCGTGCATTCCTTGCCAAGCTTGCCGTACAAGCTAAAGCTGATGAATTATCCTCATGATGTGATATCCGCCAACATGCAAGAGTTCGCGGAAAATATGCAGCATCGCATTCAGTCGGGCCGATTTTTGCAAACAGCGGACGGCGTGTTCTTAGCCGAAGGAGCATCGCTGGGACAATATGTAATCTGCGAGACCAGTGGCGGACCGATTGTGATTGATGAAGGAGCCGTGGTCGGGCCATACACGTTGCTACGTGGCCCGGTGTACATTGGCAAAAAATCCCGCATCTTGGAACATGCCGCGGTCAAGGACGCCGTTTCCCTTGGACATACAACCAAGATCGGCGGTGAAGTTGAAGCGTCGGTAGTGGAGCCGTACAGCAACAAACAGCATCACGGATTTCTTGGTCACAGTTATCTCGGAAGCTGGATCAACTTGGGTGCCGGAACATGCAACTCCGACTTAAAGAATACTTACGGCGCAGTGAACATGGAGTACGCCAACGGCAAGGCTGCCACTGGCATGCAGTTCCTGGGCTGCGTGATGGGTGATTACAGCAAGACAGCCATTAACACGGGAATATTCACCGGTAAGGTTATCGGAGTCTGCAGCATGATGTACGGCTTTGTAACCAGCAACGTACCGAGTTTCGTGAATTACGCGCGGCTGTTCGGTCAGATGACTACTTTGCCGCCCGAGGTAATGACCGCGACTCAACAACGCATGTTCGCGCGCCGTAAAGTGCAACAACGTCCGTGTGATATGCAGTTGATACACGACATGTTTCGTTTGACTCAATCCGAACGCGACAAGTTCGGTGACGCTCTGTCGTTTTAGAGCCTGCGTTCTCCGTCAGTCTCCGCGCTGGGCTTAGTGCTTCTCCCAAATTCCTAGTTGTTTCGCAAGTTGGATAATCATGGGAAGATCAAACCACGGTGAGTAGCACGCAAACGGATTGCCGTAATGAAAATAGTGAGCAATTATTTCCCTCGCTTGTTCCTTCGAACAGGTCTGATATCTTGGTTGATAAAGTGGAATTCCGCTCTCGCAAACGAATTCCTCAACAGGATTTCCTAATTCAGGATGAAACAAGTAGTACTCTGGGCGATCGCACCCTGCGGAATACTCGAACCACGCGAGTTGACTGTTCACGTGCATTGATAGAGAGTCGCCTTTATATCGAGTCATGAAAAAACTCGACTTCTTTCGTTCGAAGGCAACGCCGACCAAGCGATTGAGCGTGTCGATATCCGTGTCACCAACAAACTGCCGCGCTTCGTTGACTGTAACGGACCATCCTTCATAGCCGCCAAATTTAGCCCATTTCTCTCGGGAAGCTGTTTCCTCCAGTTCCAACTCGGCGAGCATTGCCATTGGGTTGTTAGACGACTTATCCTTACAATAGAGCCATTGAATACACGTAGGTTCTGCACAACCCCAGTAGTTGAATTCCGTATCAGGTGTTAGCCTCATGAACAGATGATGTTGTAGGCTGAACCAATCACCTTCAGCGAATAATGGTCCCATTCCAATGGGTTGCCATATTAGGTCAAGCTCGTCGTGAGTTTGGCCAAATAACTCCAAGGTTGAGAATCTAAGTCCAATAGCGTTAGCATTACTGAAAGTAGCCGCCACTTGATCCGATTGCGAGAGTGTGTGAAAGTGCAGGACCAGATTGTCATTTACGGCGAATCGAGAGTCGCAGAAAAATCGAAAAAAATCTCCGTACATCTGCAATATAGCTGCACGAGAGTAGTCCGCATACAGTTTAGGGCGGCGAACAGTCATGGCTTGGCCGTGGATTGACTTCTCTTCAAGCGATGGTCGGAACTTGCTTGAAAAACATCGTAGCCTATGACCAAGGATGCGACCGAGTAGCGATGTCCAACTAGATTCCTGACGAATTCTAGCATATGCGCTAGATAAAGATCACGTCGCTTGCTGCGAACATGCTCCACGACATGCGTTGCGCCAAAAGATGGCGTTTTCTTTTAGCAGGAACGTGGCTCGCGCGCAAATGGTCGGAGGAACCAACCACGCTTTTGAGATTGTTACTGGGATTGCCGACCAACGCTTCTTGTAGGGTTCATCGCCTCTGAGAAAATCGTAATCCGCAAATCCATCTTGAATGGCCTGGTGGATGCTTTGCACAACCGACGCATGGCCTGGTTCCAAGCTAGATGCGTCAGGATTCATGCCAGATTGATAATGGGCAATCCACGTGTCTGACACAAGCAACAGCAAGATGGAGATCGGGCGCCCATCAGTCTCCAGGTAAACAAATCTTGCCTTTCCTGAATCCAACATGGGTGGAATGGCAAGTTGAAGGAAGCTCTCAAATCGCGAGTCCGCGTAGCAGCCTTGATCGCCAACCACGGAGCGGCGCATCAGGTGCAGTGACTTGAGAATGGCCAGTCCCTGGTCGGCATACCGCGAATCGTTAATCTCTCGAGCGTGGATCGTACCGTTGGCCATATTACGGATCGCTTTGTTGGCTTTTTGGCGATAGCCAGTTAATCCTCTCGCAAACTGGTCCCACGACTTGGGCAGTTCAGCTCGCCAGCAGTTCCCCAGCGCTCGAGTGCGAACCAGGAATCCTCGGTCTTTTATCTCATCAAAAAAATGAAGGATCGACGGAGACTCAGTCCGCATGCCTTCGACATAAACGCCCTGAGCAAAAGTATTCGACGAAAAACGACCAAAGTGCTGCTGCAAATGCTGGGCGATTGACTGATGAACGTAGGCTCGTTCCGATTCTACAGCCAGTATTTCCAAGTAATCGCTGCATACTTTACCCGACGCTAGGAATCGCACGGAGGCGGCGCCCTCAGGCGAATGTTCGTACCAAGGCGCGATCCCGACGATGTTGTCGGCTGCGTCACGAACTACAACAATGTGCAAGCGACAACCGGCGCCATACGCTTGCCACCAGCCAAACATCCAGTCAAAGCATAACATTGCGTTATGCTTGGCCAAACGTTCCCAGTCGCTACGGATTTCTTGCCAACGTCGAATGTCTTGAATTATTTCAATAGCCATGCACAAGGTTAGTTTGTCAAATGAGCTCGCGTCGGTCTAAACGACGGTGTGATGGCAACTCTGCCAGCTTGTTTGGCCGTACAATTGGCATCTTTGTAATTACGTGCATGATCAACATGCGAGGTTTTCCTGCATGCAACCGCGGCTTATTCGAGCGCAGGCAATCGATTCCGTTATAAACCAAGGCTGGATTCAGCATTGCGAATGGTTTACTGAGATTGATTCCACCAGTAATTTCGCCCGACGATTCTGTGACTGTCACCATCCTTTGTTGCCTGCTGTTTTCGTAGCTGACCAACAAACACACGGCCGAGGCCGTTCGGCCAATCGGTGGTGGTCGCCCAGCGGGTGCCTAATGATGACGCTCGCCATCTCTCAAGATCATTTGCCCGACGAAATTGCTCAACAAAAACTGCTCTCGTTGGTCAGTGGCGTGGCCGTCTGCGAGGCGGTTGAGAAGCTTGCACCCTGCCTGTCGATTCAACTCAAGTGGCCAAATGATCTTTATTTCGCTCAGCGAAAACTGGGTGGAATATTGATCGAATCGTTGGCGCACAGTTCTGCAAGCGGCCAACCGTTTTGGTTGATCGGAATCGGACTGAATGTTGACGTTGATTGGAGTAGTGCCCCATCAGATTTGCAAACCAAAGCCATTTGCATCTCGTCCGCAGGAGCTGGGAGTTTCCAATCCGAACAGTTGTTTTTAGAGATAATCACAAGTTTGCGCGATTGGCTGCGAGCCTGGAGCATGGGAAGCGAGGATTGGTTCATTCAATTAAACAATCGATCACTGCTGACCGATCGCTTGGTGCGCGTGCGCATTCCTGCTGAATCGGAATTCATTGGGCGCTGCGAAGGCATTGATCAGCAAGGACGTCTGCTCTGTCGATCAGAACGCGAAATGCGCGCGTTTTCTAATGGCGAGATCGTGGAATGGTCCACGTAGATCGTGAGCGCCAATTGCTCGGCAAGTTGCCTCGCTGCTGTGCAACTGCTACAGTGCTGCATGTCAATTTTAACCATCTTATCTTATTCGCAATGAACTGCATTGCACGAGAGGCGATGATGAGCAAAAGGTCCACATCGATTTCGTTTTTGTTGATTGTTTTCTTGCTAGGCGGAGCCATCGCGTATTGGGGGGAAACGATCATGGCGTATTACTTCTTGTTCGAAGCGCGATGGAATCCTGGACGGTCGCTAATCACGTCGATCGAATCGCAGGACGCTTCACAGCCGCAGACTGGCGAGTCGGCTCCTGGCCGGAAAGGTCGTTTCGGCAGGCGCGGAGAAGCAATCTGGATCGTCAGATGAAAATTCCAACCGCCCAATTCTCCCCAAACGCCCACCAGCGGAGTTCCCAGACGAAGCAACTCCCGAAGAATCAACCCCAACCAGCAAATAATGCTCAAGCGATAACAAACACTGGCGAATATCAGTTGCTCTGATGTCAGATCCTGCAGAGTCCAGGTTGCATGTAGCACCAGAATCATGGCCTTGACAGCCAGAGAGCGGACTTTATAACCAAAGTCTAACGAGGTCCTATGATAATGTTGTTTCGACGAGCTAACAATTGCAGCCAAGTTCTGCTGTTCGTGCTTTGCTGCGTTGTATTGCCGATGAAATGCACCGCGCTTTCTCGTTTGGATGGTGGTTCCGGAATATCGAAGACTTTGGCATCGATTTCGTCGAACAGTTTCCATAGATCGATCGAACAAGCCGCGGGGCGCTGTCCAATTATCTCTTCCTGTTTCAAGATTATCTGCATTCAGCAAACGAATTGTTCGTGTATTCGGACGCTTGTTTCTGTGCCCTGTACGCGACCTATCAAAGGATGGCACTTCTCACCAATGTCGTTACTTGGGATGAGCGTAGGCCTGCGCCATTGAAATTAAAGTAATCGCCATTTGCGATTCCTGTCGTTTACTTCGTTGACGGCGCGCACTCACTGACTCGTGCATAATCCGTCGCATGATAAACTTAATGAACTTGAATTACGAATGAACTGCAAGTTTGCACCTCCACAATACTGGACGGCAAACGTCTTACTGCAATTTACATATTTACAGCAAATTGAATTCTTGAAGAAACTAATAGGTGTTCGTCTATGTCCACGGTAATCGTAGCCGTATTTGTGCTTGGGTACTTAGCAATCGCGTTTGAGCATCAATTGAGGATCAATAAAGCCGCCTCGGCGATTTTGATCGGTGTAATTTGTTGGTCGCTTTATATCATCAACGTGAATCAATTGTTGCCTTCGGGCACGGTTCCACATTGGTTCGAAGAGGAAGCGAAAGCTGCCGAAGTTGCGAATATCCAACAGCATTTTGCTATCGACTTGCAACTGTTAAAACTCACGGGAGAAACGGCCAGCATTCTTTTCTTCCTAATGGGCGCGATGACCATTGTTGAGTTGGTAGATGCACACGAAGGTTTCGTAATGGTAACGAACCGAATTAAAGCGCGTCGCAAGAGTACGTTGCTGTGGATTGTCGGTTTTTTGACCTTCTTTCTTTCGGCGGTATTGGATAACTTGACGACCACGATCGTGATGGTTTCGCTGCTGAAGAAACTGATACCTAATCACGAGGATCGCATGAAATTCGCGGGATTGGTGATCATTGCGGCCAACGCCGGAGGCGCTTGGACGGTGATCGGTGACGTAACCACGACAATGTTGTGGATCAAACATAAAATCGGCATCGTCCCGGTCATGCAGCAACTGTTTGTGGGCAGTTTGGTTTGCTTGATCGTGCCCTTGATCGGATTATCGATGAGTATGAAAGGCGACGTTGAAATCGCAGCGCCAACCAAAAATGGTGTCGATAGTTCCATTCGACCATGGCACCAATGGTTGTTCTTGATTCTCGGTTTGGGAGGTCTGCTCAGCGTTCCGATCTTCAAAGCGGTCACACATTTGCCACCTTACTTGGGCATGATGCTGGCACTAGGAATCTTGTGGGTCGTTTCCGAATTTGTAAGCCACACGCTGGACGAAGAAACTCGCAGTAGTACCGGAGTCCTTGCGGCTTTGCGACGAGTGGATATGTCGAGCATATTGTTCTTCTTAGGAATCTTGCTGGCCGTGGGCTGCCTAGGTGCGATGGGCGTGTTAACTGCGGCCGCTCAATGGATGGACCAAACTTTGGGAAATCGCGATATTGTCGCGGTCGCCATCGGTCTAATCTCTGCGGTGGTTGATAATGTGCCGCTGGTTGCCGCTGGTATCGAAATGTATACGATGCCGGAGAATGACCCATTTTGGATGCTGTTGGCCTACTGCGCCGGAACCGGCGGAAGTTGCTTGATTATTGGCTCCGCAGCAGGCGTAGCGGCCATGGGACTCGAAAAGATCAACTTCCTTTGGTATGCCAAGAAAATTGGTACTTGGGCTCTGGCTGGCTATTTGGCAGGAGTTGTGGTGATTTTATTGCAGCGAGCTATTTTGGGATCTTAGTTCACTGCTGCCTCGACGAGTATGACGAGTGCCCCAGTAACGGAAATCTCTAGAATCACACCCCAGGGCGGTAGGTAACACTACTATGTTCGATCAAACCTTCGATAATGGTGACTTCTTCAATATCGGCATCCTGATCGTCTTGGAGGGAGTGTTGTCGATCGACAACGCGCTCGTCTTGGGGTTGCTCGCGCGACGAGTGCCGAAGGAAAAACAAACGCTGGCGCTGACCTATGGATTGGTCGGCGCCTTCGTTTTTCGTTTTGCCGCGATCGCCGTCGCTCAATTTCTGCTGAGCTGGACGTTCGTCAAGTTGATCGGCGGAGGGTATCTGATTTACATTGCCCTAAAACACCTGTTCTTCGAGTCCAAGGAAAAAGATACAGAAGTTATTCGGTTGGATGAAAAGGGACGCCCCATACTCGTCCACGAGGCTTCCGGGTTGCCAATCAGTCCGGAGGAAGCAGCGGACGAGATCAACGCTCGCATACCAATCCCAATGGATATTCAAGATCCGCCACCCGGCAAGCCGTTTACTTCCATGAATTTCTGGCAAACGGTTGCGGTAATCGAGTTAACCGACATCGCTTTTGCCGTCGATTCCATCTTGGCAGCAATCGCGCTGGTTGGACCGAACCCTAACGAACATCAGTTTCATCCCAAGCTGTGGGTGGTAGTACTCGGTGGCATGTTGGGATTGGTATTGATGCGAGTGGCTGCGTCGCTGTTTATCAAAGTGCTGGAACGATTTCCGCGTTTCGAAGTCGCTGCCTATCTCTTGGTAATAGTGATCGGTGCAAAATTGCTTTTGGATTGGGGGTTCAATACAAAAGAGCATCCCCATGCCATCGACTTCCACGATATCCACAGCCCTGAATTCTGGATTTTCTGGACGACGATGCTAATTTGCTTTGCTGTTGGGTTTATCCCGCAGCGGTCGCGCACGACCAAAAGCAATGAAAGCCCAACATAGGCACGGCTAATGTTGAGCTTTGTCCGACTTGGCTGAAATTCCGATTATGTTCCAATTCTAATCGCGGCAGGGACGTCCGATTGCCGGAATCTAAGCTGGAAGAAATGGAGTAGGCTTGATCAGTGAATACTGGTAATGCGTTGCGAATACCTTGCGGATTATTACTCGCAATCGTGTGGGCACTGTTAGCAATTTTGGTTTGGTCGTTTGCCGTAATTAACCACCCACAAGTTTCCAATATTTCGTCACCAACTGTTTTGCTTGCCGGCTTTGGTTTAGTCGCCGCCAATCTCGCGTTACAGCGTTTGACATCGTCGTACCCCCGTGCTTCAACGCCCTGCGTTGGTGATAAGAGTACTTCTAAACTAAATGAACTTGAAGAAACTCTCGCACCTTGGCTAACGTGGTGCTTTGGCTGTGCAGCCGCGCTCCATTGGTTGGGATTTCTTGTAATTCAAGTCCACAGTATCGTCGGAAGTATTGTCCTGGTCTTGCTGGTTATCATCTTTGAAATTTGGCTAGTTACTGAGTTTCTTCTTCGCAGGACGGATTGGCGTTCAAGATTGATCGGCTGGTATGTGCAACTTATTGATCGAAGCCGGAATTTGCGTGATGGGTCTACGAACAACTACCAAGCATCGGTTCTGCCCGAGGAAACCCAAGTCGCGGCGGCGGATTCTGACGTACCAGATTGTAGCGAATGCGACGATCAGACGAACGAATGCACTCCGACAGTATGTGGCAACGAACTACGCGCCACATCGCTTGGAATAGACCCAGAGGGACGAACATTCCATGCAGGCTGGGTCAAGCTGACACTTTCAGCCGGACAAAAGACGGAAACGGTCATTATCGGCTTCTGTCCAGCGATCGTCGGCGAGGTCGAGATTGAATTGGAATGCGAACCGATGGAATTCGATGCTACCGTCGCGCAACAAACTCCATCAGGGATGCGTGTTGAAATTCGCAGATCTAATGCCGCGGATGCGGTTGACGCAATATTGCATTGGCAGTGTTCCGCAGTTTCTTTGGAGCCGCGAAGCGAATCGTGGCTAGCCAGTCAAAACGCCCAACGCATCGTGCTGCCGTAAATCAATCAACGACGAAATATTTTGACCGCGGCTCGTACTGCGTCAACGAACCGCTCGACGTCATCGAATGAGTTGTAGACGTAGAAACTCGCACGTGCGCTGGCTGTGATTCCTAGTTGTGTATGCAGAGGCATAGCACAATGATTGCCTGCCCGAATCGCGACTCCCTGCGAATCCAAAACTTTGGATAGGTCATCGGCGTGGATACCGTCGATATTGAACGAGACGATGCCACTCCGTTTTTCGATCGCTGGACCGAAAATTCGTGTTCCAGGAATCTCGGCCAGCAGTTCCTGTGCTCGGCGAGTCAACACCGGTTTATGATGGTGAATACGTTCCAATCCAATTTGGTTGAGATAGTCGATCGCTGCCCCAAGTCCGATCGCGGGCACGATTGGCGGCGTGCCGGCTTCGAATTTCGCTGGCAATAACGCCGGAGTAAAATCTTCTGTAGTGACCGTGCGTATCATACTGCCACCACCGAGATACGCGGGCATTGCTTCGAGCAGTGACTGTTTGCCATACAAGACACCGACGCCCGACGGCCCCAACATTTTATGGCCACTAAAAGCCACGAAATCCACATCGAGCGAGCGCACGTCTAGCGGCATACTCGTGATGCTTTGAGCTGCATCGACTAGTACTCTGGCGCCAACTTGAGCTGCAGCCGCCACGATTTCTTTCAACGGGTTGATAGTTCCCAGCACATTGGACACACCGGTAACGCAAACGATCTTGGTTCGAGTGGATAACATGGCTCGCAAAGCATCCATCGATAGTTCAAAGTCGCCGGTCAGCGGCGCGAAACGGACTTTCGCCCCCGTTCTCTTCGCGGCCTGATGCCAGGGGACGATATTGGAATGATGCTCCATCATCGTCAACAAAATTTCATCACCACTGGCAAGGTTTGCATCACCCCAACTGCGCGCCACGAGATTGATCGACGCGGTGGTTCCAGAGGTAAAAATGATCTCGCACTTCTCGCTCGCATTGATGAAGCTACGGACTTTCTCGCGAGAATTTTCGTATAGTTCAGTAGTCTGTGCCGCTAATAAATGCCCACCTCGATGAACGTTGCTGTAATGCCGCTCATACACTTCGGTGATGGCAGCGATTACCTGGCGAGGTCGTTGGCTGGATGCCGCACTGTCCAGATAAACGATTTGCCGTCCGTCTGCATTCTTAGTGTTGAGAATCGGAAAGTCCTGCCGAATTTTCATCAGCTCTTCCGCACCGATCGGTTGATTTGCTCGACTGCGAGAGCCGTAGCTGGCTACCAAGTTCTCTGAGGGAACATTACTCGGCGGCTGCATCAGAGTTGACTGGTCGAGCAATTTCGCAAACGAGCGGACGCGTTCTACCATCGCGTGCAGTCCATTGCTTCGCATCGGCGAAAGAAATGATCGCAGTTTTAGCTGATCAAATAGCTGATCGACTGGAAACTCGATAATTTCTCGGGTGGTCTTGCCTGAATAAGCGGACAACAAAACAGCCACCAGGCCGCGGACCATCGGTGCATCGCTGTCCGCTCGCAGTTCGATTCTCGGCGGTATTTGTTCCGATCGGCGCGCGACTAGCCAGACGTTGCTTTGGCATCCTTGAACTCGATTGGCTTCGGTGAGTTGGTCCTCCGGAAGTGCTGGCAAAGACGCACCTAGATCGATCAAGTACTGAATTCGTTCCGGACCGTCTTCGAGTTCGCGAAACTCTTCAGCGATCTCTGTCAAACTCGGCAGGTCGAATTCACTCATCGAAAGAGGGCTCATCGTAATCCCAGAAAACCACGCGGGTTCAAGTTAGTTAACTTACCACCCATAATGGAGGCATGTTCTCACAAAGATATCCGTGCGATTGCTTTGTCGGGAGTGGGTTGTCTTACAAAATCTGGTCCAAATTAGGAACTTGGCAAATGGATGGACCGTCTGAGAAGCAATGCGGTTCGTTGACATATTAGGGAACGGAATTAGAATCGAGCTTGCCCTTTGTCCAGGCTGTGTATCTTATCTAGGTTCACGGTAAGGCCATTATTGGACGGCCGCGAATTTTCTGAGAGGCAATTGGTGGACTGGTTGGATGAAACCAGACCTACTTTTGCAACACCCTGACACCCCTGCTTTTCCACAGTCATTCAGGCCGGTTAGATCTTTAAGAGGACTGACAAGTGAAGTCTCGCAAGACTGGATTGTTCGGCAAGTTAGCTCGTCGTAAGTCACTCGCACGCAAGAAGAAGCGGCAAAACGTACGTCACTTGCAGTTCGTCGAACAACTGGAATCCCGACAATTGATGGCGGGGTTACTAACAGCCGATACCGTGGCTGCAACAGGCAAGTTTATTTCAGCGGAAGCCCGCGAAGAAACTGTGGCCTACATGCGGTCCTTGGCAACTGGCGGTGTTCGACAAGCGGCTGAAGGATTTTCCAACAGTACCCAGGCCATCCAAGAAGTTGAGCCAAACAACGCTACTATTTTCGCACAGTTCTTACCGCTGGGTTTTGGACCAGCCGGTTTTTCCGGGGTCGATTACACGGGAGTTATGTCTGGATTTTCGGACGAAGAATACGTCGCGTTTGACCTGCAGTCGGGAGACATTCTCGACGCTCGCCTAGTCGGTGGAACCGGACGTCCCGGCACGTTGACCTTGTTTGACTCCAGGGTTCGCGAACTCGCGACTTCGACTGTGGCGAGCTCGTTTGGTATCTCCTATCCAATACAAAATCCGCTAACCGCAGTTGGCACGAATGCTGGTACCGGTATTGCCGCCTTCAATTATGTAATCGCCAACACCGGCAGATATCTATTTCGAATCGCAGACGTAGCCACAACCGCCACTGGCTTGGCCAGCTACGTCGCCAGCTTCCGGGTTTATCGCAGCTCATATGAGAGCGCGGTTGCCGGCAACCAACAGGTACTGTTTCTTGATTTTAACGGAGCGTTTGTCCCCAATTCGTTAATTCCTGCTGGAGCTGCTTCGGGGACCGCACGGCTGCAACCACTGTCATCTTCGCTTGCCGGCTATGGATTGCAAGTTTCCGATGAGGGCGCATTTATTGACGCACTCACGCGACGCATACAATCCAAGTTTGACTTCGTAAGAGCCAACGGCAGGAATCAAAATTTTGGAGTACAAATTCTCAATAGCAAAGATCATGCAGATCCTTGGGGACTGCCCAACGTCACGCGCGTGATTTTTGGCCAGTCTGGAACAGACATTGGGTTAGCTGCCAATTCGCTGTTTGGGATCGCGCAGGGAATCGATCCTGGAAACTATGCGCACGAAGAAACTGTGCTAGTATTTCATGATGTGCATCAGTTGACGACATCCGCAGTTCCGGTGAATGCAAATGTTCGTCGTTTGGAGATGATCGCCGAGTCGATTGCGGTAACCGCAGCGCACGAAGTTGGTCACGTACTTGGAGCGTTGCACCAGCAGGCATTGAATGGCGTCAACACAATCATGGACCAAGTTCCAACCAATGCGGGAACTGACGCTGGGGTTGGACGCGACAATTTCTTTGGAACTGCGGATGACGAACCTCTCCAATTCATTTCGGACACTTATGCTAATACTTCGGCAACGCCATTTCTTGGCGGTGGCGTGAATGATTCTCTTAACATCATTTCCTACGCTTTGACGACTGGACAGCAAGGCGGACGCTCGGAAGGTTTTGTCTACAACGACAGGAACCTGAACTTGAGGCGTGACTCTGGCGAACCAGGTCTGGCCGGCTGGACGGTATTCGCCGATTTGAACGGTGACCGCCTGTTTACATCCAACGAGCCCAGTACCTCGTCGCGCGGTGATGGGTCGTATAGCTTGCTGTTATCACCTGGCACCTACAATATTCGAAGTATGCCCGCCAGCGGTTTCCGTAGTGTAGCTCCCGCCAGCGGTACCCACTCCGTTACCGTGGCCACCAATCAAGTCGTCACCGGACGCGATTTTGGATTCGAGCAACTGGACCTTCGAGTAACTGGATTCAAGTGGGACGATCTCAACGGTGATGGTATTGCTCAACCAGCAGAACCTCGTATTCCAGGTGTGTGGATCTATATCGATACCGATGGTGATAAACGCATCGACATTGGCGAACCTTCGACTCGAACTGGCGCAGATGGAACGTATACGTTTAATTTCCCAGGTCCGGGAACCTATTCGATACGCGAAGTAATCGAACCTGGGTTTATTCAATCGCTGCCAGGTGCGATTGTTCGAACTTCGCCCGACGGCAGGCTGGTAACTGGAGATTTTGGTTACACGTTAACGTTGACCGGTAATCCGACCATCGATAATAGTAATATTGCCGGCCTCAATTTCGGTAACCGATCCGTGGTGGACTATGGCGATGCTCCATCGACTTACGGTACTTTAAAGGTAAACGCTGGTGCTGCCCACGGATTTGTGTCCGGATTGATGCTCGGTTCGAATTGGGATGCGGAGGGAGATGGACAACCATCCGCCGGGGCGAACGGTGATGATTTGGCAGGCACGCTCGACGCAAATAACGTGGTCGTCGATGACGAAGACGGCGTGATTCTTGCGCGACCACTGGTTCGCGGCAGAAACGATAATACTTTCCTGGTCACACTGACAAACGCAACCGGAACATCCGCGTACTTGCATGGCTGGATGGACTTCAATCAGGATGGCGACTTTGGGGACTCCAGCGAGCAGATCTTCTCGAACGTTTCGCTGGCGACTGGGTCGCATGCGCTGTCGTTTGCTGCGCCAGGCAGCGCTGTGCTGGGTACGACGATTGCCCGATTCCGACTATCGAACGAGCAGAATCTTGGACCGGCTGGACGTGCGAACTCCGGCGAGGTGGAAGACCATATATTCAACGTCGTCAATTCTTTGGACTTAGCCGTCGACGACACTTTTTCGGTCGAGCGAAATTCGATTTTGAATACGCTCGATATCACCGCCAACGATTTCAAATTACCAGGTGAGACGCTGACGATTGTTCGAGCTGGCCCATCTTCGGCCGGTGGCATCGTAACCATCGTTCCGGGCGGATTGTTGCAGTACACTCCACCGAACGGCTTTATCGGTCAGGATGTGTTTACTTACGACATTCGCAATTCACTTGGCCAAACAGACCAAGCGAATGTCGTGGTCAATGTGACGGCAGTGTTTAACAAGCCGATCGCGATCGACGACACTTTTGATGTGGCAACGAATTCAGTCAGCATTCCGCTGAATGTTTTGGCAAACGACATTCAGGGACGCGCTGGCGCGATCACCATCTTTTCAGTAACTCAGCCGACCAAAGGCGGGCAAGTATCCATCGCGACTGGCGGTCAATCCTTGCGCTATACGCCAGCTCGGAATTTAGGTGATACTGAACAATTTACTTACTCTATCGCGGACTCCGCAGGCAATATCGCCAACGCGACAGTAACGGTTCACCTGCTACCGGGTGATCGGCTGGACGATGATGTTAGCATCAAGTTGGTCGCGACAGATCTCCAAGGAAATGTGATCTCCGCGATTCCACAGGGTCAGCAATTCAAGATCGATGTGCTGGTTGATGACAATCGAAACGACCGTGGGCAGTTCATACCCACGCCCGGAGTCTTTTCCGCGTATCTCGACCTACTTTACAATCTGCAACTTGTTTCGACGGTTCCGTCCGCTGTCCCAGGTGGACGGTTCGATTTCGCAGTTTCGTTCTTCAACGATTACACCAACTTCACGCTTGGTGACGCATCTGTTCCCGGTCTGATTAACGACCTGGGTGCGTTCAGCAACCGCAATAATTTGAGCTTCCCGAACTTTGTGAAAATGGCATCGGTGACGTTTACTGCGCGATCACCAGGAATTGCGCAGTTTCTAGCTGACCCGGCTGACGATCCACCCGAGACCGATGTAACTCTATTCAGCAATCCAAATACAGCGGTGCCAATTTCCAAAGTACAATACCTTGGAACTACACTGGAAATTGTTGGCGACAGTGTTGAGTTTCCACGAGCGATCGATGATTCGTTCGCCAATCCTGTTCCATTGAACGCGTTCAATCATCCGCTCAATGTTTTGGCCAACGATCGTCGCGGGTCCACGGGCGTTATTCAGCTAGTGTCCACCAGTGGCGCGCAAAATGGAATCGCGGCCATCTTTGATAATGGTACGTCGGCCCCCGGTGACGATATCATTCGTTACACACCTAATTCTGGATTTTCTGGAACAGATCAATTCAGTTACACGATCCAGGACGCGCGCGGTGTGCAGAGCTCGGCTCAGGTGACAGTTCAAATTGGCGCTGCGGCAGACAACGACGAGGCATCATTGCGGCTGGACGTGACGAATCTCAATGGCCAACCTCTAGGATCATCGTCGGTTAAAGTCGGCGAACAATTCCAATTGCGTGGCTACATACAGGATATTCGAAATCCATTTGGATCAAATCGCGGCATCTTTGCTGCGTATGAAGATGTCCTTTACTCGTCGAATCTCGTTTCTCCGGTTGCCAGCACGACCAATCCACTTGGATTCCAAGTTCAATTCGGACCGAATTACAGCCGAATTCAAAGCGGTGATATTCGAACCCCCGGGATCATTAACGAAATCGGCGCGGTACAGATCGATAACAACAACCAGCCACTGGGAACTGGCGAGCAATTGCTGTTTGTGGTGACGTTTACTGCCAACGCGATCGGTGATGCTAATTTTAATGCCGATCCTGCCGACATCAAACCGCTGCATGACACGCTAACATTTGAACCCGTCGCAGCAGTACCGTTTGATCGCATTCGCTATGGCTTTGACACCGTAAAGATTATCGCGGGCTCCGGCGGTGCAGGTGGCGAAGGCAATACGAATATGGCCAATCCACTTGACGTCAATGCGGACGGATTTGTTTCACCAATTGACGCATTGAGCGTAATCAATTCCTTGAATGTGGGTGGCTCTCGTAAACTCGCGGCTAGTGGCGAAGGCGAAGACAGCTCCAGACTGTATATCGACGTGAACGCTGACGGCGCTGTATCACCGATCGATGTGCTGATGATCGTCAATCATCTCAATACGCGCAGTCTAGGTAGTGCAGAAGGCGAAGGGCTGGACCAACTCAGCGGAGCAGTACCAACCCCAGCAGCGAATTCGGCAAGCTCGAGCCCAACCAGTGCACCGCCAAGCGAACTTGCTCTGCTGCAAGACGAATCTGCGGATCTCAGTTCTTCCTCAACAACACCTTCGGTCGTTGCCAGCCATCCAAATCTGTTGGCTCCAGTCATTGAAGTTGACGATGACAACAGCGATCTTGAAAGCATCCTCGATCAACTTGCGCCTGACATTGACCTGGGTTGGAAGCGAGACGTCTGAACTTAGGCGAGGGGCAGAGTCTACCGTAACCGAAAGCGTTAGAGGTTACAATTGGTAATCTTCTGCGGCACGCCGAAGCTAATACTACAGCGCGACATAGTCGCCTTTTGCGGAGCGAAAGGCGACGATCCTACCAAATCGCGCTGTAGTACTAAGTGCTCCTTCCCAACAATCCCCAGATGCTCGACTGTCGTCTGAGGTGTCCTTCGCGATTGACTTGCCAGGTTTGACGGCTGAACACATCCATCGCGGTCAACCATCCGGTCCCGAAACAAAATGTGTCGACACATACCAAGTGGCCATAGTCGGCGACTAGGCCACTGATCTGCGGTGTATGCCCGCAGAATACCAATTTTCCGGAAACGTGTGGTCCGGGGAAGCGTTCGACCAGATGTTCCCAGTAGAGAGCGAATTCAGATTGCTCATCCATTGGTAAAGCAGGATCATAGTTAGCGTGAACAAAAATGTGGGACTCGGTTTCAAAATACGCTTGGCACGCGGCCAGAAAGCTTACGTGTTGGCTTGGAACTCGATCCAGAGTGCCACCATAACTGGTCAGCGTTGGGCGGCCACCTAATTCCAGCCATGGTGCAGCGTCGAGCCCACTGAGCGCGCCGCGAAACATAATCTCGTGGTTGCCCTGTAAGAAAATCGCTTTCGTCAAGCTCGTGAGCCCGATCAGAGTTTCGATGACACCTTTGCTGTCGGGGCCGCGATCGACGTAATCGCCAAGAAAGATCAACAGATCGTCAGTGCCTGGTGAGATCGCATCAAGCAAGCTGAGCAGGGCCTTGCAACAACCATGGATGTCGCCAATGACAATAGTACGCATACTGAACGATTCTCAATTAGCCGACGGATCATCGGGAATGCGGAGCGGGTCAATGCCTTGCGCGATAATCCCGCGTCCGATTTGTCGTACTGCCGAATGCCAGATTTCCTCGCTGTCGCCGAAAATTTCCTCGCTGGTCGGTTGCCAGACCAGCCATCCACCATTCTTGATTTCCTCTTCTAACTGCTGTGGCCCCCAACCAGAATATCCATCGAAGACTCGATAGTCACCGATCGGGTGTTCACAAACTTCTGTCAGCTTGTTCTGTTCGGTGGAAAGAAAGATCCCCGATTCGCACTTGAGATCTGCTTGATCTTCCCGCTGGTGCAACACTGCCAAAGGACCGTCGACTGGTCCGCCGGAGTGTATTGGATTTGTGTTTTCGAATTCCCTCTCCAAAACATGGCCCAGTAACTCCCCCACAGTCATCTTCGTTGGTCGGTTGATAATCAAGCCATAAGCACCTTCTTCGTTGTGCCGGACAATGAAGATCACGGCCCGCAAGAAGTTAGGATCCTGCAGGTAGGGCGAAGCGACCAGTGCTTGACCTTCGAGGTAACTCACAACGATTGTAACCTTAGCATCGGGCAAAAAATGAGTGTCGCCTTTCGCTCCGCGAAAGTAGTGTTACGTATTTCTTTCGCGGAGCGAAAGACGACAATAAAAATCCGCACGATGCTTAGGCAGTGAAACCCTATGCAATTCAGCTTTGCAAACGTGCAGACCAGGTATCGCGCCACACGCAACCTGCCCAAGACCAGCCAACTCCAAACCCGATTAACATAGATGGCTTGTCTGGGTGCAAGCGTCGTTCGCTGCGCATGTCGGTGATCAAGATCGGCAGAGAGCTGGAAACCGTGTTGCCAAACTTCGCCAGGCGAATGGGCAGTTTGTGGTCATCCAACCCCAATCTCTCTTGCAACATAGCCAACATCTTATAGGTTGCCTGATGAAGAAGAAACACGTCGATTTGTTCGAAGGTCATCTCAGCCGCCGCTAGAACTTCGTCGACCAACTTGGGGACCGCCGAAACGGAAAAACTGATCAGACTGGGACCATCCATGTATAATCGACTCTTCCAGCGTTTGCGATGACGAGGTTTGATGCTATCGCGTGGATTGCGGCAGCCACCATCGCCGACGATCAAGGTATCTGCACCAGTACCATCGGTACCGAACTGAAATGCCGACAGGCTGAGTGAGTCACGGCCGTCGATGAGTGTCGCGGCCGCTGCATCACCAAAAATCGTGCGCAAACTACGGTCCTCGGCGTCGATATACTTGGAGTAAGTCTCCGACGTGATCAACAAAACGCGTTTCGCTGCCCCGCTACGAATTAGACCGTCGGCAATCGCCAATCCATACACGAATCCTGAACACCCGAGATTAAAATCCAGCGCACCGGTATTCGTTCGCAACCCCAATCGTTGCTGCAACAAGCACGCCGTCGTCGGCAGTGGATAGTCCGGCGTTTGCGTGCACAGCAGAACAAAATCAATCGACTCGCGATCGACATTGTGTTCTTGGAACAACTTCTCGGCGGCCGCGACAGCCAAATCGGCTGACGTTTCGTTCGGTTCTGCTAAGTAACGGCAATGAATGCCGGTTTTCTCAGCAATCGTCGGTACGTCCCATTCCGGAAACAACTCTTGCAACTGCGCGTTACTTTCACTTCGAGTCGGCAGGTGAATGGCGATAGGCCCAATTTCAGCAAAACGCACAGATAGTTTCCTTGCAATCGACGCACCGTCCGACGAGCAATACGAACTAATCACTCGAACCAGGACATTACGCAAAGCGTATGGTTATATCGTGATTGCAATAGTATCCATAGGCCGACTTGACCACTACGCCACCAGACGAAGCTGCGAAATGGGTACGTAGTATTTTCGATACCGTTTGCCGTCACGGTATAGTTGACCAGTCGCGTCGCAAACCAACACGGTGGCCCGCCGCGTAATGCGATTCACATTGCCAATGTACGGGCGTCCTTCAAAATCGAAGGCCACCAGGGAACCGACCCGAACATTGAATTTCTTCGCCGCTCGCTCGTGCTGCGTAATCAATTTATGATGGTGCTCGGTGTGCGAAAACATGCGCAGGGCGATTTCCTGAAAACGTCGTTCTGCACAACAGCTATCGTCCCAAATTAACATCTCCGTCAGGTGAATCAACTCGTGCTCGAGAATGCGCTGCATCGCTTGCAATCGATTGGCGCAAGTAATTCCGGTTACTCGAATCGGACGCTGCAAGTCGCTGAAGGTTTGAAATAGCAAAGTCGACGACAAGGCAATTTCATATTGCACCCTGACCTTGCCGTTGGTTGCATCGCGCGAAGTGGTACGAATCGTTTTGCCACCTGCACTGGTCATGCGACTAGACCATCGAAAACTCAGGCCATGCTTGCGCGCTAATGCTAGCAAATTGCTCTGGAAAAAAGCTTCGTCATACAGCTCTGCCATGCGACGCAAGTCCACCGCCGAGATAGCATGAAAATTGGGTGAGTCCATGGTACTCGATCGCGACAACACTTCATCGCCAATCTGCTCGCACAGTGCCGCCTTTTGAGAATAAGGCAACCCTCCAGCAGTGACGATTGAGCAAAGTCTCATTTTCTCCTGAGTCTGCTCGCCGGATTTCATCGGGCATTCCTTGCTCTGAGCATTGTCGGTGGACGGATATCTTGGATTATTGTACCGGTACGAGAAATGTGCAAGTGAGATACGGAACTTCTAACGAATCGTTACTTTCACTGGACGCAAGATCAAATGCGTCAGTGACTTTGACTGTGCAAATCGGACTCAGGAAACACGCCAGGAATGCCAAGCGAGATTGCTTCCGAACCGTTAGGCAGTTAGATTGAAAAAAATAAACGCTCTGTGAGGCTGGAATAGTTGTGGTGCACAGCGCGGTTGACCTAAGTTTGCTGACCCCAAGGCTTTATGTTTGCATGGAATCGAAATGCAAGTGTCGCGCTTCGTAATATGGCTGATCGCCATCGTCGGTGGCGGTTGTTGCGGATCGTTATTGGCAGTTACGCCTGCTCAACGTCCGTTTTCTCAAAGCGAGCTGGAACATTGGTCGCTTCAGAAAGTTCAAAGTGCTATACCGCCGAAGCTCAACCATTCGGCGACTAGTAACAGTGCTATCGATGCCTTTGTCTTGCAAGAGCTGGCGCTGCGTGAGATCGCTCCCTCGCCAGAAGCGGACCGAGCGACATTGCTGCGCCGCGTAAGCTTTGATCTGATCGGCTTGCCCCCAACTCCCGATGAAATCGAGTCGTTCGTTAACGACCATTCACCCGATGCCTACGATCGAGTTATCGACCGATTACTGGCTTCACCCAAGCACGGTGAAAAATGGGCTCGCCATTGGCTAGATCTAGCCATGTATGCGGAAAGTACAGGATTCGAGCAAGATGAAACTCGCCCGCATGCATGGCGTTATCGCGATTACGTCGTCCGTGCCTTCAACGACGACAAACCCTATGATCGATTTGTGACCGAGCAAATTGCGGGTGACGAGAATTGGCCTCACGATTTAGAAGCTCGCATCGCGACCGCGTTTATGCGCCACTATCCGGAGGAAGGCAACAACAAGGACATCCTCCTAGCGCGACAAGAGATTTTGCACCACGTCACCGACATCGTCGGCGCGACTTTCCTTGGACTGACGTTTAACTGTGCGCAGTGTCACGATCACAAATACGATCCGATTCTGCAAAAAGACTACTATCGATTGCAGGCATTCTTTGCCAATATAGGACATGATGATGCGGTCCCGCTGGTCAGCCAGCCAGAACTGTCGCATTACCAGCAACGGCTGGCCGAGTACGAACGGCGCAGCGAGTCGTTGTGGAACGAGATGGATCAACTGCTCGCCAAGGTGCGCAAGTACTCGCCGCAACAACTATTGGCTAGGTATCCGGACTACGTGATCGAAGCCATGTCGGCTACGGATACTTCACGCTCGCCCTTGCAATCGCAAATTGCTTACATTCTCAATCATAAAGATTGTGGCACCTGCCCGCAGCGTCCCAAGCCTCACGCCGATCCGTTCTTTGCCAAGGACGCCGCTTCGCTGAAAGGCGAAGACAAAGATCGCTATGACGCGATCCGAGTCGAGTTAGCGCAACTGGCGGATCTGAAACCTGCCGATGTGCCACGCGCAATGGGAATTATCGATATCAGTTCTACCGCGCCAGAAACGCATGTGCTCGGTATAGGTGCGTACACTTCACCCAAAGAGTTGGTCGAACCAGGATTCCTTTCGATTCTTGATCCGCAACCAGCCAAAATCGATCGACCGGGTGAGCTGACGTCGACCGGGCGGCGCAGCGCGCTGGCACGATGGTTGGTCGACCGAAGCAATCCATTGACAGCGCGCGTGATGGTAAACCGAATTTGGCACTACCATTTTGGTCGTGGGATTGTCGGCACACCCAGCGATTTTGGAGTTGTCGGTGAATCTCCGACCCATCCCGAATTGCTCGATTGGCTCGCCAGCAACTTCGTTGAAAGTGGCTGGAGCATCAAGCTCATGCATCGCAATATCGTGTTGTCATCGACATATCGCCAGAAATCGCTCGACCGTCCTGAGCAACAGTCGGATTCTGATAATCGGTTGTTATGGCGTTTCCCACCGCAGAGATTGGATGCGGAGGCAATTCGCGACTCAGCATTATATATTTCCGGGTCTCTCAATGCTGCCGTGGGAGGACCAAGCGTATTCCCACCCTTGCCCGACGGTCGTCCAATTCCCATGGGCGGCTGGAAAACCAGCGCTGCTCCGGCCGATCACGCTCGGCGCAGCCTTTACATTTTTGTGCGCCGAAACGATCGATTTCCACTGCTAGAATCTTTCGATTTTCCTGACACTCATGAATCGTGTGCTTGTCGCAACCAAACGCTTACTGCGCCGCAAGCGCTAACAATGTTAAATGGCAACGCCAGTCGAACGTGGGCCGACGACTTTGCAAAACGCTTGTTCAAAGAAATCGGTGATGATCAAACCAGCCAAGTCAGGCGCGCATTTCAGCTTGCGCATGGACGGTTACCTGACGATTGGGAATCTCGAACTTCAGTCGATTTTCTGGTCAAGCAAGCCGAGACAATCGAATCGGATCGAGCGACTCGCGATCGCGACGAATCGAAAGACTCCATCCGTCACGAAGAAAATGGATCGGTCCGGCACACGGCGCTACGCGACTTTTGTTTGATGCTCCTGAATTCAAACGAGTTTGTATTTAGGTTTTAATCGTCCCTTCTGATTTTGGTAAGATCGCGCGTATTATGTTGACTAACACGTCGTCGCCCAACTCAGCTCACGCGATTTCACGACGCGAATTATTGATGCGGTCGGGAAGTGGGTTAGCGAGTATCGCTCTTGCCCAGTTGCTCAGCGAAAATGGTTCAGCCGCTACAGTCCCGTCGAGTAACCATGAACCTTCATCTCAGCTAGCAAGAGCTCGTTCGGTAATCTGGTTGTTCATGGAGGGAGGGCCCAGCCACGTTGATTTGTTCGACCCCAAGCCGTTGCTCAATAAATTAGATGGCCAACCGATTCCGAATTCGTTTCAACTGCCAGTTACTAGTGCCACCGGATCGCACAGGATGCCACTGATTCGTTCGCCGCGAACGTGGAGCCAGCACGGCCAATCGGGCTTGTGGGTCTCGGAGTGGTATCCCCATATTGCCAAGCATGTGGACGATTTGGCAATTCTTCGATCGTGCTGGGCCGATGGACTCAATCACGTCGGTTCGGTGCGTCAAATGAATACCGGTTCCGTACTAGCCGGGCGGCCATCGCTGGGAGCCTGGGTCTCCTATGGGCTCGGAGCGATCAATCAGGATCTGCCCACCTTCGTAAGCATGACCGACGACAAACTGGTGCGCGGCGGGACCAGCAATTGGGGCTCGGGGTTTCTCCCGGCCAGCTATCAAGGGACGATGCTCCAGCGCCAAGGTCCGCCGATCCTAGATTTGAATCCGGGCGCAAGCGTGGGACATTTGCAGCAACGCAGTCGGCTAGATTTTTTACAGCAACTCAATCAGCATACTCGCCAACAAAGGCCGGGCGACGAACAACTCGACGCACGTATCGCTAGCTACGAATTGGCGCATCGCATGCAATCGGCTGCGCCGGAGGCAGTGGATTTATCGAGTGAATCGGCAGCGATGCTCGATTTGTATGGCATCAATCAGCCTGCCACGGCAACCTTCGGTCGCAATTGCCTGCTGGCGCGTCGTTTAGTCGAGCGCGGAGTGCGTTTTGTCGAACTCTATTGCGGAAGTGGCAGTGGCTGGGATGGCCATTCGGCGCTTGAGTCGAACCATTCGAAGTGGTGCCAAGTCTCGGATCTACCGATCGCTGGTCTGCTGACGGATTTGAAGGCTCGCGGATTGCTCGATCGAACACTTGTCGTATGGGGCGGAGAATTCGGGCGCACTCCATTCAGTGACACCGGTGCACCTGGTGGTAAAAACTACGGACGCGACCACAACCCTTGGGGATTCTCGATGTGGATGGCCGGTGCTGGAATTCGCGGCGGTCGTACGATTGGCTCGACGGACGAAATTGGTTTTCGAGCTACGGAGAATCGCTGCCACGTGCACGACATCCACGCCACCGTACTGCATCTGCTTGGCCTCAATCATTTCGAATTAACATATCTGCATAACGGGCGAGATGAACGACCCACAGTAAACGGAGGCAAAGTGATCGAAGAACTTGTTTGATTGATCGATTCCCATTCTCTGGTCAATTGGTCCGCGCCACCTTTGTCAACCGGAAGGCTGACAAGAGCCATGCTGTCCCACTCGATAATCACGGAGTCTACGACTGATGACCGAAACTGGGTATCGATCACTTGGACGACGAATCATCGATTTGTCGCTGTCGATCGACAACAATATGCGTGGCGTATCCATCACGCCATCCAAGACGCTATCCGTGGATGGATGGAACGCGACGAATCTGCAACTTTACTCACACTGCGGAACTCATATGGATGCTCCCAAGCATTTCGTAGAGGGTGCCGCCAGTATCGATACACAAGCGATCGAAGCGTGTTGCGGTCCAGCGAAAGTCATCAATTTGGTGCCGACGCAACCTCGTCAGCTTATTACTCCTCAGCAAATCGAATCCAGCGGCGTTAATGTCCAACCCGGAGATCGGCTGCTGTTGAGAACGGATTGGCATAAGCGATACGGCACGCAAGAGTATCGTGACGAACTTCCCAGGATTTCGCTGGAACTTGCCCAGTGGCTTGTCCAGCGACGAGTGGCGCTGGTGGGAGTCGAGCCACCATCGGTCGCCGATGTCAATGAAATAGTTGAGTTGACGCAAGTGCATCAGACTCTGTTCCATGGTAATGTGGTTATCGTTGAAGGGTTGGCCCACCTCGACCAACTCACTCAGTCCATGGTTGTGTTCATAGCACTGCCTTTGAAAATCGCGTCCGGCGACGGTTGTCCAGTGCGGGCGATTGCTATCGAATTGAACGATTAACTTGGAGACTTAGTGTAAGCTATGTCGTTTAAGAAATTCTGCCAGGGACCATGTCGCCGTCGAGAATTCTTGCGAGTCGGAACGCTCGCCTTGGGCGGACTTTCTTTGCCAGAATTGCTTCGCAGGCGGGCATTGGCGGGAAACGCCAACCGAAATACGTCGGTTATTCTGTTTTGGATGTGGGGCGGTCCAAGTCAGTTGGAAACTTACGACATGAAGCCCGACGCGCCCTCGGAATACCGAGGCCCGCTGCGCCCCATCAAGACGAACGTTCCGGGAATAGAGATTTGTGAGTACATGCCGCTGCAGGCAAAGATCGCCGACCGATTTTCGCTGATTCGCTCGCTCCATCACGAGATGTCTGCTCATAACGATGGCAGCATCGAGATGTTGACTGGCAAAACGCCTGCGATGCCTGATCCAACTTCGCAAGCTCACTCGGAACATCCCGATTTTGGCATGATCGCCAGTCGATTGCGCGGGCGACATGTACGCGGATTGCCACAATACGTCGGCGTTCAGCGAGCGCCATTCATGACCGACCCGGGATATTTAGGAGCCAGCCACAAAGCGTATGAAACTGGCGATCCATCGAAAAGTGATTTTCGTCCTCGCAATTTGACCTTGGTCACTGGAGTCGATAACCGACGCCTGGATGACCGACAAAGTTTGCTCTCTCAGTTCGACACATTTCGGAGAGCTTTCGACGGCAGCCACGGTCTTGATGAATTTCGCTCGGCCGCGTTCAGTATTTTGACCAGCGCGCAAGTGGCTGATGCCTTCGCGCTGGATCGCGAAGATGCCAAATTACGGGAATCGTATGGTCATCATCGCTGGGGGCAAAGCTGTTTGCTGGCGCGCCGACTGGCCGAGGCAGGTACCGCGGTGATTAACATCGACGCTACGGCTCCCAACGACACGACGCAGCACTTTAGCTGGGACGACCACGCGGGTGCATTTCATCTTGACTACGCCCAGCGCGAACGGCTGCCGCAAATGGATCAAGCTCTGTCGGCATTAATTAACGACTTGCATGATCGGGGAATGAACGAGCATGTGCTTGTTATCGCCTGTGGTGAATTTGGCCGAACTCCGCGAGTCACGCATGCGCCGACGAATTTCTCTGGGCAAATTGGCCTTGGCCGCGATCATTGGCCTAACGCTTTTAGTGCCCTAATTGCCGGCGGCGGACTTCGCATGGGACAAATCGTCGGGCAAACCAATTCAAAATCTGAGTATCCCGTCAGCGATCCGGTGACACCTCAAGACCTGCTAGCGACCGTTTATCGCCACTTAGGAATCGATCCTGATCAGTCGTTTTCCAATTTCGCAGGTCGCCCGGTGCCAATCCTCACCAATGGCCGCCCGATTCGGCACCTCTAGAAGTCGCGCGATACTTGACACTCACGATACAGTGAGCCATTCTTGCGCGTCCAACTTCCGTTATTTGTGGATCGTGATTCTCTTCAAGTGGGATTGGTACCATGATGCATTGGAATCGCCGCGTGTTATTGGCCAATGTTGCAGCAGGGATTTCGGTCGCAGGCGCACGCCCTTGTGTGGCAAACACTTTATTAGACGACGACGCCACTGACGTGAATCGTCGAAATCTAAAAATCACTGGCCTGCGGGTCACTCCGATTGCGTTGCCAGATCCACCATTGTTGGCAGCCGGAGGTTGCCACGGTCCTTACTTCCTGCGGAATATCGTTGAAATTGAAACTGATGCTGGGATCGTCGGAATCGGCGAAACTCGCGGTGGCGAGCGAACGACCGTGGAACTTGAAAAATGTCGCCAGATTCTGATCGGTAACAGCCCATTCGCGTATCGCAAGTTTGCCAGCCAGATCCTTGCGCTCGGCAATTCCACGTACGCTGGAATTGAGCTAGCATGTTTGGACGCCATCGGTCGAGCTACCAATCGTCGAGCGTGTGAGCTGCTGGGCGGCCCAGTTCGCGAGCAGGTTGAGTTCTCTTCCTATCTTTTTTTTCGTTATGCGGCAGATCATACCCAGGTGCTGAATGATCGCCGACTAGCGGATCGTCGTGCAAAGGGGGACGCGGCACTAGACCAGTGGGGCGAAGTGCGCACTCCGGACGCGATGGCGGAATTGGCGTGGAAGTTTCATAAAAAATTTGGATTCCGCGTGCACAAACTAAAAGCGGGTGTTTTCAGTCCTCAGGTCGAACTGGCGGCGATGCGAGCCATCAACGATCGATTCGGCGGCAAGCACTTGTTGAGGATCGATCCCAATGGACGTTGGTCGCTGCCCACGTCGCTGCAGATCGCTCGACAGCTTAAAGAACTTCCACTGGAATACTATGAAGACCCGGTCGAAGGGCAATCGGCCATGGCGGATGTACGAAGCCAATCAGGTTTGAAAATGAGCACCAATATGTGTGTTACTCAATTTCACCACATTCCTTCGGCAATCAGAACTCAACCAATCGACATCGTGCTGGGCGATCACCATGGTTGGGGCGGAGTCACTGCATTTCAGACGTTGGGAACGATCGCGAAAACGCTTGGCTGGGGATTGAGTCAACATAGCAATAACCATGCAGGCATCACGATGGCGGGAATGATCCTCGCCGGCGCGATCACACCCGAACTGACCTACGCCAGCGACACGCATTATGTATGGCTGCCAGAAAACGCGGATATTATCGAAGGCAAGAATCTAGAAATCGTCGATGGTCAAATGCGAGTTCCCGCGGGAGTTGGGTTGGGAATCAACTTAGACCGCGACAAGCTTGCCCGAGCTCATGAAACCTACCAACGCTGCGGCATGCGAGAACGCGACGATGCGGCAACCATGCAAATGTTCCAGCCGGGTTGGAAGCCTACTTTGTATTAATTGCGTCGGCCAGCGCTGTATAAACTGACTGGATCGATCCGAACGCTCCCCAAACCGCTAAGACAAAAAGCAGCAACATTACTGCGTTTTCCCACCAGCGGTTTCGGTATTTGTGTCCGATGTATTTTGAGTTCGCAGTGATAGCCCAAAGTCCACCTGCCAACAGCGGAACCAGCAACACTTGCGCGCTGTTGACCAGCAGAGTCAAAAACACAAAGCCTGGCAATCCTGGAGCCGTCCAAACAATCGGCGAAACCAAGCACCAAACCGCGATCATGCGATAACATCGATGCTCGCGGTAGTTACCGATCTCGGTCCCGACTCCATGCTTCCATCGCAAGTAGGCATGACTGCCCAAATATCCCAGCCCCAGCGCGTGCCCAACGATCGACGAATAGATTGCCGCAAAGATTCCAAGATAGAACAGGACGCGGCCGCTGTTGCCTAGCACTTCGCTGAGTAATCTCGGTAGATCCTCCAGCTCTTTGATCGTCAATCCTCGCGGATACAGCAGCTCGGCGCCCAGAGTCCAGATCGATAGATTCAGGACGATCATCATGGTTATCGCCAACAAAAAATCGTACAATTGCAATCGTCGATACTGCGGTCCATTCCAGCCCTTGTTCTCTAGGAAATAGGGATAGATCAAATTCATCAAGGAACCACCCACCGCACCAATGGTACCGATCGCAACCAGCAACGAGTCATACGGTCCTGACTTTTCAGGTAATTTGAACGCCAAAGTACCTTCGAGAATTCCGGCAGGGTTCGGCCCAATCCACAACGCAGTACCCAGAAATGAAATCGTCAAGACAGCCAAAAAGATGTTGAAAATTACTTCAATGCGACCAAAGCTGGGCCTGAAGACGATCGCGATTGCAATACCGTTCCAAACGACAGCCCACATCCATTTCGAACCGACGCCAGTCAGGTTCACGCTGGCTTCGGCGATGCCCACGGTCATGTAGGCGCCGTAGACGTGCCCCATGACGATGGCAGCAACAAATAATAGCGGAGGAAAGATCCAGTGCAATCGAGCCAGTCCATCGAGCACACCCTCGCGTCGCTCGTTGCAGAGCTGGTATTTGGCGATTAACGAGACGAACAAAAACCGCATAAAAATCGCTAGCACCATGACCCACATCAGCGAGTAACCATGATTACCTCCGGCAACTCCAGCTTCGACGATGTCACCGGCGCCTAGCCAAGTCAAGACCACGACGATGCCGGGCCCGAAGGATCGGATATATTCGAAAAACGTCTTCGGCACCATCACTTGTGCAGGCTGTGTTTCTCTCGGTTCGGCCATCGGATTGTCAATTGGTGAGTTAGGCGGGTGTGTTAATATTCGCTGACGCTTGGATGTTAAGTCGAGTCGCGCCGGCTATTGAGCGTGCTGGTTCTGCGCCGGACGAATGCTCGTGCACCGCCATGAATCCACACTCGTAGGCGCGTGAACCATGTCAGTTGACTCTTTTGCTGCGCACTAAGTATCGCTCGAGAAATAAGTGTCAGAGAAATTAGTGTCAGGTACCTTTTGCGAGAAACTCGCCCTTCGGGTGCTGCGCACAAAAGGTACCTGACACTTATTTCTCTGACACTTATTTCTCGGCTGTTCCTAAGTGATCGAATCTCGAAAACGTTGTACGGGCAAACTGAAACACAGCTCCCTTTGCACTCGCAACGAGCAGGGTCAACGATCGGCAGTATTTGGCCTGCAATGGAGTCGCACTCGGATCGCGGTGGATTGGTCGCTTGATTCAAGTTGAATTGCGCCTATTCGGATATGTTCTTGGCGAGCCAGTCGTACGCCTGAGTGCGAACTTCATCGGGAAAGTCATGTTCGCAGTCGGGATAGACGAATAATAAATCCTTGTCGGCCGCCAGCAATGAATATACCGACTGCACGGCGGCCTGGCACTTGCGAACCCCTGCGACCGCGAAGTTCGCATCGCCCAGTGGAGCGTTGACAAAAATGGGACGTGGCGAAATTGCCGCTAGCACTTCACCGAAATCAAATGGCATTTGTTTGGGGTCGTTATTGTAGCGAGTACGAATCAGCGGCATATATCGATCGCTGGTCCAGCCCGCCAAGTTGCCTTGGTAGTAATCTTCGAAGGCGTTAAACCCGCAACTGGAAACGACACATCGAATTCTGCCATCGAAGACGGACGTAAACAATGCGTTGTGACCGCCTAACGAATGCCCTATTGATCCGATTGCATTGTGACGTACGATCGGGAGCGATTCGAGCAAGTCGATTCCGCGAACGTTATCCCAAATCGCTTTCATGGTACCACTTGAAAAAGATTCCCTCGCTTTGGCGAAGTCGAACGGATAGTCGCCAAAACTTGGGTAATCGGGAGCCAAGCAGATAAACCCACGCTGAGCCAATTCATGAGCGTAGAATCGACTTGGCCGGCCACCTAGTCCACAGATCTGTGCTTTGCCAAGTTCTAAATGCGTTGGATGCAAACAGAGCATCGCGGGTGCCGGTTGACGCAGGCCATCCGGGATCAACAAGTATGCTGGAACTCGACTGCCAGGCTCAAACGCGTAAGTCAACTTAATTCGCGTGTACTTGTCGGCCTGTTCAATTTTTTCGATCCGCACATCCAAATCAACACGTGCGATGGAACTCGGCAATGGCCCCATGACTTTCTGCATCTGCTGCCGAATGTGTTCGCGACGCTGGCCAACGTCCAAAGGAGTCTTCATCGGTACCCTTGTCTTGCCATCGCCGGCCAAATAGTAGGACAGATCGAAATGTTCCCAGTAGTGCGGGACTGCATCGTCTAATCCATTGTCGAGTGGAGCAGTCCGTGTCTCGTTGGTCGCGAAACGCAAATTCTCTAGCAAATAGAGTCCGCTGCGCGCCGGAGCCAGAATATCTAAGTCCCCGTCGGCATCGATATCTACTAACTTCGGATCGAGATCCATACCACATCCAGCGCCCAATGAAATCGTGTTGCGCTGCCAAGTGCGCGATGAGTCAACAAAACGATACCAATAGATGGCCAGCGGATCATTTTCACCCGGATCTCGGCCATCGTGGCCTTGAAATCGCTTGCCCGCCACCAAGTCATCTCGGCCATCACCGTCTATATCACCCAGCAACAGGGCATGTGCCGCCGCCCAACTGGTATCGATCGCATGGCTTACCCATTTCGTTTTTCCTAACAGAACGTCACCGACTTCGGGCATCAGGCCCGATGGCAGTTCTTTGTTGTTATTGGCGACATCAGCAGATCGTTGCTCAGTCCAATACAATCCCACATCGTGGCCACGTCCCCAAATGATGTCAGTGTCACCATCTCGATCCACGTCCGAACAAATCATCGGCACGCTGCAATCGCGAAAGAACTTGAATTCCGAATGCCACAGCCATCTGTCCTTGGCTGCATCAATGGGACCTTCCGCCCAACCATTGGCTGACACTAGATCCATGCGCCCGTCGCCGTTGATGTCGCCGATTCCAATTCCATGTCCGATGATCTCGTCTGGCAAGTTACGTCGCAGAAACTTGACTTCGGAAGTTCCGGGTTGGGTCGGAGCACGTTCGTACCAAGCCGCGAATTTGGTCCCGTTCGGAATGAGATCGGGGATTCCATCGTGATTGACATCCGCCAAGAATCCCGTCTCGCTGGGACCTGGTATATCGATTACAGATTTCTGCCAGTCGCCACCAGCTCGACCCGGATTGCGAACCCAATACAGGCTCTTGCTGCGATAGTTTATGCTGACCAGATCTAAATCGCCGTCCTGGTCGACGTCCAATGGCAGATTTGAATAATCGTCAAAGCGGTTGCCGATCATTTCGACATCGCGCAATCGATGGCGCACCCAAGTGGGACTGCCATACCACCAGCCACCGCTAACAATATCCAACCGCCCATCGGAATTCACATCGATCGCCGCGGCCGCGCTGAACTCTGAATTCGAATTAATCACATGGCGGCGAAAACGCACAGGCTCGTCGGCGCTTGCGATCGCGAAGGAAATTACAGAAGTCGCCACGAACATTCGAATTAAATAATTTTGATGTAGGCACATGTTCAGCTTGTGGATAGGAAAGAGGAAGGTGAATTATCGAGCGAGGTGCACGCAGTTAACTGCGCCTGGTTTGGAGGACTGTGAATTGGTATTTTGCCTTGAAATCTCAAGTTGTCCCAGCATAGCTAATTTGCCCATCACACGCTTGCCGGAAGCCATTTCTCAGGTCGTGAAACCTCAAATCTGCATTGCGAACCAATCGAGCGTGCCAATAGGCGGCAGGCTTCAACACCGACAACTAATGGAATTCGCAATTCATTACTGTAATATTGCAAACTCTTCGCCTATGGGGTAGATTCAATCCTAATATCTTATCTAACTGCACATAGGATCACGCTGTGATTCAGGATGCATCTGACGATGCGGCGCGTCACCGTGATTTAACGGTTTCGGTATCTTTTCTATAATTTGCGAGGTAGTTATGGCTGTCAAACTATGGCGGCAGCGCCAATCGGGATTTACCTTGGTCGAATTGTTGGTCGTCATTGCAATTATCGGTGTGCTCGTTGGATTGCTGTTGCCGGCGGTACAGGCAGCGCGCGAAGCAGCGCGGCGCATGTCATGCGGCAACAACTTGAAACAGCTTGGCTTGGCCATGCATAACTATCATGACACCTACAAGAAATTTCCTTATGGGCACAGCTACACGGGTCATTTCGATGGCAACCCGCTCGACGCACAAGGCGGTACAGGTTGGGGATTGTTTGCAGGAGCATTATCGTTTCTCGAACAAGGCAACCAGCAGAACCTGATCAACTTTAGTTACCCAGCAGGGGAATTAACGGTTACTCGCAACCGTGTTGTGTGCCAAACACCCCTGGCCATATTTGCTTGTCCATCCGATACCAAACCGCTGCAATTTAACGACGGAGCCATTCCGAACTCCGCCACCAGTTCCTACCAAGGCTGTGGAACATCCTATGATGGCTGGGCGGGAAATGCACTCAGTGCCTCACCAAATACTCTACGTTACAACGGCGTGTTCGAGCGGTCCAATCGTGGCGCGCCCTATGGCATCAGCAACATCACCGACGGAACTTCCAATTGCGTGATGGTTGCCGAAACCAAGTGGGATATGGACGCCGATCGCAGAAATCGCTCGCGCATCTACGCTGGAAAGGATATCGTCGATTTTGCACAAGGCGCAACGAACTGCTTGATGATCAACGGCCAATGGACGATGAATTGGACAGAGCGGCGAGGAAATCCGCAACCGCATCGCACTGCCAGCAGCAACCACACCGGAGGAGCTCAATTCTGTTTCGCTGATGGCTCGGTTCGATTCATAGGTCAAAACTTCAGCATACATCTACGGCATGGATTAACGATGCAAGTGCGTTCGATCGAAATAACAATGGCAACAACTATGGTCTCTACCAGCGATTGTTCTCCGTGAATGACGGCTTGGTATTGTCCGGCGAGTTTTAGAACGAACTTGGCAATCTGAATTGGGCTGGGCACTGCGTTCATTGGTTGATTTTGTTGGAGCGCAATTGATGGTCGTACGTTTTACTCCAATGTACCTGTTCAGTTGCCTACTCCTCGGCACGGTGCTTGGCTGTGGTAACAACAGCAATCTAGCTCCGGTTGAGGGAACGGTAACCATGGATGGGAAGCCGCTCCAGGCAGCGTCCATCATCTTTATCAATGGACAATCCAGCCCTTCTGGCGCCAGAACAGATGAGAAGGGATTTTACAAACTGAGCTATTCTGATACAGAAGATGGAGCGGTGCCCGGCAAGAACATTGTCCGCATCTCCACAGCTCAGGGCAGCAATATCACCGAAGAAGGCAAGCCAGTTCCCGCCAGGAAAGAAACGGTGCCCACGAAGTACAACGTGCATTCAACTTTGGAATTCACTGTTGAACCGGGCAAGAAAAACGTTGCCGATTGGAAGTTGGATTCCAAAGGACCGATTTTGCCAACCGAATGACTTCGGCAGATCGAGATGGCGCTCTGGAAAGGGGCCATGCGTGTCGAGTGATGACCAAGAAACGAAGCCCAAGCATGGCGCCGAGCCAGCATTGGGATCTTCATCGACCATGGTGATGCTGTTTGTCGCCAGCATCGCGATGGCTCTATTCTGTATTGTTGTGTCAGCATACGCGATCTTGAAGATTCTGGAAACCACGCCGTTCATGGGCATCCCGGTGGACGCACGCGGCAATCGAATTCCCGTTCAGGGCTATCCACAACTAGTCTTCGGTCTAGTGGGCGTTGTCTTCTTTTCATTCCTTGCGGTAGTTCTCCGAAATCATCGAGCTGAAATGCGCGATACGAGCAACGAAAAGTTTCACTCGCGGCGTTGAGCAACATGTTACCGGTGTTTCAGCCCCATGGAATTCTGAATTGTGATAGATGAAGTGACCGAGCAAATAGTTGCTGACTTGTCGATAGAATCGTTACAATTCCGATGAACCATGTGTCAGGCTTCGTGATGTTTCGTGGTCAGGATGTTTGAAAATGCAAAACCGTTTTTGTCAACTTGTTCCTTGCCTGATTTCGCTCGTTGCCGTTCTGGCGGCTGAAAGCGCTTGGTCGGCGGAACCTTTGCGACTGAAGGCTGGACCATTGTCGATGATCTTCGAACCGGATCTGGCGCTGCTCAGGTCGATCACTTTGGGCGAACATGAAGTGCTGCGAGGCATTAGCGCGCCGGTGCGCGATCAGTTTTGGGGAACTGTGCCGCCGCAAGTCTCTGATATTAAACTCGAGCAGTCGGCTGATCAGTTTACTTTGAAGTTTCAAGTAAGGTGCCGCGAACGGGAAATTGACTTTGTCTGGAAAGGAAAAATCCTGGGGCGTGCGGACGGACACTTGGAATACTCGTTCAATGGAAAAGCACAATCGGAATTCAAACGCAATCGCATTGGATTCTGCATTTTACATGGCGAAACTGTGGCTGGTAAATCTTGGCGTCTGTTGACCAGCGATGGTCAGACGCATTCCGGCAGTTTTCCCGTGCTGATCGCGCCCCATCAACCCGCCAAGAATTTGAAAGAAGTGGCTCATCAGTTTGCTCCTGGTTTATGGGCACGCGTTCAGTTTGAAGGCGACGTGTTTGAGATGGAGGATCAGCGGAATTGGACCGACGCTTCCTTCAAAACGTATTGCACGCCTCTGGAGATCCCGTATCCCGTTGTAGTTTCCAACGGAGCAACGGTACGGCAGAAATTCACGCTCAGCTTCGAAGGTGCCTTGCCACGGACCGAGTCAGCACAATCGTCCGAGCAACCCATCCGTCTGTCGATCAACGATGGTAAATCGCAACTGCCTGGCATCGGATTGCGCGTGTCCAGCCAATTTGACACACTAGATGCACTGCAAACAGATCATCTTAAGAAATTGCATTTGCGTCATCTGCGAGTTGATCTGTATCCAGCAAACTCGAACTTTGCAGCCGATTTGGCGTGCGCGACAATTCAAGCCAATTTACTCGAAACCAAATTGCTCATGGCGCTGCATTTCGGTCAGAAGTTGGACGAAGAACTTCGTGCCGTGGTTGCCGAAGTTCGCTCGACAAATCCACCGGTTTCCAATTGTTTAGTTGTCTCAGCCACGCCGGCACAATTCATACAGGTGCGTGGCGCACTGACCCCAGTATTGCCATCAGCTCGTTTCGGTGTTGGAGAGGATACGAATTTTACAGAGCTGAATCGTAATCGCCCCACGCTGGATGGTGTGGATGTCATCTCCTACGGCCTCAATCCTCAAGTACACGCGTTTGACAATCTGTCGATGATCGAGACCTTGCCTATTCAAAGCGAAACCGTGCGGAGCGCGCGTACGTTTTTGTCTGATCGTCCTATTCTGATCAGCCCGATTACTCTCAGAATCCAGGCGACCAATGTCGTGCCGCTGCCGGGAGAATTACCGTCGAACGTCGATGCCAGACAGCCCACAATGTTTGCGGCAGCTTGGACACTTGCTAGCTTAAAATACCTGTCCGAAGCCGGTGTCGACAGTGTCACATACTATGAAACGGTAGGCTGGAAAGGCGTCATGGCGGGCAAAAAACAAGACATTGCACCTGAGAAGTTTCCTGCTCGTCCACAGCAAGTATACCCGATCTATGCGGTGCTCTCAGCCGCGGCGGATTTCGCTGGAGCAACTGTGCTCGAGACAGAATCGAGTCAGCCTGGTTCAGTGATTGGACTTGCCATGCGCCTTGGCACGCGCCATAGAATGATCGTTGGCAACCTACAAACTCAAGGAACAAAAGTCGCCATACCGAATCTCGGTCCAAACGCCGGTATCCAACGACTAACTGCCGGGGACATCCCGCAGTGGGTGACAGCAAACGGCGATCAAAATAGTCTAGCGCTGGGTCCGCACGAGATCGTGAAAATCGATTGGTAATAGACTCATAATCGTTAATGGCTCTGCACAATAGAGTAAGGCCATCAACCGAAAGGCAGCAACGGGACCAGATTATCTTTAGCGATTCGCAGGTTCATGAATGGTCTCGCAACTGAGACGTTTTCTTGAAACTTCGGCGAACGATTGCGTGGAACGCTGAAGACGAAGTGCAAGTTCCAGCAGGTGCCTTGTTTCGCACTCAAGATCAGTGGTCGGTATTCGCGATCGTCAACGGAATTTTGCATCTGCGTGAGATACAAATCGGCCAGCGCAATCGTCAGTCCGCGCAAGTACTGCGCGAGTTGAACGAGAACGAAAACGTGATCCTGCACCCAACCGACCAACTCCAACCAGGCATACGTGTTCGTGAGCAACAGTGATGTGCGATGCTCGACGGGACAAGCCACAGCGGAGAGGCGGGCTAGACTGCAGACGTACAAAGCCAAAGCAGACTTGCGCCTAAAATACTCATGTAGTGACTAAGATGCTCCGCGAGGATACACTACATATTTCTAGATGGACAGCGCCACTTTCATTTGCAGTGGAAAGAACAAGTCGTTGCAGCGAAATCGTTTAACCCGCAGCCGCTAGGCGAGGATTGGGTTGAGTTTTCGAACTTATTGCAAAGCCAAGCTCAACCCAATCCTCGCCT
>SYJV01000506.1 GCA_005798335.1 Planctomycetaceae bacterium | reverse complement strand
GGCCCGAATTGAGTGAATTGGTGTGGGTGATTCTAACGTCGAGGTGGCGACTAGCAAAGCAGACCCAGTTTGCTGGATCGCGGTTCTCAGTGAATCGCCGTTGCAAGAGTTTTTGCGCACTCGTTTCTATCTGGGCTTGACGCCCTTTTGCGCGGGGAACAACCAATGACTGTAGATTCGCTTGGCGGGGCGTGGCAGTTTCGCGCTGGAGTGACTTATTTGAACCACGGCTCGTTCGGTGCCGTTCCGCTGCTGGTGCGCGCTGCGCAGCAGAGTTTGCGGCAACGTTGCGAAGACCAACCGATGGACTTTCTCGTACGCGATTTCGAATCGCTGTGGCTGGCCGCGCGTCGTGAATTGACGTTGTGGCTGGGTACACACGAACAGAATATTGCACTTTGCGAGAACGCCACCGCTGGCATGAATGAACTGGCTAGTTGGTTTCCCTTGGCGCCTGGCGACGAAGTACTGCTGAATGAACATGAGTATGGAGCGGTCAAACGTATTTGGCAGCGAAGATGTCAGCAGTCAGCAGCAACGATCCGATACTTACAACTGCCTGGACAAGTGGATGACCCAGATCAAATTGTCGAGACAATTGTCGGCGCTTGTTCACATCGTACGCGTTTGGTCGTCGTCAGCCACATTACTTCGCCGTCGGCGATGATCATGCCCGTCGAGCAACTGTGCCCTAAATTGCGCGATCTTGGCATCGCAGTGTGTGTCGATGGTCCGCATGCACTCTTGCAACAATCGATCAATTTGAACCAGCTCGATTGCGACTTCTATACTGCGAGCTGTCATAAATGGTTGTGCGCACCGATTGGCAGTGGATTCTTGTTTATTCATCCGCGCTGGCACGATCAGGCCGAGCCATTGCGGTTGAGCTGGGGGCGATTGCCGCCAGAGCAGCCATCTCAATGGTCCGACGAATTCCTTTGGACCGGCACGCGCGATTGCAGTGCAATGTTGTCAATCCCCGCAGCGATTGATTTTTTTCGGCAAGTCGCCATGGCCGAACTCGATCAACGCAATCACGCTCTGGCTCGATATACTCGCACGCAACTGCTTGAATTGCCCGGGACACAGCCGCTGTATGCCGACTCTCGCCAACTCTATGGTTGGATGGTAGCCATAAAGCTCCCTGTCGGTGACCATAACACTCTCCAAGAACGATTATGGAGCATTTATCGAATCGAAGTCCCAGTCCATTTTCTCGACGGTCGCTTCCTGATCCGCGTATCTTGCCACGCATATAACACGGAGCGAGATATCGATGCATTGCTTAACGCGTTGAGCCAAGAGCTGTGAAGCATTAAGCGCCGAATTTAGAAGGGAAAATCAATCCAATGTGGCACACGGATTGCGACAATTGGAATCTTCTAATTCAATTCTGGCCGCAATCTTACGCTTCGAACCACACGGAAAGCTGTAAGGCGAGCGGCAGATGGGAATATACCAGTACAAGCCCGAAGCGCAAGCGAGTGAGATGCCTGGATTGACATACGCCTGGATTGACGCACTCGCTTGCGCTTCGGGCTTGTATTGGTAAATTTCCATCTGCCGCTCGCCTAACGCGTTTTCTTGATCATTCCGAAAACCCCGTGCGGCGCGCCTAATTCCGGGCGAGTTTCAGCCAACTGATACAGCCGAGATATTTGAAGCTTTTGAACTTTCTCGCAAAAAAAGGGAACCCGGTACGCCACAAACGCGTCATTCATGGCAACTGAAACGAAAATCGAGAATCCTTGAACTCGTTGGTTCGGAAGTCCGTATTCAAGGAAAGAATCTGGAAAGTAATGATGAAACTGGCTGAACAAAATGCATCGTCTTGGAAATTGCCACCACCGGCGCAAGCTAGGGACTATCGGCGTTTGCGACTGGCCCGGCGGGAATCAAGGACATTCGTAATTCGCGAGGGGGCGTCCACTGCTGCTCGCAGAGTTCGCGAAAAATCCGAATTAGAAAGCGCGGACATAGAACAGCAGCTAGCTGAGATAGTGCTCGCTACTTATCGCCTGCTGGATCCCAGGCGACGAAGAAACTTGGTGGAACGAATTCAGTTGGTCGTGTCCACTGAGATACAGTCTTGCGAAGAGGACGGTGAGATGGCAGTGGGACATCTTCGTGATTCAATGGTTCTGCCGCCGGTCGCTCTTCCACCGATTGATCGGCGGTTAGTTCCAGCAACTCCAATCGCAGCAGGATACTCACCTGCAACTCTAACGCTCGATGGCCCGGATACGTTCAAAGTGCTGGCAGTACAAGACGTCATGGCAATCATCCGCAATCATGAACGCTCGGTCAAAGTGAAGCAATTAAGAACCGCGGCGGCCATGTGCACGACGTTGTTTGTCATGGCTGCATCGCTAGCAGTCGGTTGGTTTAGCCTCATCTGATTGATTAGGCAAAATTCCACAGTTTCGCTGCGTTGCCCCCGAGGATTTTTAAGCGGTCATCAGCGGTAAAGCAAGGAATATGACGGTCAATTAAATCGATTTCCTCGCGCAGCGTGGGACGATTGTAGGCCGCACGAGCGCTGCCTGGAAATCCAGTTCCGAATAACAGTCGGTCTGGTCCGAAGGCTTCGTAGACTCTTTTTACCCAACCATACGTATCACGGAACGGGTATGCTACCTCGCGCGAGACAGCGTTCAACTCGGAAACTTTGACCCACACATTCTTCATGCGCGCCAAGTCGAGCAGGTTCTTGAGTTCGGCTTCGGCGTCGGTGGACTTCAAATCCGCGCGCCCCAAGTGGTCGATGACGATTGGTACCTCTGGATAAGTCCGAATCATGCGTGCGAGTTTCGGAAGCTGCCGTGGCGAGATGAAAAAATTGAAAATAGCGCGCCGCGCGGCTGCGACCTTCCACAGGCGATGCATATGGGGCGCTTCAATCCAATCGTCGCCGCCGTGTTGACCGTTCTCGTAGTAGATGGGGCTAAAACGCATGCCGTGGAGTCCGCGCTGCTCCATCCAGAATTCAAGTTTATCGGCCACTTGAATATCGGTCGGATCGATCAACCCGTGCCCTCGCAAGCGACTAGGATACTTTTGCAGACACGCCGCCAAATACTGATTGTCCCAGCCATGGTAGATTACTTGAACGAGTACTGAGTGAGTACAGCCATGTTCATCCATGTCGGCGATCAAGGACTCCAAAGTGGCTGAATGCGGAGCATCGACGAAGTCCGGTTGATAAGGGTGGACAAAGGGATACCGCTTGCGATCATTGCCCCACACGTGCATGTGCGTGTCGATAATGAACTTCCGCGTATCGACAGCCAAGGTTGATCGGCCAGCTAATTCGGTGGCAACGGCAGCGCTTCCTACGACTGCTCCGCGCGCTGCAGTGCGCACGAATCCGCGACGAGAAATGTCGCCCGTCATGCGAAAGTTCCTTTCTAGTGTTCGACGTCTGCGCGGTAGGAGTCGCGCGTTCAAAATCCAAAATTGGCGGCTCTCGCCAAGTCTTAACGTGCGACCCTCAAAACCAAACCGCGGGTCGTTAGCTTAGGCCGGTCAATGAACCGTCCGCGCAAAAGTCGGGATTGCCGAACGATTTTTCGGGGTAACCCAGCGCTTCGCAAAAACTCATTAACAATCGATTGTGCGGAACTTTTCCAAACTCAAGGGCTCGGCCCATTTTGAAACCAAGACCGTTTCCAACGAGCACAAACGGGATATTATCACGGGTGTGTGAATTTCCTTTGCCGAGTTCGTTGGTCCAAACGATCGTCGTGTTATCGAGTAGCGAACCCCCGCCGCCCGGTTCAGGAGTCTCCGCCAAACGCTTGGCCAGGTAAGCGACTTGTTCGCAATACCAAGTATTGATCTTGATCAATTTTTCGTAGGCAGATTCATGCGAATCGGGTTCGTGTGAAAGCTCGTGGTGCCCTTCGTCAATTCCCAACCAACGCATTTTGGGTTGACCGACACTATTGGTGATTTGAAACGTAGCCACGCGCGCGAAATCGGCCACGAAACTGTTGACCATCAAATCCATTTGCATGCGCGAGATCTGAGGAATATTGTCATTCTGTTCGTCCACGTTGGGCGGCAGTTTTGGAATCGCGTGACCGGCAGAGGATCGCATCTTGGCAAACTCAATTTCCGCTTTTAGGCCCTTTTCCAAATCTCGCACCATGGCTAAATGTTCTTGCAAGATATGTTGATCTTCGACCGCCAGCATTTTTTCTGCACGTTTGAATTCAACGACGAGATCGTCCAGTACGCTGGCGAACAATTCCTTGTTCTTGGATTGCCCGTACAGTTTGTCGAACATCTGGTACGGATTATCGATTGGCGCGACCGGTTGGTTGGGACCCGCGTAAGATAGTCGAGTCCACGTGTCAGCTCGCTCGGGAACCATCACACCAAATTCCAACGACCCAAATCGTGTTTGTGTTTGCGGATTGGCCTGCAATTTATTTTTGATGTGCTGATCGACCGAGATTCCCTTCGACCAGCCGGCGGGAGTGTCCGACCCACCTTGCACGTCACCGGGAAATAGCTCGATGCCCGTCAGCAAACAACCTATGCCTCGCATGTGTCCGTCGCCATCACCTTTGATGCGATTGCACACACCATGCAGAGTCAGCATGCGACTTTTGAATTCTCGCAGCGGCTGCAGGATTCTCTTCAGCTCGAACGAGTCACCTGACTGTTCGGGCCAGAAGTGCGCCGGGATCACTCCGTTGGGACTGAAGATGAACACCAGTCGCTGCATTTTTCCGCCAGCCGCTGGTGCGCCAACCGCGCGCAAACTAGGTAGGTTCATCATCAAGTTCATTGCCGCGGCGCTGAAGCCTGCTTTGGCTAAGAAATCGCGGCGAGAAGTTTGATTTGGCATGCGTGATTTTCCCGGTAGGAATAATTCGAGGTGGGATCAAAAGTGGGCGGATTAAATGAACTTTAAAGTTGTAATCTGTTCTCTAATTCTCTTTTGTGGCCGTCACCGCGATATCGGTGATCAAGTCGCGAATACTGTATCGGTTGCGCACAAATCGATCGCTCAGTACGTGCACGGTGCTTCGTCGGAAAGCCGCCGGAGGCTGTTTGACGAAGTGCAGGAATGCGCGATTGACGAACGCTTGCCGTACATCCTCGCTATTGGCGATAAAATCGGCTAATTCATGCACCCCGGAGAATTTTATCTCATCACCTTTGCGAGTTGTATACCGACCAGCGGAATTGATGGCCTTTTCTTTCTCATGAGTTCTGAATCGGCCGACGGCATCCAAGTTTTCCATGGCAAATCCCAAACTATTAATCTTAGAATGGCAAGTTTGACACTCGTTTGGGCTAGTTTGTAGCTCAACGCGCTCGCGGGTGGTCAAATCTGGATGTAGATTGGGACTGAGCGGCGTAAAGGCTTCTGCCGGTGGGCGCAACGTCCGTCCAAGCATATAGCGAATCAAGAAAACACCTCGATGAATCGGTGACGTCGTATCGTTGTAGGCCAAATGACTCAACAGAAACGGATGAGTCAATAGCCCGCAGTGTGCCTGACGATCGTGTGCCGTTTTGCGAAACTTAGGGCCTGAGTTTTCACGTGGCCGCCATCCCGGACCGTAGGACTGTTCCAACCGCTGCGTTGTGTATGACCAATCCGCTTGGAAGAACTGACGAAAATCGCTTCGTTTGCTCCACACCACCTCTTCGATAAACAGGTCCAACGATTGCCGCAATTCGTCGACTAATTCGGGCGAGAAATCCGGAAAAGATGCTGAGTTCTTGGTGATCTCCGCAACCTGACTGAGATTCATCCATTCGTACAGCATCTCGCGCGTCTTGGCGCGAGCACGATAATCCTCCACCATTCTTTCAGCAGCAGCGCGAATCTGTAAGTCGGTCTCCAATTCGTTCTTGCGCACCAAATCGATCAACCACTGGTCGCTGGGTAGCGAATCGTACAGTGTCAGTGCGAGACGATTGGCGACGCGCTGCGATTGGGAACTCTCTCGATCCAGCGCAGGATACAAGAATCGAGGTGATTTAATCGCAACCAGCACTGCTCGTTTGATCGCTTCGCCGTCGTCGGGTTCGGAATTGAGTTGCTGATCGACATACAGTTTGCGCAGCGAATCGTCCAGTGGCTGGCGAAACGCAGTCGTCACTAATTCGTTTAAGAACGAACGCAATTTGGCTCGTTGGTCATCCCCACTATCCCGCCTGCGAGAACTTGGCCACAACTCTACGGCCGCGATCTGACCAAACTCGATTCCGGCGGCGGTAGTCGATTCGTCCCAGATCCGATCGATGGCGACCCCTCGTTCATAACCATAGCTGCGATCATCTGGCGGCAATTCTGCTTGTAAAGCAAAGACCGGCGGGAAATCGCCAATAAGCAAGTTTTGATTGGGAATTATCTGCTCGGTTCCGTGAGGCGGAACCCAGCCCAGCGAGATTCTCGCGGGCGGTTGTTCGGTCTTGCGTTCGCGTTGCACGAAAATCAGCTTTAGCGGATAGACTCGCCCCGCCAATAAATATACGCTGCGTCGAAATTCTGTTTGGCCCTCTGACTGAACATGGTTATTGATCAACTCGCGATCGATTTTTCCGAAATCTAAGACGAACGAACAAGTGCTCCGCACAACAATTTCATAGCGGCCAGTGACATCCGGTTTCACGCCTCCTTCCCAACTGATGTAGAAGGCCTTGGCCTGAACACCATCGACTGGACTAGCTTTGGCAAAGTCGAAATCGATGGTCGGATCGATGCGGTCCAGTTTCTTGTTTTCGCGCTTCCAGCGAGCTCCATCGAAGTAAGTTCCTTGCAGTCCGTGCTGGTCCGTTACCTCTACTGTGTCGCCAAAGTGGCCGTACAAATCGGCTAAAGACTGACGCAGTTGATTTGCGGTCAGGCGTGCGACTGCGATTCTGGGAGTGCGATTTCGCACGATCGCCGATTCGCTGTAGAAGACATAATGGATGAAGGCCGCCACGGCCGCCGCATCCTTGCCCAGGCACGACTGTGGGTCATCCTCGGGCATCGTCTCTTCGATGATCTTGGTCAGCTCTGCGACAGTAGCATCTCCAACCAATGGTTCCGGATGGCGCGAACTCACGCCCTCTCCCTTCGCGCCATGGCACATGCTGCACTTTTGGAGATAGATCTTCTCGCCGTGCTCCATCAATGCACTTTGCTCGGCGGAGAGTAATTCGATCTGTGCCTTATCTTGACAGAATATTCGCTCTGCACATATCGCGTTGATCAACAACGCGACACTCAGCAAGTGCCCCTTACCGATTGTGCCCATTACGCGACCCCCTTATATCCTGACGAGCGAATTCACTGCCAAGCGACTGGCGAGAGCTCTGTTCGCAACTCCGGCTGGAGTATAGCTTGTCAACGATGGAACTATAAAGTCAAGTCTGTCATGCGCAAATAGAAATGTCGCCATGACGCCCAGCCAAAGGACGACGAATCATGGAGCCCTTTTAGTAAATTCCGAATTTACAAGATATACCGACCGACCATAGAATCCAGAATGCGATCTGGTGGCTGGGAATAGTTTTCTCGACGACTAGATTACGAACGCAGTCTCACGGCGCTCCGTACTTGCCAACTTATTCGTTGGCACCCTATCGATGGTTGTTTTCGAAGTCCAGGTGTGGCTTAGACAATCTTCCAATCTGCCATGCGTTTCATTTCTTCGCCAACATTGCTGCCGTCGGGAGTTTCGTCGGAGTCGCGATCAAACCATGACTCCTTGAATTTGACGAAACCTGCGTCTCCACGGTTGGCTTGTGCCATGGCGACATTGCTGGTCAGGGCGATGACGGCATCGGCCATGGCGACTTCGGGATAGCATTTGGGCTTGTTGGCTGGATCGGGGTTGCGAATGCACCAGGCCCAGTGTTCGATCTCTTCGGTATATCCGCGACTCACTTTTTCACCAGCAGCGGATTTTGCGGTCGAGGCTGCGTAGCTGCCGCTGGCTTGAGTATCGAGGCTGTAGCCACCTTTATCGGACTTGACACTGACTTTGGAAGAGACGTCTGCATCTTTGTACAACATCACTTCCAACTCGCGATCCAGCACGATAGCCCCTTTGGTACCGAGCACGACTTCACCGTAACCGCCGAAACCATTTCCGTTGATCGACGAATAGGTTACAACAATTTTCTTGTTTGGGTCCTGCGCGTGAGCCGGAATGCCTTTATTCTTGGGAGGATAGTCCTGGGCTTTGTTGTAATAACCGACATCGAATTTCGGATCATACTCTGGACCGGGAAATTCATAAGTGCAGTATACGTGATCCTCCGCGTCACGATCCTCAGGGAAGATATGACGACCACCGACTGCATGCACAGTCAACGGATGGGCTTTGGTTCCATCTTTGCGAAGCGCCGAACAGAAGATTGTCGAGGCGTCTAACTGATGGCTGCCTAATTCGGCCATCAATCCTCCGCCGGTACGCTGCCACAATCGCCAGCGCACCAGTTCCTCCATCGCCGTGCGAACGCGCTGGCCAATTTTCCTCTCTTCATATCCATGCTTTTCGGCATCGAGTTCTTTGTCTGCGTCCCATTGGGTCCATTGTGCAATTTTCTTTTTGAGTTGTTCAATTTCAATGCCATCGGTGGACGATTGCAACAAGTTGTTGAATCGCTTCAATTCGTCCTGAATTTGGTTGACGGTTTGTTTTTTGCCATCAGTCGTCAATATTTCGCCGCCTGGCAGTGGCACTTGCCAACTGTCCTTGCCCGGTACATTACCTCGATGCCATTGCGCGCGAATATGATGCAGTTGGCCGAGCAATCCCATGCGGATTAAATGAACCGCGTTATCGTACAGCACGCTGTAATGCCGCTGATGGCCAGTAGCCAAGTGCAATCCAGTTTCTTTTGCGACACGAGCCATGGCTTTGCACTGGGCAATGTTATGGGCCATCAACTTTTCAGTTAGCACGTGCTTGCCGCGGCGCAGTGCCGCGATCGCAATCGGTGCGTGTAGAAATAATGGTAGTGCGATGATCACGGCTTCGATTTCGGGATCATCCAGCAGGGCCTGCATACCACCGTTCTTGTCGTTGTAAACCTTGACGGTCTTCTTAGCTTCGGCTTCGGAGCTGTAGCCGGCTCGTTTGATCAAGCCCGGCCGAGCCTCAAGCGCAGCATCGCTGGACCAATCGCCATGGAACGCGCGATGAATACTGCTGGGTCGAATATCGCAGATGGCTTTAACGGTTACATATTCGGGCGTGCAACCTCCAATCAAAACGTTGCCTTCGTCGCCGGTGCCAATAACACCAATGCGCACCGGATCGTTTACTTTGCCGTAACCAAAGTACATGGAACCCAGGCCAGTGCCCGATACCGCGCCTGTGGCGGCCACACCTTTAATAAAATCGCGGCGCGTCACGCCGACGGCTTCGTAGTAATTATTTTTTCCGGTATCGCGTTGTTCGTTGGTGAGTGGAATCATCTGCTCTCTCCTATTAACTCATCATTTAGATGGTAAAGCTGTTGGTCGGTAGCGTGAAGTTTTTCAGTGGTATCGTAGGTTATCTATGCAGGCTCTTTGGCGCGATGCCACCAAGCCCAGGGAAGAAAATCCAATCCAGCGTATCGACCGGCATGATTGGTCATCAGGACCACTAGCGCCAGACATTCGACGGCCTGAAAATACGTAGGCTGAGTGCCCGGAAAGCCGGGCATTTGGGAAAGCACTACGCTCAACATAAATGCCGCACCCAATCCGGCAGCAATCGGCGTCATGAAACCCAGCAACAAGCAAATTCCTATAGTAATATCGAAAATGGGAATGATGCGATCAACCAGTCGCAAATTCATGGTGCCTTCATTGGGACGCGCAAACACGAATCGTCCTGCACTCTGGCGCTGCACGGGCGTGGCGATCGCGTTAAGTTGCAATTCATACAGCGCCCAAACCGAGTCGATCGACTTCAGGGCAGGCTGCACGGCTTGCAGGCTTTCCGCTTCCACCTTCTCCTTTTGACCCCGCAAGCTGGCAACTTTGTTCCACATCGGAGTCGTTTCCATCTTTTTGAAACGCTCGAAACTGTTCAGATGCTTGTAAATATTCTCGCCGTTCTCGTCGTAGATCACGGTCAATTTATCGAGCGTGATTTTCTTCAGTTTCTCCAGGTCCTTACCTTGCTCGGCAGTCAAACCAAAATGTTGCGATGCCTGGCTCGCGGCGCCAGCGAATTGTTTCCTGATTTCATTTTCATTCAAACGCAACCGGCCATCGCGGTCCCATATCAATGCTTGAAAATTTTCCGCTAACGGACCTTTGGCCGACGTTACAAAACCCTCAGAACTGAAGTCCCTGCTACGAATCTTGCTGGCACCTTCCATATAGAAGTGCCATCCGATGCCAACCCTTAGGGTGACCAACGCAAGAATTCCAAAGATACCCAATCGAGCATAGGAGTGCATTATCTAAGTCTCATTGTCCTAGTCTGACCATGCCGAAAAATCCACCCACATTATTGTCGAACGAATGGGAATCGCCAAGCCACACCCTCGATTGGTGGCTTTTGATGCTATTCCAACAAGATTCATTGCCGCTTACGGGAAAAAAAGCCCGACGCGCCAGCGAGTGCGTTGATGGCGCTATGCACTTGCTGGCGCGTCGGGCTTATATTCGCAAAGACTAGCAAAACAGGCAAATTTGGGACGACCTGTAAAATTAGGTTAAACAGAAAGAAAAGTATGGCCCTGATAAACCTAGTTTAGATTGCAGTTGGAAAAACCCGAAATTAACGCATGGCCAGAAGTCGCAGCGTTTGCCTTTAAATCCCGCTGGTGGATGCAGGCGACTTTGAGCGCGCTCGATGCGCGGCGCCAAAGGTTCTCGACTGACTCTGGTTCAGTGCGAGATAGTGACTGATCGCAGTTCTAGCAACAGCGTGTTCGTACCGATTTCGCGGGCAAGGAAGCCTCAATGAGAGCTAGACCCAAGTCTTTCCATCGATCACTAACGTCTGCGCCGACGACTAGGCTTGCGCGTCAACGGCATGCACGCAGCGGAATGAGACGCTGGCTGCTGGGCGTTTCCTTGGGCATTACCGGTGCCATGAGTATCCTACCGTTGACCGCAGGTTGCACTCGAGCACAGCATCGCGCGAAAACGAATCGAGAAGCCTATCATTTAATCGACGAAAAGATCGCCGACAGTGGCGAGAATACTCGTCCGTATCGAATCGAGTTAGATCCGCGCAGCCGTATGTTTGATCCGTTCAATCCCGATCGACCACCGATGCCAGAGGATGATCCGGCATCGAATCGATATATGTGCATGGTAGACAAAAAGCACGGTTACCCGCTATGGGAAGCCAACGGTAGAACCAATCTGACCGAGAATCCTCAGTGGTGGAATTACTTGCCATTGGACGAACGCGGCGTGCTGGTCTTGGATCTGGACACCGCCGTGCGAATTGGATTGCTACACTCGCCGCAGTATCAACAAGCCATGGAAACGTTGTATTTGAGTGCCTTGGACGTCAGTTCGGAACGCTTCCTTTTGGACTCGCAGTTCTTCGGTGGCTACAGCACTACCTACACCACCGACGGTCGACGTCGAAATAACGGCAACAACAGCAGTACGACCGTCTCGACCGGACCCTTCAGCCGCGGTCGACGTCCGTTTTCCATGGAACGATCTTTCGCAACTGGAGCGGATTTGGTTGTCGGCTTTGCGAATAATCTGACTTGGCAGATCAGCGGTCCAAACAATCAGTCGGCGACCACGCTGCTCGATTTTTCACTGATCCAACCTTTGTTGCGCCAAGCAGGGCGCGATGTGGTGCTGGAGCGATTGACGTTGGCTGAGCGAACACTGCTGTCGAACGTACGTGCCTTTGAGCGCTATCGCAGAAGTTTCTATCTGCGCGTCGCTACGGGACGCACTTTGGATCAGGCGCCGCAGCGCCGTGGTGGTGTGTTCGGAGGTGCTGGTCTCTCGGGCTTTACCGGCCTGGGCGGCGGATTCGGCCAAGTCACCGGAGGTGGCGGTGGCGGTAATCAAGGGTTCGCCAACACTGCCGCTCCATCAGCCGCCGGTTATCTGGGATTGCTGCAAGATCAACTGAGCATCGAAAATACAGACGACAACTTGATCAGCCTAAAAGAAAATCTGTTGCAACTGGAAGATACTTATCGCGAATTGCTGCAGACGATTCCTTTGACCCAAACCGCGATTCCACAACAAAGGCTGCAGGTCGCGCAAACTCGCCAATCTTTGTTCGGCGCCCAGGTATCACAGATCAATCTGCAGTCGACCTATGAATCGTCATTGGATCAGTTCAAACGCGATCTTGGGTTGCCGCCTTATTTGTGCATTGAAATTCGCGATAACATACTCGACAGTTTCAAACTAGTAACTCCAGAATTGCGTCAGCGCCGGTATGGCCTGGCCGCATTGCGCGAGGAAGTAGGCAAAGCGAATACTGCAATCCTCGAATTGAGTACGGTGGAAAAGGATGCCCAGACAGGCAGCGATTACCGCTCAATCACCAACAGCGATACGCTGCTCAGCTCCCTAAGAAACCTGGCATTAAAGGTCCAACCCATCAAAGAAGTTTACCAACGATTGATCGACGAGGACCTGACACAAATCAAGGCCGATATCGAACGACTGCGCTCGATCATTCCTCATCGAGCGAACCAATTGGCCAGGTTGCGAGATATCGCCGTCCGCGAAAAGGACTTGATCTGCCGATTGCTGCCGCTGTCCTCATTTGACTTGAGTCTGCTGGACGACAAGAAACTGGCGGCGCTACCCGAGGAACTCGAAAAGGAACTCGCGCGACTCACTGCGCGATTCCAACAGTCCAGCAAGGACTCAGCCACCCTTGAGCAAGAAATCGCCAAGATCATCAACGAACTTGCCCAAGCTAACACCGGACGCACTCTATTTGCGAACATCAGCACTCGTGCGATGTTGGCCAGCCAGAGCTTGATTTCGCGTGCGACGGAGGAGGTCTTAGCGCTGCAACTGGTTCAAGCCCGAGCGCGAACCGAGACAGCAGTCCTGGCCGAAATTGATATCGAGCCTCGCGATGCGTTGGAGATTGCGCGTGTGAATCGACACGACTGGATGAACACCCGAGCTGCGGTGGTGAACAGTTGGCGAGCGATCGAAGTCGTAGCTGATGATTTAGAAAGCACGCTCGATCTGACTTTCAGCGGTGATGTTCAAAACGTTGGAGACAATCCGCTGGCTCTGCGCAGCTCCACCGGCCGACTCCGAGTTGGATTGCAGTGGGATGCGCCGATCACCCGTTTGCAAGAGCGCAATCGATATCGCCAGGTACTGATCGAATTCCAGCAAGCCAGACGATCATACTATCTGTTTGAAGACGCGGTTTGGAATACGCTGCGCACCCAGTTGCGTTCCATCCGTCTGAGTCAATTTGTGTTCGAACAACAGCGGTTTGCGCTTAGCAATGCGGCTGAGCAAATCAGTATCAACGAAGACATTCGTCAGATCAACGAAACGCTGGGACAAGCATCCGGACCAACTGCCAGCCGCGACGCAGTCGGTGCACTGACTGACCTGCTCACCTCGCAAAACACGTTTATTGGAACTTGGGCGCTGTACGAATCGTTACGGCGCAACTTGGATCACGATATGGGAACTCTGCAGATTGACGGCGAAGGATTGTGGATCGATCCAGGGCCAATTCGAGCGGATACGATGGCTGGCAGGCTTGGGCAAGCAATCGTGGATTACGGTTTGACTGAAGGCGACCAAGCCATCAGGCAACAGATGGAATCAGAATCCGAAGACTTTCCCGTCGAACTGGCACCTAGCAACTCGCAACCTCAATCCACGATACCTAACGAGAAGACGTTGCCAATTGCCGCTAACAAGACGGCGGTCCAGGTCGGAAACCCGCACGGTCCATCTGCTACTGCGAATCAAGTCTACCAGCCGGTCAGCTTCCAAGCCCCGATGGTTCCCAGCACTCCGTTTTCAACAACGATTCCAATCACCGGAGGTGGCTCGCTGGTGCGATGAGCGAACCTTGCTCTCCGGGGTAGCACTGGTCCAGCCAGTGCGATCGAAGTGATTATCGCAAGTATTGTTTTGCATGTGGTGCACAAGTTGAGCGAATCGCGAAAAGTCCCGTACGGGACTTGGTCAGTGCCATTAGAGACACTGCGCTGACCTTCGCTCGCCGACTGTTCGCGTGCTCTTCAGCGGTGGACCGTGCGTTGTTACAATCGTGCGTCTAGTGTATCTCGAGGTGGCGCGTAGCGATCTGTTGAGGAATATCCATGCCTTTTGATAATCGATTCCTTAACGACCAGTTTCCCCGTTCGAACGCATATCATCCTGATTGGATTCTCGCAAGTGTTAGCGGAGGAGCTAACTCGCTGTGGTTGACTGAATGGCTGACATCAGTGTTGGACCTGAAGCACGGCATGAATGTATTGGACCTTGGTTGCGGCCGTGCCGCGTCGTCAATATTCTTAGCCCGCGAATATGGCGTGTCTGTGTGGGCCACCGATCTGTGGTGCAGCGCATCGGAAAACCAACAACGGATTCGTGATGCGGATATGGCAACAAGTGTCTATCCGATCCATGCCGACGCTCGCTCGTTGCCATTCGCAACTGACTTTTTTGATGTCATCGTTTCGATCGACTCTTTTTTTTACTTTGGAACTGACGATCATTATTTGAACTATTTGGCACGCTTTGTAAAACCTGGCGGCGTCATTGCGATTGCGGCTGCTGGGCTGATGCACGAAATCGATGGTCCGCTGCCCGCTCATCTTCAGTCATGGTGGGCCGGCGAGCGTGGTATGTTGAGCTTACACTCGGCAGCGTGGTGGCGCCGGCATTGGGAGCGCACGGGGATCGTCGACATCGAGTTAGCTGACAACATGCCTGACGGCTGGCAGCGATGGATCCAGTGGCACAACTTGATAGCACCGGACAATAGGGTCGAGATTGAAGCGGTGTTGTCTGATCGCGGCGAACACCTTGGCTATGTCCGCGTTGTCGGTCGTCGTCGGCCCAATGTAGGTTTGGATGATCCTGTGTGGCTTATTTCCGTACCCTCAAAGTACGAACAGAAGCCGCTGCTGCGTCAAGCACCATAAGGAACGCCAAGCGAGTGCGTGCCAGGATTGAGGCACTTGCTTGCGCGTCGAGCTTGTATTGGTGCGGTTGCTCGCGCCGAGCGATTCTACTGGTCACTTGTCTGCAAACGGCCAACTGCTTCCGAATTCATCGAATCGTGTAGTCGAATCGCGTGCCGCGCGAGGTTGACGATGATCACGGCGAGCACCAGAGTGACACCAGCTAGGACCACGTAGATCAACCACGGCAATCGTTCGGTCCATGGTTTCGGCGGCGGGACAAACTCGGGATTCGCGGTTACGTCGCCCAGCATTACATGCTCGGGTGATGGTTCGAGTTTGATCGGTAGATTGCGCGCAAAATCGTATTGAGCTGGCTCGGCGAGTGAATTTCCAAAGTGCAGTTTCAGCGGGTCGCCTCCTGTCGAAGGCAACTCGAATACAACTTGCCGCGCGGCCGCGCGAAAGCGAATTTGCTGAATCGCTAGCGGAGCGTTGCGATAGTCGGCGATCTGGATGCGCAAGCGCGACGATTGAACCTCGTTGAACTGAACCACGATGGGTCGCATCGCGTCACCAGCCAGTCGCTGCCATGTCGAGCCGCTGTTCAGTGACAGTGTTTGGAACGATTTCTTGCCCGGCGTGAACGCAGGATACTCGGCCTGGATTTGCGCATCGCGCGCGAATTCTCGGTCGGCAACATCGATTTCCAATTCGGAAACCGGCACGTTTTCGCCTCCCAAATCGATCGTCCATTGCGAGCCGGGAGCACCCATGATCCGCGTTGGTTCGCGTTTGACGCTCGTCGCGGTCGTTGTCGACTTTTCTCCGGCCTGTTGAACTGTGTGCAATACGCGAACTTCGGTGACGGTAAACGACTCCGTGGCTCCTTCGGCATTAATCCGGGCTGGATCGGGATGGACTGTGAAACGCAAGTAGCGCAAACGGCTGTCTGAGTATGTGAGCGATTTTCTTTCGAATCGAATTTTTTCATCGCGATAGTCAAGCAGAAATCCCACAGCCAGTGGTTTCCAGTCTTGCCCATCATCGCTTCCCTCCAACTCAGCTTTCCGGCGATACTCGGAGCCGGAAACAATAATCTCCACTTCGTTGTGTTGATACTCGGTGCTCGCCAAGTCCACAGAAAGCTCGCGGGTGCCTGACTTCGATATCGAATCGTTAAATCGTCGCGAGTTAATCGACTCGCGCACGGTCTTGGGTTCGAGCACGCGCAGCGCAAATGGTACCGCCTGAGTTTGAGAATGAAACAGCCTCAGGTCGAGCAAGTCCGATCGCGACTTGGCAAACACCGCCGGCGGCAAATGGAATTGACGCAAATTTTTTGGCTGCGCGGGATCGAACGCGGCCTGCATTTTCACTTCTGCAAAGTACTCCCAATCCGATAAATGCTCGGCAGGTTGCTCTGCGTTTATTGCTTTAATATCACTCGCGCTCTGCGCATTCACAGCGTCCGCAACGGCTTGCCCCGAATCTTGACCATTGCAACAGTAAACCGTCCCCAGCCCTATCGCAAACGCGAAGAAAAATCTCTGTGGCATGATCGCACTACGAACACAAGCGTACAATGTTAACGACATCATGAATCAACCTCGAAAGCGCTGGTAAGACCGCGCGACCAAGCCTAGGACTACGGCCAACACGAAAAACGCGGCGATGCGGTAAAGCTGTTGGACGTTAGCCATATCGACGACAAATACTTTGACGACAGTGACAGCGAACAGAGCCATGGCAAACCAGCGCAGTCGCGGACGCTGGAAATAAAAACCGGCGATCAGTTGCATCGTCGCCAAAACAGTCCACATCACCGTCAAAGCCAACTGCCCACGCAAACGCCAAACGGAGATGTCGCCACCGACGATCGACTGCGACACGAAGTAACCATAGCAGTCTAGCGACAGCACTAACCACACTAAGATCATGCCGGCAATCGCAAACAGAGTGATCGCCCATTGTTCAGCTTCATGCAGCCTTCGCCGCCACCGCTCGGAGAACAGCACGCCTACCAAAATGCACATTCCGGCGCACAATGAGGGCAGAGCCACGCCATTGAAAACCGGAATAAATGGGTCGCGCACGTACAGCAGCAAATCGAATCCGATCACTCGCACCATCGACATCACCGCTAAACACGCCGCCAGGCACTTCAGACTATTGTTGGTGATACGCAAACCGAAAATCCACAGAGCCAGCGCCATCGCCGACCAACCCACCGCAACCCAATGTGCGTCGGCTTGGATCGGAAACGTCCACGCTACAAAACCAATCGATATTGCCAGCGATGTAAGTGGCAACCGCGTATTGCCAGTTCCCCGCCGCAGCGCCCAGTAGGCAACTTGTGCGTAAATGACCGCCATGATCATAGCCAATGCGCCTTGCCAATGACCATAATCGGCCACGGTCAAAGCGCGAAATGTGATAAAGCTCAACAAGGCATTGAGCGCAAACACGACCAAGCGCTCCCACTGCAACCATACCGTCGTGTAGGCCCAGCCTTGCAGCGCAAACAAAATATGTGCCGCAAACAGCACGACGTTAAACCCGATCGCCCAAGCAAACTTTTCAGGATGGTAATTGGAGTGATACCAGATCCAAAACAACAACTGCGTACCGCCGCCGATCAGTGGTAACACCGCAGGCCAGGCGCGATATTGCAGTGCAACCATGACACCCAAGTTCAAGGTCACCAAGTAGACGAACAGAGCCTGATAGTTGTCAACGTCCGACGCCATTAGGATGGGAGTCAACAGCCCACCGATCACCGATACGATGGCGACCGACAGAGACCGATACAACACCGAGATCATCAGCGACTCGGCGACGATCATAGCCAAAAATAACCCTGCAACATGCTGTGGCAGCAGTCGGTAGATAGCAAACGCGCTGAACGTTGCCAAGTACAACACCACAGCACCGGCGGCTGTTAACATGCCAGCGAATCGCCGCCAACCTTGAGTGACATGCCGCCAGGCAGCGATAACCAAGGCGATGCCTACCAATTCCCCAATCGCAACTTGGCCCAGCGGTCCGATCCAGTTGTTTTGATATGCATAACGCAGGAAGAATGCGGATGCAAAAACGAACAAAATTACTGCGATCCAACCAAACGCGCGCTGTCCCACGAATGCTTCCCAGCCGATCGGTGCAGTCCCTGCAGCAACCGCAGCGGGAGCTGGTTTGTTCAAATCAACCGGAGAACTCGCCTGCGCCTCGGACAAGACCTGCGTTGCTTCGGCAATAACCACGGGAGGTTCGTCAACTGCGACCGTTCTTTGGCCTACGACGCTCGACAGAGTTTTTTCAAGTTGCTGAACTCGTTCACTCAGTTGCTGAATCTTATTCGAGCGAACGTACGCCACCAGCGCCAAAATGAACGCCACTGTCGGACCGATCAGCAGCAAGCTGCCAACGAAAAACGCAATGAACCACTCAGCATTCATTGCGGTACTCCATTCGATCGACTCTCACAGATAACTGTTCATGCACGCCGATCCCATTGTAGAGAATCTAGTATCGGTTCACGAGCCAGGCTCGGAGTTTTTCCTCAACAGTCAGCTATTTGAGATTGAATAGTGGGATAGGGAGATCCAATCGCATGAATCCCACCGTGCAAGCCGGTGGGATTCGCGAGATTGGATCTCACCATCCCACCGGGCAAGCCCGACGAGCCTGCAGGGTTCGATGTATGGCGTTGCAGAGCAAAAAATTTAGCGAACACGATCCGAGCGAAGGCCGAATTTCTCACGGCACAACGCTCGCCTCACAGGTCCATGTATTCCTCGTAGGCATCTTGGATTTCCGAGCGAACTGGTTGCCGGTCGGTCCAACGTCGACAATCGACGATCTCTTTGGCGATCTCCAAAGCCGGTTGATCGATGATTGCCAGTTTGCCGGGCCAATCGATTTGCGAGCGACCTTTGTCCGACGATGTGCTTGAGAAAACGACCAATTGTCGCGAGCTGAGAGTCTCCAACGTGGCGAGCGCATGAACGCGCTCACTGACCTGGCTACCCATCAAAACTAGACAAGCGGTCTCGCTTTCGGTGCCGATCTCGGCAACGATACGATCCGTCGCTTCGGCATCCTGCACCGAGAATCGACACGAAATGGTCCGGCTCGATATTTCGCTTGGCAAATCACTGGGAGGATTCGACCACAATATTCTCCGGGCCGAAAGCTGGATGTTGGCTGCCACTAAACTACGAATCGTTTCGCCGTCGCCATCCAGCCAAACGGTAGCCGCCGCCCAGTCACCACGATTGGCGAAGCAGTCGATCAGCGCCAAGCCACTATTGTGCCAACACTCCCAAGTTCCATTGTTGTTGCGGGCAGATGTGATACCTCCAACGAAACTGGTAACAGCGCACTGGCCGGACATCAGTTGTGCCGCGCGACTCTCCAGCGGCGGAAAGAAACGAATCGCGGTGAACCGCATAGCGCGCATGCCAGCAATCGCAGCCTCCAAATTATCGGGCTCGACTTCAACCGTTATCACCCGCCAGTCCAAATGAGCCGCAGCGATCGCTTTCTCCATCACGAACTGAGTAGGCTGACCGCCGACGGCCGAACCCACACAGCACAGAACTTTGTGCGTCGAAGAATCCATTTCCGCCCTCAGTACCACGCGGTTTGAGTTCAAGTGCGCCTAATTGTACTTTATGCCAGCCAACGAGCTGGAAGTGCAACAAGTTCTAAAGCCTATCGATTGTTAACCTGGCTGAGCAATGGGACTTGACAGATTTGGTACATTATTGCTGCTGAGTCCTGGTTCTATATGTTGTGGAGAACCCCGCATGATCCGTCGCCAATTCTTCCTGGAAAGTATGTTTGTGTCCGCAACGGTGGCTGTGCACATGCGGCCGCAGATCTGTCGAGCTGCTGCACCCAAGATATCCGTTAATTCAGTCGCTACAAATGACGATATTTTTAGCTATCTCAATCGCACAGTCGGCCAATTCGATTTAGCGCAGTACAAGCAGTTGCTGGGCGCCGCGAACGAATTCAAGGAAGGCGATGAAATTGTCGGTGTGTGCGCTCATGATACCGCGTCGCGTGCTAGCGCTCGTCGATTGCTGGCCAACACCAAAGCCAGCGACATTGACGCCCATCCCGTGCTGCGCGACCAACTATTTGATTTCATCTTGGCGGCGCGCGACCCACTTGCCATGGAACAGCGCAGCGATTGGACTCTCGATCAATGGAAAACTTTTCTACTTACCGCCTCCGAGGCCGCGATTCATGCCGCGAAAGCCGGTTTGTCGAGCGACGTGATCGGCTGTCTGGTCAAGCTGATGACCAACGACGAATTAACCGCCGTCGGCGCCAAGATATTTAATTCGCTGCCAGGCAGTCAAATTGGAGCCAAAGGATATCTGGGAGCTCGCATTCAACCCAATTCACCCACGGACAATGTCGACGACATTATGTGGCAAGTGTTCAGCGGGTTCGCTTACGCGGTCGGCGACGTATTGCTGGGGACCAATCCAGTGTCCAGCGAGCCACAATCGGTATTCGCTGTGGAAGCGGCGCTGAAAGACATTCTGGAGACTTTTGCGATTGACGACCTCATGCCCCACTGCGTACTGGCGCATATCGATGTTCAAGCGGAAGTCGAGAGACAACATCCGAACTCGACGGCTCTGTGGTTTCAGAGCATCGCTGGTAACGACCGCGCTAACGCCACGTTTGACATCAACATCGAAAAGATGGCGAACTACGCGCGAGCTCGCAAAGGCCGCTTCGGATTGTACTTCGAAACTGGCCAAGGTGCCGACTTCACAAATGGCCACGATCATGGTTTCGACATGGTCTTGCACGAATCTCGCAAGTATGGTTTGGCTCGACGTTTGACTCAGTTAGTCGCTCAGGCTCGCGGTTCTGCCGATCGATTCGCTCCGGCTTGGGTGCACGTAAACGATGTCGCTGGTTTTATCGGTCCCGAAGTATTTCGAACGCGCGAACAGTTGGTGAGATGTTGCTTGGAAGACATTGTCATGGGCAAACTCCATGGCTTGACCATCGGCCTGGATGTCTGTTCGACTTTGCATATGGATATCGCGCTGAACGATTTGGATTGGTGCTTGGATACCATTGCACCGGCCAGTCCAGCGTACTTGATGGCACTACCGACCAAGATCGATCCTATGTTGGGCTATCTCACCACCGGTTTTCAAGATCATTTACGACTGCGCCGCAAGCACGGCTATCGGGTCAACGATCGCATGTGGGAATTCTTCCAGCGACTGAAAATCGTCGACCAAATCGGGAACCCGACAGAGCACTTTGGCGATCCATTATGGGTTTATCTCCAATATCGTCGGAAAAAATCCGATACTCGATCCGATGCTGAGATTCGCGCAGAGGGCCTTCGTACGCTAGAGGAAATTCGCGGGCGCGGCGTATTTATCGCGGCGGGCTATGGTGAAAAGGTCGAAGAACTGACACCCAAACTGAGCAGTGAAATCCAGCAAATTTACCAAGATGCCAAGAAGTGCATTTGGGTCGAGTGGAATGACGATTTTATCGATAACTTACCCGAGCATGTCGTAGTCGAGACGCATTCGAAGGATCGTACCGATTACATTTTGCACCCATCCACTGGCGAACGACTCGGTCGCTCATCCCACCAGCGGCTGACAGAGCTGCGGACACGGCAAGCTGGAAAATACAACACGCAGATCGTTGTCTCGGAAGGGCTGAACGCTCTGGCCCTGATGGATGATGGGAATCTGTTGCCGTTGCTGGATGGCTTGCGCAGTCAACTGCATGAGCACGGATATCGTTTGTCCCCTGAGATCGTTGTCGTACGATCCGGTCGAGTTCGCGCAGGTTACCGTATCGGTCAAGTGTTGTTCGGCGGTCTCGATCACAGGTGCACGCTATTGCATATCATCGGCGAGCGTCCAGGCAGCGGACATCACACGCTGAGCGTGTACTTGACCACCGCCGACAGTGCTCAATGGTCCAGCGAAGATCAAGTCGACCACAACATCACGAAAGTTGTGTCCGGTATCGCCACCACAGCCTTGAAGCCAACTCACGCGGCGGCCATCGTTCTACGGCGTCTAAATGCTTAACTGCGATTGCTGGGCTTGTGTTGGATATGCAAACTGCATGCACCGTTAGCGCAAACTTTGCCAGCCAGACGATATCTACGCTGGGCAACTTGGCGATAACCCCAGCGCCACACAGGCATCAACCCGGGCAAATGAAACAAGGGAGCTGACCACCAGAGCCGTGGTAACCGTCTGCTGAGATAACGCAGCGCATCGGCACCGCCAAATCGACGACCGTCCGCAGTCGCCAACCAAAGCTGGTCCATCATTTGTTGATATGTCAGCTCCGGAAATCGCTGGGCGACTCGAGGGTCATGCAGACTGATGTAACTGAGCCGCCGCGAGCCATCGAACCAGCTCAATCGCTCCACTTGCTGGCGACAAAACGAACATTCGCCGTCCCAGATCACAACGTCTGATTGAGGCGATTCATCGGGATCTGCAAGATGAACAGTCATCACATCCTACGCGCGGGTATCAGTCTGGAATCGTCGTCGAAAACGCGAACGGAAAATAGGAATTTACGGGCATCTGCGAATACAAGCCCGCAGCGCAAGCGAGTGCGTCGCTCCCAACACACACTCGCTCGCGCTTCGGGCTTGTACCAGCAAGTACTCATCTGCCACTCGCCTAACAGCGGTAATAGGTGAATATCCAGCGAAATATTTAGTGTAACCGCAATTGCTGTTTTTATGTCACCGCCAAAATCAAAAGTTTCCAAAAGAACTTGCGCGTGTATCGAAGTACGTGTCGATCGTGTAGGCTAACAACTCTATCTACCTCAAAAGTTCGCCGCTCCTACACATGCACGAAAATGTCCAGCGTCACTACTACCAACAAGTTATTGCCACCGGAATTGCTTGCGCGCATCGAACGCTTGGAATTGGTCAGCCGCAAAGTTTTTCGTGGACGGTTAAAGGGTGAACGTCGCAGCCGTCGCAAAGGCCAGAGCGTCGAGTTTGCCGACTTTCGCAATTATGTTCCTGGCGACGACTTGCGTTTCGTCGATTGGAATCTCTACGCGCGTCTGGATAAACTTTTTCTCAAACTGTTCCTCGAAGAGGAGGATCTACACGTCTATTTTCTGGTCGATGCCAGTCCGTCGATGGAATTCGGTGAGCCCACAAAGTTCTTCGCGGCTCAGCAGATTGCGGCGGCGCTCGGTTTTATTGGTTTGTGTCGCGGTGATCGAGTGAAGATCGAATTCCTCGGTGCCCGCAATAGTTCCAGCCCAGTGCTGCGCGGTCGTTCGCAGCTATGGCGCATGCTCGAGTTCGTAGAATCTCGCAAGGCCGACGAGGTCTTTTCGCTGACCGACAGCATCAAGCAATTCAGTCTGCGCAATACCGGTCGTGGTATTTGCGTGTTGGTCAGCGACCTGATGGACAAGTCGGGTTATGAACCGGCCCTGCGCATGTTAGTTGGCCGGCAAATGGATGTGTTTGTCCTGCATTTGCTCAGCCCTGAAGAGATGGAACCGGATCTAAAAGGTGATTTGAAACTGATCGACTGTGAAGATGACGACGAGGCCGAGGTATCCGTCAGCCAATCTCTGATGAAACGTTATCAAGCAACTTTGGCAGCGTTTGTCGACCAGGCCAGGAAGTTTTGCGCGCAGCGCGGGATCACCTATTTGCTGGCTCGCAGCGACCAGAGCACCGATTTGATGATCAATCAATACTTGCGTCAACGAGGATTGGTTCGATGAGTTGGATTCCCATGCTAGCGTGGTGGCAATGGTTGTTGATGTTCAGTGTGCCGCCGCTGATTGTCATGCTGTACTTTCTAAAATTGCGTCGTCTGCCCGTCCAGGTTCCCAGCACGTACTTGTGGCGGCGGACGATTGAGGATTTGCACGTCAATAGCATTTGGCAACGACTACGCAAGAACTTGCTGCTGTTGCTGCAATTGTTGGCAATCGGCTTGCTGATCCTCGCTTGCTTACGCCCGGGAACGCGGGGTCAACAGACGTTGGGCAGTCGTTCGATATTTCTGATCGACAATTCATCGAGCATGCAATCGACGGACATCGCAGGCACGCGCTTGGAGGAAGCTAAACGACGCGCCATCGCACTGATCGACTCGATGGCCAGTACGGATGTGGCGATGGTCATCGCCTTTTCTGATCGTGCCGACGTGCGGAAAGAGTTTTCGGGCGATCGTCGCCGCTTGCGCGAGGCAGTCGCCGGGATTCAGCCGACGAACCGCACCACCGATTTGAATGAAGCCATGCGCGCTGCGTCGGGACTGGCCAATCCTGGACGAACCAGCCAAATCGAAGACGTTATGGACGTTCAAGTTGCCGAAGCGCTCCCCGCAAAAATCTTCATTTTCAGTGACGGTGGATTCGCCGCTCCACAGGGCAATTTGGGGAATCTATCAGCCGAGTATATTCCCATCGGTTCTCCGTCGGCTCGCAACGTAGGTATTCTAGCCTTCTCCGTGGAACGAAATTCAGAGAAAGTCAACCAAGTGCAAGCGTTTGCTAGAATTCGTAACTTTGTCGACGCGGCAACCCAGGTAACCGCCAGCTTGTCGTTGGATGGTACGCTGGTCGATGCCGTCGAGGTGAAACTGGAGGCAGGCGGAGAAAGTGGCATCAACTTCGATGTTCGCGAAGCCACCCAAGGCCAACTCCGCTTGGAAATCGAATCCGATGATGATTTTCAGTTGGATAACGTGGCCTATGCCGGGCTGGACCCTCCCAGGCAGTTGGAAGTGGCCCTCGTTACCAGCGGCAACACCGCTCTTGAAACCGCGCTGGCGACTGCGCCGGTCCAGGCGCTGGCCAGCATCAAGATCGTCGATCCAGCACAACTTGATACGCCGGAGCTGGATGCACTTGCGCAGTTAGGCAAGGTCGATTTGTTCATCTATGACCAATGCTCGCCCAAGAAAATGCCTACGGCCAATACACTGTTCTTTGGATCTATCCCGCCTGGAGACTCTTGGACCATCGCCAACACCAGCGGGCCACTGTTCGTCATTGATACCAACCGAGCGCATCCCATTATGCAATATGTCGATATGGGGACAGTTCGCATCGTTGAAGGCAACGCATTGAATCCTCCCGAGGGTGCCAGCGAACTGCTGCGAACCGACGTAGGAGTTTTGATGGCCGTTGCACCGCGCGACGCTTATCAAGACGCCGTGCTTGGATTGAGCTTGACCAAAGGCAGTGACAAAGCTCCCAACACGGACTGGCCCATCAAACGCAGCTTTCCCGTATTCTTGCTGAACTGCTTGGAGTACCTTGGCGGCGCCGTTTCATCGGCTAGTGCAAAGTCGATTCAGCCAGGGCAGAACGCGACCCTCGGTGTGGCGAGTCGCTTTGAAAAAGTGCGTATTGCGATCCCCGACGGTAAGTCGATCGTCATCGACCGAGCCGGACAACCGAAGCTAGAGTTTCACCAAACCGATCAACTGGGATTCTACCTTACGAGACCAATTGATGATGATCGAGTACTGCAGATGTTTACGGTGAATTTATTCAGCCAACAAGAAAGCGAAATTCGTCCCGCAGCAGATGTGCGCATCGGCGAGGAGAGCGTTGCGGCAACGGTAACTCAACAAACCACTCGGCACGAGTACTGGCGCTGGTTGCTCGCCGGCGCACTAGTAATCCTCTCGATAGAATGGCTACTCTATATTCGCCGCATTGCAATCTAGCTTTGTAGGCACGCCAGGGACTGATCTCTATTCTTCGTCGCCCAGTTGCTGGCGCAGCCGGCGCAGGACGCGACTGCGAGCTTGACGAACGGACGCTGGTGTGAGCTCCAGTTCACGAGCCACAATTTCGGTCGCGACTCCATCGACCACGCTGCGCCAAAATGCTTGCCACGTTTGTGGCGCAAAATTGTTCTGAATTTGAGCAAGACCACGAGCTGCCAATTCTCGTAGATCGTTGTGTTGGCTGGGCTCGTCGACCGGAATGGAATCGGGGTCGGGGATCTCGGCCAGTCGGGCCAAAGCGGTGCTGCCACCAACGGCTGGGAATTCTCGCGCTTTGCGACGCGCTGCATCGCGCAGTTTGTTCAGAGTGATCGTCCACAGCCAACCGCGAAACGAGCCAGTTGATCCCGATGCGCGATAAGTATCCAGCGACCGAGCAGCAGCCGAGAAAACGTCTTGCAAGCAATCCGCTGTTTCGTCATGACTCGCCCGGCAATGCTGGCACCATATCACGATCAGGGGACTATACAGATCCACCAGTTCGCGCCACGCTGAATCATTTCGCTGGCGTGCTCGTTCAATCAAACTAGAACATGTCGCCGCCGATGCCAAGTTCTCGGATGTCATTGGACCCATCACCGATGAAGTGATTTCTCCGAATTCGCCAATCGCTCTCCAAAACTTACTCCCGATCGGAACAGTTAGGATAACTTGGACAAGCGATCTAGTAGCGGAATTCGTTAAGAATTTCGATGAATTTTGATCCTATCTTTCGACATCAAATTCTCGACGGCTTGTTGATTTCATGTGTAGCGGAAGCCTTCAAGGCTTTCGTGCAGCGCGAGTTAACATTGCCACGTCGAAGATGTTTCATGGTGCCCCGTGAGTTTGGGTGAACGGCGAGTCTTCCATCCGGACGAGCCCGGATGGAAGCCAACTCCGGCTGGCGAATTACTTGCTTGACGAATTCTCTGCGGAAGACTTTAGTTGTGTACGCAACTCCTGAAGTTCTTTTCGCAGAGAATCGATTTCTTTCTTCAGTTCTTTCACTTCTGCTGGTACGGCGGCGGCCGCGTCGCGGGTCCATTGCTGTGCGTTTTTCGCCATCTCTTCGGCCATTTTACGAAGCTCGTCAGCGTTCTCCGGCACAATGAACCTAGCGTTCGGACCGCCGAAGATAAATGCCTTGCCTTTGCGTTCAATTTTCTCTGTTGGCCGATTACTGCCGTCACTGGACTCTTGTTTGTCACCCTTCTTTAACTCGATATGCAGAGCCCCGGATCGCAAATTACCTGGGGAGCCTCCCAGCAACGAGCGGGCAACATCACGAACCTCTTCAGGCACTTCGTCGAGTTGTTTTTCGGTGTACTCGGTGGCTTTGTCACCTTCTTTGACAGTTACTTTCGCAGGCCCATCGTTCTTGCGTTGGACCTTGACTTCAATGCGTTTGCCGTTGATATCCTTTACTACGTTCGCTTCAAAATCACCTTGGATCTTTGCTGAGAATTGTCCCTGTCTCATAGCGGATGGAACCCCAAAGCTCCATACACCAACTCCTTCCTTGCCCAGGCTGTGAAAATGCTCCTGCAACAATTCCTTGATAGCTTCCGGTGATTTATTTTCCAGATCCAGAACCTGTTCGATATTGATTCTCCGTTTCGTGGCCTGCTTCGCCTGCTCGGGACGTTTTTCCGGAGTCAACTCGACAGTCATCTCCTTGCCTTTGCGAAGC
>SYJV01000505.1 GCA_005798335.1 Planctomycetaceae bacterium | reverse complement strand
ATGCTTACCCCACGTTCGTTGAACGGTATTGGGTTTAAACGAGGATCAATTGACAAGGTCCAACACTGGAGGAACTGGGCAGCCAAGTGCGTCGGCGATTACGCGCAGTAATTCTGTTTCCTCGATCGAAACATGTCGGTCCTCGGCAACACAGGCTGCAAAGGCGGATAGCAATTGCTTTTTCAGTTTCGGTGCGGCAGTTGCCAATCGATCGAGCGAACCGTCGAGGTTCTTGATAGAACAATCGGCCGCGTCAACAATCGCCAAGCGTGTCGACGGGATGTTCAGAGCGCTTAGTCCGGCTTCAAACGCGACATTCGCTCGATTGGCATCTCCCAAGCGAGCCAAGAAAGAAAGGACCAGGGCAAAGTGGGGTGCAATCGCTGCGAAACTTTGATTCCCTTCTTGCCTGGTCGCCGCAGGGCGAAGTCGAGGCAACAGCCGCTTGGCGATATAACGATGGACCGCGTACTCAAAAACGCTGACCTGCCGATCGAAATGGATCAGTTCTCGAACGACTAAGTAGAAATTTTGAATTTGCGGCGGAGACATTTGATGTAGCGCCGGTAACGCCATGCAAATTACTGGCAGTCGCTGTTCAGGGGCTAGTGTGTCGACCGTGGGTAGGACGCGACGCAACTCTTGCATGATCCCAGAGTCGCAGTGCTTGGCGATAATCTTCAGTTGTTCCTCACGCAGCGACGCATTCGTTTGGGCCAGCAACAAACTGTAAATGACCGCCACAGCACCCAGTGGATCTCGCAAGTCGTCTGCTAAAACGGGAGCCAGCGCGTCTACTAAATCGTGAACGTGGTCGATATGAACCGAACTTGGTTCCCCGACGCTTTCAACTAATTCACTTGGTTGTTGATGAAAATGCTCCGCTCCGGCGAGCGCTGCCACGTGAGCTTGTTGAAGAGATGAGCGTTTTTGGGATAGTGACTGCGGGTCGATGATCTCGGATTTGTCGTGATGAGCGATACTTGTTTTGGGAAAGGCTCCGCTAAAATTTGGATCGAGTCGACGAATGCGCTCGGGCAGCGGCGGATGCGTTGCAAAGAAACTGTTGAACATCGCTTCGCCAAAGAACATATGACTGGCCTCTTCGGCTCGAGGGGCGGCGATCTTCGACGATTTGGCCCAGCCGCCAATTTTCTTGAGCGCATCGGATATGCCCTGTGGATTGCGAGTGAATTGCACTGCGGAGGCATCCGCCAAATACTCGCGCTGGCGAGAAACTGCGGATTTGATTAGGTGGGCAAAAAAGACGCCAACATAGCCAATGATCCACAGGGCCGCTCCGGCCGCGATGATCGCAAAGATGATGCCGCCACCACCTTTCTTGTTGCTGCTGGAAGACGACCGAGTATTGGAATTTCCCAGAATTCTGATGATCATATAGCCGATTAGGGCCAGCACGAGAATGCCGTGCAACAATCCCATCAGTCGGATGTTCAGGCGCATATCTCCGTTCAGAATATGACTGAACTCGTGAGCCATCACACCTTGCAACTCGTCGCGGCTGAGCGTATCGATGGCCCCGCGAGTGATTCCAATAACTGCATTCTGGGGAGTCGTCCCAGCCGCAAAGGCATTGATACCTGGCTCGTCGTTCATGACGTAAACCGGCGGTACCGGAGTTCCCGATGCCAAGGCCATCTCTTCGACGACGTTCAGCAGAATCCGTTCGGAGAGGTCGCGCGTGTTGGCGGGTATTTTTTTTCCGCCCAGCCCAACGGCCACATGTTCGCCGCCGGTACCCAGCATGATTATTTTGTAGAACGTACCGGTGGCGATGACCGCGATAACCGAACAGGTTACAGCAACAAAAAGTTCAGGGTGCCACAGCCGAAATGGCTCGGGCTCGGACGATCGTGATAAAAAGTACGTCAATATTCCGACGCTGGCCGCATAGACTGCGACAACCACGCCAACTACTGCGAGCGCGAAGTACGCAACTAGCAACCCAGTTTTACGGCGAGCGCGATCCTGATGATCGAAAAAATCCACCGGTCGTCATCCTGCTAAAACTGGACTTTGACAGGTTCTCGCTCGGCGGGAGCACTGATTTCCAGCAATTCGGCTTTTTCGAACTGTCCAAAACCTGCGATCACATTCCCGGGGAACGACTCACAAGCAATATTGTACGAGGTTACAGCATCGTTGAACGCTTGGCGCGCAAACGAGATCTTATTCTCGGTGCTAGTTAGCTCTTCTTGCAAGGATAACATGTTTTGATTGGCCTTGAGATCGGGATAGGCTTCCGCTAGTCCCAGAAACTTAGTCATTGTCCCCGCCAGCGCGGTCTCGGCAGTCGACAGATTGCGAATCGCTGTTGGATCGCCTGGGTGCGCGGCTGCTGCTTGGCCAGCCGAATGCGCAGCGTTGCGAGCGCTGATAACAGCCTCAAGCGTCTCACGTTCGTGCTTCATAAAGCCTTTCGCGACTTCGACTAGGTTTGGAATTAGCTCGTAGCGCCGTTTGAGTTGGACGTCGATCTGAGCAAATGCATTCTGAAAACGATTCTTCAGGGCCACCAAATTGTTAAAAAGAGAAACGGCGTACATCAGCAACATCAGACAGATCGCGCCGCCAACAACGATCGCTACAATGAGTCCACTACCCATTTTTGACGCATTCAACTTGTGTTAGTTTGAAACTAGTAACAGCGATTCACATTGGCATCACGATATCTGCCCGCCATACCGCGGTCAACAGTCCTAGCGTAACACCAGCGACAATCGCAGTGCAGTGTACTCCAGACTCCGGACCGCTGGAATTTGACTACTCCTATGTCCCTGCAGTTCTTTTGCCGGAGTTCGTACGATTTTGCGAACAATGAAACTCTCGATTGACGGTCAGTGTAAAACGACTTAGAATCGTACTCTCAAATTTCACGGTGGATGTAGCTCAGTTGGTAGAGCACTGGATTGTGGCTCCAGTTGTCGAGGGTTCAAGCCCCTTCATCCACCCATTTTCCTTCCTACTCCGCTTGCCGTGTTCATGACTCTTGTCCAGGCGGCTTGATTTCATTCTATTCGCCGCTCGTAAGTGGCAGGGTGTCTTCTATTTATGCGTCCGGTCGTCCAAATCTCTTTAGACGTGACAACATTGTCGGAAGCCCTGGAGACTGCCGAGCTTGCGATGAGTTCGGGAGTTGACTGGCTGGAAGCTGGTACGCCTTTGATCTTGGCGGAAGGTCTGCGTGCGGTACGGGAGATGCGAGCCAAGTTTCCGGGCGTGCCAATCGTCGCGGACTTGAAAACCATGGATGGTGGCTATCTGGAAGCTGAGATGATGGCCAAAGCGGGAGCAACTTACGCAGTGGTTATGGCTCGAGCTCACGAGGAAACGTTGCGCGTAGTGGTCAAAGCGGGCAAAGACTACGGTATCGGAGTAATGGGCGACAATTTGGGGTGCCCAAATATGGTCGACGGTGCCAAGTTTATTGAAGATATGGGATGCAGCCACGTCATTCATCACATTGGTTACGACGAACGTCGCGGCATAGCAGCTCGTGGTGAGAAAGCTCCTACGCCTCTCGATCAACTTCGCGATGTAGTTCGTGCGGTTAGAATTCCGGTTCAAGCCGTCGGTGGATTGTCGATTGAACAAGCGATCATGACTCCCAGCTACGGTGCTCCGCTGGTGGTGATTGGTGCTCCGTTGGCGATTAATCCAGAGCGATTCGAACAAGCCGGCGGTGACCTCGGAAGAGTTCTCCGTACGATCTGCGATCAAGTTCATGCGTATGGCGACGTGCCGGTCGGTGCGTAACCAACGGGCCACTGCTGATATCAGTTATCTAACAGGGAACTTCGTTCAATGTCCGCAAATCTAGCGCAGCCTGCAATTGTAAATTTTGCGCCACAGCCGCATTCGGTAGAACTCAGAGAAGTCCCCGTGCCCGCGATCGGGCCCGAGGATGTGTTGCTAGAAGTCGCGGCGGTAGGAGTTTGTGGCAGCGATCTTCATCAGTGGACTGCTGAGCATAGTTGGCCTGTGAATTATCCGGTTATCTTGGGACACGAGTTTGCTGGACGTGTCGCTCGCTTGGGCAGCGCTGTCAAGAAATTCAAAGAAGGTGATCGTGTGTGCAGTGAAACTGCCGCGATCATCGACCCAGATAGTCCGATGTCGCGCATTGGCAAGTACAATCTTGACCCCAACCGCAAGGGATTTGGCTATGGCGTAGACGGTGCCATGACCCAGTCAGTGCGGGTCCCGGCGCGTTGCCTGCATCGAGTTCCGGACAAGCTGCCACTGAATATCGCCGCTCTGACAGAGCCTTGTTGTGTTGCTTTCAGTGCCGTTGCCAGTAATGCTCAGATTCTACCAGGCGATCGAGTTTTGGTTTTGGGACCTGGGCCAATTGGCCTGCTGTGCGGAGCGATCGCCGCGTTGCGAGGCGCAGAAGTTGCCGTTGCCGGACTTGCTCGAGACGCGACTCGATTGAAAATTGCCCAAGAACTTGGCTGCGAAGCGATCGATATCTCCCAAGTCGATGCTTGGGCGCGGCAGCGGGATGGACTGGGATGCGAAGGAGTCGTCGACGCCGCGGGGGTCTCGCCGACCCTCAAGACGGCTATCGAAGTAGTGCGTCCGAACGGATGGATCAGTAAAGTTGGCTGGGGCAAAGCTCCTCTCAACTTCTCTATCGATCCCTTGGTGCAAAAGAACGTCACTCTGCAAGGGAGTTTTTCGCATACATGGGCTATTTGGGAACGCGTTCTGGTGTTGCTGGCCAGCGGCGCCCTGCAGGTCGATAAAGTGGTTGGCGGACGATGGCCACTGGAACAGTGGGAAGTGGCTTTCGAAACGATGCATTCGGGCCAAATCGCCAAAGCAGTTCTCGAAGTCAAAGCCGAGTAAATCGAAGTGGCAGTGGTAACACTGATAACAGATTCTCGGAAACAGAATCCCGTTCGGCTCGGAGTCTCTAACGATCGTGAATTCAAACTGTCCGCGCATTAGCGCATTTCCGAAGTGCTACCTCGATGTAATCTCGCAGGATCGCACGATGTCCGTATTTGACTGGATCGAGCAAGCCAAGCAGCTCGACGCAGACGGACTGGAGATGTACGAGGGATTCTTTACCAGCTTGGAGACCAGCTACTTGGACGAAGTTGCCGCCGCAATTCGCGACGCTGGCTTTGCTATGCCGATGCTGTGTTGTTCCCCTGACTTCACGCATCCCGATCAAGCGCGACGCCAATCGGCCGTCGAGCATCAACTGAAGATGATTCGGGTCGCGCACCGGCTGGGCGGCGCTGGGACAGTTTGCCGAGTGCTCAGCGGTCAGCGCTGGCCCGAGGTATCGCGCGATGTCGGTTTGCGATGGTCCAGCGAGGGAATTCTCGCGTGCTTGCCGTTGGCCAAGGAACTCGATATCGTGCTTGGCTTGGAGAATCATTACAAGGATGGCTATTGGAAGTACGCCGAATTTGCGCAGAAGATGGACGTGTTTCTGGACTTACTAGCATTGATTCCAGCGTCCCGACATTTTGGTGTGCAATACGATCCCAGTAACGCCGTGGTCGCCGGTGACGATCCCGTTGAATTGCTCAAGCAAGTCGCCGATCGTGTCGTCAGCATGCATGCCAGCGATCGTTACTTAGTGCCAGGAACGACTATGGAGCAGCTCAAAGCTGCCGAGGGATCGCAGGGCTACACGCAGCTTCTAAAACACGGGGTTACGGGGCGCGGCATGAACGATTACGATGCCATCTTTCGCATTCTCGCCGGAGTAAAGTACCGCGGCTGGATCAGCATTGAAGACGGCATGAACGGCATGGAAGAAATGGCCGAATCGCTGAGGTTTTTGCGTGCTAAGGTCAGCCAGTATTTCCCATCGCCTAACTCGCGATAGTTTCCGCTGAATGCGCTCGCATCTTTGGCAAACGCGCGTATCGGCCCAAAGGGGCCAGCCACAATTCAACCCAGTTCAGCGGCATAGCCGCACAGCGCCAAACTGGGAACGAGGCTACTTAAGAACTTTTCCTTGAGCCTGCGAGGCACCAACATGAGACCATTCATCAGTCTTCTACCGATTCGTTCAAAATCCAGTGAAACTGTTTGTTGGGGACCGTTGGTTATAGGTTGCATCTGTTTGCTGCTGGCGCTTGGTAGACCTTCCGCTGCTCAGGAGCGGCAGTTAAGCGTAACGGTTGTGGATGCCGCTACTTCGACTCCACTTCCTGCGAGACTTTACTTGCAATCGAGTGCTGGTAGAGCGTACTTTTTCAGTACTAAACACCCTGCTGACGGAACAGCGGTCAAGTACGAAAAACAGAGTTGGATCAATGCCAAATCAACGGAATACCACACAACTGTTTCTGCGCACGCGGCGATAACGAGACTGCCGCCGGGGAAATATCAGTTGGTCGTACAGCGCGGGAAAGAGTATCACACCGAAACTCGAGACATCGAAATTGTTGAGGCGGATGTCGACCTGCGCATAGCGTTGCGCCGTTGGTTCGATGCGGCTGCTCGCGGTTGGTACTCGGGCGATACCCATATCCATCGCACTATTGAGGAATTGAAGAACATTATTCAAGCAGAAGACTTGAACGTGGTGATGCCATTGACCTACTGGGTAACGCGAAGCCACACGCCACCTTCGTCAGGCGACAAGAATCTCTCGGGCGAAATTCCGGCAGGGTTAGTCACTGTCGACGAGCGGCATGTGATCTGGCCTCGCAACACCGAGTACGAAATCTTTTCGATAGGAGCCAAACGGCATACGCTCGGCGCGCTGTTTGTCCTTGGACATACACAGCCATTGAATTTGGGTGTCCCGAATTGGGAACCGATTATCAAATCGACGCAATCGGAAAAAAATGTTTTGTACGATTTGGATAAGCTCGACTGGCCATTTGCTATGCTGCTACCCACTCTCGCACCAGGTGCATTGTACGAGCTTGCCAACAACCATATGTGGCGCACTGAATTCGCATTTGAAAAATGGAATTCCGTCGCACCTTCCTACATGCAGCCGCCCAGCGGAAGCGGCGTCGGCGGTGAACGGCAGTGGATAGACTATACGCAAGCCATGTACTATTCACTGTTGAACTGTGGCCTCAAGTTGCCGCCGACGGCAGGTACTGCTAATGGCGTGCACCCAGTACCGGCGGGATACGGACGAGTCTACGTGCATTTGGACGGAGCTTTCTCTTACGAAAAGTGGATCGAAGGTCTCCGTCGAGGACGTTCTTTCGTAACTACTGGCCCAATGCTAGTGGCGACGGCAGATTCTAAGGATGCCGGTCATGTTTTTCGGTTTAGCGGCACGGAGAGTCAGACATACTCCGTGCCCATCGATATCGAAGTGGTGTCCCAATCACCGATACTTTACGGTGAGCTGCTCGTCAATGGCGAACCAATTACGCTGTTGCGGCCAGCAAACAAATTGACAGAAAACGGTTCTTATTTGTCCACGTTGAAGACAATGGCGAAAATTGACCGATCGGGCTGGTTTGCTATTCGCATGTGGGAGGAACCGGGAGCTGGGCGCATCCGTTTTGCGCACACAGCTCCATGGTATGTCGAGGTCAACAAGCAACCGGTACGAATTCGCCGCGAAGAGCGCGATTATTTGGTTGATCGCATGCAGCAAGAGATCCAACGAAGCACTGGGACGCTCGACGCCGCAGCGCTCGACGAGTATCGCAAGGCACTCCAGTTCTATGCTGAGCGGCCGGTTTTGGATGACAGCTCAGTTGTACGAGACACATCGCGCTCGTTGGGTGATGATCAGACGGCGTGGTTGGATAATATGATCATCCATCACCAATTTACACCGCACGAGGTTCGGCTGGCCACGGGTTTGCCGACTGAGGAAGCCGATCGCCAGATTGAATTACGACGTGGCCAATTGGGCCAGAAAAATGCCGATCAACAGCCAGGTATAATGGTAGTTCCGTATCCCGGTGGTCGGCATCCGCGGCGAGGATTTCTTGACGGAGCTGTCGATCCTCAGCGTGAAACCAAAGTCAGCGTGTTCACGCCATGGCGAGATGGCGGCTATGCAGTTGTTGACGTCCCAGAAGCGATTTTCTCAAACCTTGGCTTGACGTACTTAGCACACCGTCATGTGCGCACGATTTGGGAAACACAGAACATCACATTGCCGCGGTTGGAATGGGAAACCGTTGGGAGTGGGCTGCGCGGCCAGCGTACTCTACCGAACGGGATTCGTTTTGGCAGCAAGGTCGACCCAGCAGGCACCCATGTTCGCATGGAAATGTGGTTGACCAATGGCACCGACAAGAAATTGACGAATCAACGGTCCCAAGTTTGTGTGATGTTGAAAGGTATGCCCGGATTCAATTCACAATCGACGCCGACAACAATCATTAATGGGCCAATAATCGCGATGCGGCACGAGAGACTTCCGCGATGGATAGTGACTGGTTGGACAGCGCATCATCGTTCGTGGAATAACCCGCCAGTCCCCTGTATTCACTCTGACCCGATATTTCCAGATTGTCAGCCCGGCGAAACTGTGCGAGTGGTTGGCGGCCTTTGGTTTTACGAAGGCGACCAGATTGGCCCAGATATTTCCAGTCAATTTTTATCCGCACTGCAAACTTGGGCCCGCGACAAGTAAACGAGTCAATAGTTGCTAAAATCAAAATCTGTCGACAGGGTTACCCAATTATCTTACGCGCTACCGTTTATCAAGTTGATTTCGATCGTGGAAACAGGAAGTAAGTATGTCACCTCAAAAAATGACGCGTGAGGCTTTGCCATCCGGCAAGTGCCTGTGCGATTATTGTAGCGCCAAGTGTTGTCGGTACTTTGCGCTGTCGATCGATCGGCCCAGCGAACTAAAGGACTTTGACTTCATGCGCTGGTACCTGTTGCACGATCGAGCGACCATGTTTGTGGACGACGAAAACTGGTATTTGTTGGTGCACACGACCTGTAAACATTTGCAACCAGATAATCGCTGTGGTATCTACCACACACGCCCGGAAATTTGCCGCGAGTATTCTACGGACAATTGCGAATTCGACGACGATACCACCTACGACAAGTACTTTGAAACCGCAGAGCAAGTTGTCGAGTATGTCGAAGCAACCCTTGGCGCGTCAGATTGGAATAATCTCCGCACTCCCGAGCCACCGCTGTTGCCACTCCTGGTGAATTAATGTCTGCACGATAGAAATTGCTGATTGTAACAGCTTGCATGTGCAGAGGTTCTGAAGCCCACCAGCACACCGATCATTGCGATCACCACCAGTAACCTGACCGCGACTATTCTGGCGTTCTAGCCAGCGTAAACGCTGAGCGAGTCTTTATTTCTCCGCCAGCAGGATATGTTCGCATTCCTGATTGACGACTCAGCTTGGGTCGAAATCGGTGGCGGACAGTTCGCACCAGGATTCTTTTTCTGGAACAGCGAAGTTAGCCGGCGTACTGTCGGCGTCGAGTCGTTTTGGTACCAGCACATTTATGCCAACCACATTGTCTGGGATGCGATAGAAGTGGCCAGCTACAGTCGCAAACACACAGCCAACGTTGACGATGCGGTTCAGGAGATTCGCTCGATCATCAGTCGACTGGCAGCAAATCGCCTATTCTTTTGCCTTCATTCCCTTGTCGTTCAAGACTACAGCTTCATTGGCAGAGGAATTGGGCGAGCGGCAGAAGGGAATTTACCAATTCAAGCCCGAAGCGCAAGCGAGTGAGAGCCTGGATTGACGTGTGCTCTTTTAACGCGTGCTGGTTTGACGCACTCGCTTGCGCTTCGGGCTTGTATTGGTAAATTCCCATCTGCCGCTCGCCCTAAAGAACTTCGCAACGAAATAATCGACCTTGTAGCCCAAGCAGCGAGAAAATCGTCGCGCACAGAAGTCGGCGACGTGACCGTCGCGGTGCGAGGGTTAGTTGCAGGCAATCCCACGTTAATTCTAACGAAATCCTGATAGCCTCTAAGTGTTGTTGCGCTACAGTGCGCCGTTGCGTTTGCAAATGCTAGCGGTAATTTTCGTTTTGGGCAAAGGCGTTTTCGACGTGCGCTTGTCCTGGGTTAGTTGCCCAATTCGCAAAACCTGGAATAAGCATGACATGAAGGCCATTCACGAACATAATACAAATGACATCTAGAAAAAAACTACAAGATCACAAGATCATTTTCTTCCCCTCGCATTTACTGGCAAATCTGTTACCAGTGACTGCACCCCCCGAAACCGAATTTGATTCGCGGAAATGCGAGTGGATTTTTTCAAGAAGCTCGCTGACCAGAAGTTACTGCGTACAAATAACTTAACGCCACGTGCCAACGTGCCACGTGCCATATAATCGATTCTCTCCCACAAATTATGCAGACGAAGCTCTTTTCTTTCCTTGCTCGAAACGTTTTCTTGAGTTCGTGGCATTTGTAAGTAGTGCGAAGAAATTCGGGTCACACCTACTTGAATACCCACAACCACATGATCCGAAAATGAGCGACGAACAGACGAACAACTGTCAATATTAGTAATGAGGAATGTAGAATGGAAAACGCCATTCGAGTTTTCGTTGCAATGAACTTCTTCGTGATTGGGATATCACATCTCATTCAGCGAGGTGTTTGGATTGAGTATTTCGCGAAGCTACATGGCCTAGGGAGGCTTGGGCCGGTGGTAGAGGGATTTCTTTACTTGAACTTCGGTGCCTTGATTGTCGCCTTTCACAACGTCTGGACGCTTCCTGAGTTTGTCTTGACGCTGGTCGGCTGGTTTCACATTGCCAAGGCGCTGCTCCGCTTCCTGGCACCGGACGTGGTCCTTCGCGTTTACGCAAGAATGCAGCCGGAGCGAAGTTGGCAAATCCAGGCGGCTGGCGGTTTCCTGTTGGCGCTCTCAATCTTTTTTGCGTTTCTGGCTCTCTAGAATAGACGTAATCTGTTCATACGACTTGGATGCATCGCGACGCCAGCACGCAGAGCAACCCATCTGCGATTCAAATCGCGGGTTCTTCGTGGAATCCGGGCGAGCCAAGAGTGGACGCGACGATCCAGAGCGCTGCAAAGTCATCGACCGTTGAATCGTAATAGGAGGCGATGAAACCATCGGCTCTCAGTTCGCCGCGGCCGAGAATCTTGACGATTTCCGCTACATATATATTCCGTGCAGTATTCACGTTTTTTCCAAAAATTGCGTCATGATCTTGCATTCTTTGCCAATTACTAGTTAACGGGTTGGAAAGTAGCATTCATTGTTGTGGAGTAAGAAGCATGCAGATCCGAGCAGAGGTTTGGAAGTGTCTGATTGTGGGAATTCTATGGACAATTGTGATTTCTCAACAAGGGTTTGGGCAAGGCGAGGGTAGGCGGCAAGATGGTCGTGGAGGAGGCAATCGGCAGGTGTTCGGCGGTTCTCTTGACTTGCTCCCCCTCATAAACGACGAGTCAGTTCGAAAGGAAATTGGCATGAGCCAAGAAGGTTTCGATGCTGTTCGCGAAGTGCAATCCAGTGTGCGGGAATTAGCCGGCGGCGGTGGAGGGCGAGGGCGCAAAGAAGGAACGCAAGCGCGTCGCGGCGATAACGCAAACCCAGGCGATCGGGGTGAGAATGGCAGTGAAGGGCGCCCGTCAATTGATGCAGCGAAAGTCAATGAGCTGAACTCTAAATTGCAGGCGGTTCTAGACGAGGTTTTGGACCCCAAGGGTACTGATAGACTTATCGGATTGTACGTGCAGAGCCTCGGGTTAGCATCCGCAGCGAATGAACTCGTTGCCAAGAGAGCCAATGTCTCAATTGAGCAAGTCGCCAGCATCAAGGAAGCGCTTCAGAAGACCCGAGACGGGCAGCCGCTTCGTTTAGAGGGCGCGCCAAGTCCTGATGATGTAGCCAAACAAGTGGAAGCGCGACGAAAAGCTAATGACGATGCGGTTGCCGCCATTCTGAATGATGCGCAGGAAAAAGCAATCAATGATCTGAAAGGTGCTGAATTTAAGCTTCCTGAACTCCGTGGAGGGCGTGGAGGTGGCGGGCAGGGTGGTGATGGACAAGGCGGAGGCGGTGATCGAGCAAGAGGCGATCGACAGGCGCAGGGGCGTCCCGACGGTCAAGGCGGTCAGGGAAGTGGCCAACGCGGTGGGAACAGACAGGGTGGCGGGGATCGCACCCAGCGTCGACCGGCGTCTGATACGCCTCAATAGATCCGCAACGACGTGAAGTTTGCTTCCAAGGAACGCTTTCGTCATTTGCTGCGAGAGCGTTTTCTGAAACTTGATTTGATATTCGTGCCACTTGCAGAGAATGCCGAGAATCTGAGTCAAGCATGACCATCGACTCTAGTGTATTTCCTACTGTGCAAGCTCTAGAAACCCGGCAAGTCGAGCAAGGTGATTGCCTGCTCATCCATCACGCTGGATCTGCGATGGTGGGTTCTCAAATAGGCAGCAAACTCATTGATCGTGGATATCAATGTCAGTTCGTTGAGCAGCATGACTTGGAGTCCAGATTAGATGAGAATGAGTTTAGCTGTATCATCATCGACCAATCGTCCCATTGGGTCGCGTTCTATGAGTTTGTCAGTGGTCTGCGGAACAAAAAAAGTGCTACGGCGATTTTCGTTCTATGCGAATCGAATTCGGCGGACAATCGAGTCCGGATCTTCAACGCTGGAGCAGATGGAGTTCTCGACAAGCCCTTTGTATTTGCTGAGCTAGTTGCACGATTGGACTCGCTCCATCGGAGAAGGCAGGCGGTGGCCTCCCTACAATCCAATGCTCTGAAACTAGACCTAGCCTCCAGGCGTGTCATGAGCAATATGAGGGTAGTAACTGTGACACGGATCGAGTTTGATCTTTTGGAACTACTTGTACGAAACGTGAATCGAGCGGTTTCCGTCGAATTGCTTCGAGAACAAATCAGAAAATCAAGGAGGTCGTATAGCTGGCCTTGCCCCTACGCAACTGCGGCGGTAGCGAAGCATATGTGTAGATTGCGAAAGAAGCTGGCGTTGTGTTGCGAGGATCATGTCCTTAGGACAGTTCGTAGTGAGGGTTACATTCTAGAGGTCAAACAAATGAAAATGTAAGCTAATTCTCTGCCTACTACGTTTGCTTGTAACCGTTCACGGTACGAAATTGATAGTGCATTAATTTAGTTGATTTTCTATTGTTCGCGTATGGACAATAGAGACGAAACGATTCGGGAGCTTCGAGAGTTGGTCGCCGCACATGCGGCGCAGATCGAGAAGCTGACT
>SYJV01000504.1 GCA_005798335.1 Planctomycetaceae bacterium | reverse complement strand
GCCGATTATCTCCCTTGTGCGCTTGGCTGGGACCATGGATGTCTGCTTGGACATGCATCGTACGCAACTTGTAGATGGTGAATGGACGACCAAAATTGGGGCGCTTCCTGCGACAGTTCGTTTGACCTTGGTCGTCGCTTTTGTTGTTTGACGTTCGTCGCGTATTCAAGCCAACTCGGATTTGCGTAAACAAAACCGGTCCTGACGATGTCACTTTGATGGCGATTGCAGCCAGCAACATGATGGGTATCGCCGGAAACAACAGCACCGACGCGACTAAACAATCTACGATCCGTTTGACCACGCGCGTACGTAGCCGCAAACAGCGCAGGTCCTTGCGAGCTGGTTGCAGGTCAAGCTGCCTGAGCCAACTTGGCGGTTGAATCGGAGGGTGTTCAATACCCTCTTGCAATAGATCGCGTTGCGGCGATGGTCCCAGCCTCTCGACGGTTGTGCGCGTGCCACCGATGATCGCCGGTAGCACCTCTGTGGAGCCTCGAGTGCTTGTCACTTGAAATTGTGTCGAATTGGTAGAATCCATGGCGAGAGCAGCCATCACAAAACTACGGTCTGGCGCGATCCAAAATGATTCGCCTTTCAAACATATGTTACCGGTACCCGAAAAACATATTTCCATTACCGACGGCTGCGAATTGTGTCCCTTGGAAACCGTATTTATCCTTACAATCGATACCACCTTCAGATTCATCGCTCACGTGGTTAGTCATGGATAAACTTTCCCCACAACTCAACCCGATGACAATCCGCCGCGCCAGCGAATTCGACAAAGCGCTCGTGCGTTTGGAATGGGCGAAATTGTGTTCCAACTATTCCGATCAACAGACTGCCGATCCAGGCCAGCGTTGCGAGGCCCAACAAACCGATACGCTAGATTGTTTGCTCAAGAGTTGTTTGAGTTCGAACGCAACGGACGCAATCGAATTGACGCGATCTGGCCGCAAGTGCCTCAACCAGCTCGTCGATTGGGGTGCAACCGTATTTTATGGTTGGCCGCGTCCATGGCGATCGTCGATCGAAATGACACTCGGCACAAGGTTGTATTTTTGCCATCAATCAGTGCTGCGCTGCGATCTTCCGCTGGTCGGGATCGCCAGTTCGCGATTGGGTAAAGATCAAGCGCGACTGCCTCATTGGCCGCAACTAATCCAGCGCTGCCTATGGACGCTTCGGTTGCGAAGAGAGCGATTGCTGATGGTTACCGGGACAGCCAGTGAAGTTCTCGTGCGACCGTTTGCCAAGCGATTTGGAATCGAGTCTATCGAAATCGATCTGAGTCGTGGAATGACCCCAGGAGCCATCGATTGGATCGCCAAAATATTACAGAGCGCTTGGCTAGCGATATCGACCAACACTAACTTATCGCAAACCACGATCTGGGCGTCACCTCCAGCCTCACCGGAAGTTATCAACCAACATCCAGAAAGTGCCGCGTTGCCAGACCAAGATCGATGTATGGTTGCGCTGGCAGACCGGGTAATCGCCATTCATGTTCGTAAGGGTGGCGCGATCCAAGAACTGCTGTCACAACGATTGGCCGATCCTTGCTATCCAACGGGCAGTGTGTATGTTGCCATCACTGAGCCCATCGTCGAGTCCGCAGCCGAGAAACTGCTCGACCAGAAAGCAGTAGCGTGGTATCTCTCGACGAACTCCGATCCGCTGCGCGAACTTGGTTGTCGAATGCGAAATAGTTCACACGCCGTGCGACAACTGGCGGCCCCGGCCCGGCTGTGCTCGATGTTCGAGCCTGCGAACCAAGAGATCCCATATCTGATTCACTGCACACGCGGGTGCATCGGCCCTCGGCCAAATGAGTCCAGCGACCAACATCGGGATCGAGTGTTTCTTCATGGAGTCACCGAGCCATGTCTGCCTCTGCTGTCACTATTGAAAATTATCCGTGATCGTCGAATTATCGGCGGTGTCAAGCTATCAAGGAGGGTAGCGCCTCTAGTCAGCTTTACGGCGGTCTCGTTGGCGAAATTGCTGAAACGGCGAACTTTCCAATCGCATTTGAATCGCTGGGACTGGGAGCCCTACGGCATCATGATCCAGCGAACCGAATTAGAGAAAATTGGAGCGACACCGGTGATTTACGGAAACGAGAAAGTATTTCAAACTTTATCTATCGCCGAGCGGCATCGATATCAACCTGCCGAGCGCAAATCGTCGAAACAAATGTCATGGTCATCCGAGATGGAGTGGCGCGTGCTGGGCGATGTCTGGCTGGATCGGCTTTCGCGTGAGTCCGTCATGGTCTTCGTTAGATTCGAGCGCGAGGCGCGCCTAGTTGCAAGCTGGTCCCCGTGGCCAGTCATTTGGGTAGAATCTCAGGATTGAACAGCGAGCAAATCTTGATTGATTCTGCCACAGTCAGCGTTATGAGCACGATCTACGTGGACCGCACCCAACATATTTCCATTGGTTGATCTCAGAGGTGAATGAACGATGCTCCAGTCACCAATACTGATGCTTCCCGATGCCGACGTGGACTCACGCGTGTTTGAGCCTCAGCGCAAATCGTTTCCAAACATGGTCGCCGTCGACTGGTTGCTGAACCGGGAGGATGAATCGCTGGAGTCTTTTGCAGACCGCTGCGTCGAGCAATGGATGAGTCGCACGGAGCCGGCGATTGACATAGTCCAGCCGTACTTGCTGGGCGGAATTGGCTTGGGTGGGGTTGTCGCGCTGGAAATGGCGTTGAATTCTCGATTGATTGATCGTCCACCCACTGCGGTGCTTTTGATTGGCAGTTGTCGATCTTGGGAAGTGCTGCCGGATCGCTTCCGTCGTCGTGTGGAATTCCTGACAAAGCTACCGCGACGATTGTCGAGAGCCCTGCTATCGACGTCGCTGGTGAGTTTGCTTGCCAACCGCGAAAAGATGGACCGCGAATTCAATCAGCTCGTGTCGAGAGTCCGTCAAAGTACTTCTTGGGAAGTCCTCTGGAACCGCTGCCAAATGTGCTTTCGCTGGCACCGTCAAGCCGTGGATATTGAACGCGCCGCATTTCGCGTGCATCAAATACACGGGCGGCGCGACCAGCGTTTTCCGGCACCTTATCCCGAAGCTGCGACGCTTGTATTGGACGGCGGGCACTGGATCAATCTTAGCCACGCCAGTGCCGTGAACAACTGGATCGACGCGATTGTCCGCGATCAAGAGCTAGCACGATCCGGTTCTAAGATGCCCACCGCGACAAATCCTCACGAGTGAGCGAGAGTTCATAGCGCGTTGAGTGGCACTCAAACAACGTATCACTTGTTGTTCGAAACTGATTTCGCAACTTTGTTTCGATTTAGGGTCGTTGTCATGAACTTTGACCACTTCTCTCCGCTGAGCATCTCAGCAATGATGGTAATTGAATCGTTTGATACAAATTGATATCGCTCACGAAAAGTCATCGTGCTGCCATTGGGGCTGGGCCCGGACGATTGAACAATGAATTCTTTGCTCTCATTATCGTACTTACCAGTAAGCGGCCACTGATAACTCATAACGGAATCAACCCAGGCACCTTTGTACACCGATTTGTCAACATCGAATCCCAACGTCTGCACAGCTTTGTATTCGCCACCATACAGATTGCCAGCCCACCGGCAAACGACAAAAAATCCACCCAACATTTCTCCTTGAACTGTGCCGGATCCCATGCTCTCGGATTCGGAGCCGTCGTTGGGTGCCGACATCTTTTCAAACGTCCATGACCCTGCGAAGCGATCCAAGAGCCTGTGCTCTTGTTGAGGAGTGTATAATTTCTGCACTTGGGCGGATGCCACGCTTGCACTCCAAACAATGAGAATAAGAAAAGCAAACAAACGGTTCCGTTGCAGCATAGTTGCTCCCAATGATTCTTGCTTGCGAAGGTTGCTGACGACACGCAGTCGACTTGGGTCGAGTTTCGTACGCACTTTGCACTCGCGAGAAAGGCATCATTTCGAAGCGCCGTTCAACTTTGCGAGAGCTGGCATGTTACCTGGTTGCCTGTAGTGGAACAATTACTCTGCGAGTAGACGCTTGACCAATTCTAGCATTATCGTCGCGCGAGTTGCATTGCAAGCAATTCCGAATAGCGCCAATCGTCGCCAGCTATGCAAAGGCATACCAACGCCTGCCACGAATCGCAAACCGATGCGTTAGCGAGCAACTCCAAAGGCCTTCACGATCAAGTTTCGCCTCGCTAACGTCTCGCCAAAATTCTTGTCAGGCTAGATGGACAGCGCCACTTTCATTTGCATTGGAAAGAACAAGTCGTTGCAGCGAAATCGTTTAACGAACGTGGGATAAGCTTCCAGCTTGTCAACCTGTAGCGGAGTTTCGCCATTGCTTCCACAAGATATTGACACGCTGGAAGCTTATCCCACGTTCGTTGAACGGTATTGGGGTTAAACGACGAAATGGCTACGACCAAAAGCCATACCTTGCACACAAAATGGCGCTGTCCAACTAGACACCACTGGCCGATTGTGACTAAAGTCTGCTTT
>SYJV01000503.1 GCA_005798335.1 Planctomycetaceae bacterium | reverse complement strand
AATCTACTTCCGTTGCTCCGGCTGGCGAAAACTCCTCTGCGGAAAAGAAACTGGAAGAGCCCGCAGCGCATTTAGCGCCTACTCCGGCCCCTTCGCCGTCTGCTCAGCCACATGGTGATACCGGACATGCTCTGCCTGCGGGTCAAACCGCTACTGCACCGGCCGCCGGTGAGGTCAATTTGCCCTGGATCACTCAGTTTCCGCTCACGATAGATAGTAAATTGTTAGAGCTGGGCAAGAAGAAATTTGACATCAATTGCGCTGTATGTCATGGCTATGCTGGCAACGGTGATGGTCTAGTTTCGCAACGCGCATTTCAATTGGCGCAAGGCTATTGGGTTCAACCTACCAGCCTGCATGATGACAAAGTGGCTACTCAGCCGATTGGCAAGATCTTTTACACGATCACCAATGGTAAAGGGAAAATGGGAAGTTACGGCAGCGTATTAACTCCCGAGGAGCGCTGGGCCATCGTGTCCTATGTGCGGTCTCTGCAGGAGAGCCGCAATGCAACGATCGAGGATGTGCCCGAAGCAATGCGAGCCGAATTGGCCGGTAGCGCTAAGTAGGTTCAAGTAACAAGCAAGCAATTAGTTCGAGCGAACAAGCAAACTTAGAAGTTTATTAGTCAGGCATTTAGATGGCCGAGCATACTTCCACAGATAACATTTTGTTTCCCGCGCAGTGGCGAAGCTACTTTGCGATTTTGATCGCTGCCGGATTTGCTTGTATCCTGGTCAGCCTTGGGCTTTGTTCACTGGTCGGCGATCAAGGCCTTAAGACCTTTTTTCATTCGTATTTGGCAAACTACATTTTTTGCTTGAGCATGTGTCTTGGCGCACTGTTTTTCGTGTTGGTGCAACACCTCGTACGCGCAAGTTGGAGTGCAACAATTCGCAGAGTTGGAGAATTGCTGGCAACTACGATCCCTTGGTGGGCGATTCTGTTTCTGCCGATATTGATTTCGGCTATTCGACCACACAGCGACGTGCTATACCCCTGGAATGCAGTGGAATTAGAACCTCTGGTCCAGCAGAAAATTGGTTACCTCAATGGTTCGTTCTTCACCATTCGCGCTCTAATATATTTCGGCGTTTGGATTTTTGCCGGCATGTTTTGCTTTACACTCAGTCGCCAACAGGACCACACGGGCAGTGCCGAGATTACTTTGAAATTGCAAAAGTGGAGCGGGCCGCTGATCGTTCTATTCGCCTTGGCTCTGAATTTCGCAGCCTTTGATTGGGTAATGTCGACCGACCCGGCTTGGTATAGCACGATCTTCGGTGTGTACTTGTTTGCCGCTAGTATGATGGCCTTTTTCGCCGCGTCGATTGTGGTTTTCAATATTCTTCAGCGCAATGGACGTGTGATAAAGTACGTTTCCACCGAGCACTACCACGACATGGGCAAGTTCTTGTTTGGGTTCGTGTTCTTCTGGAGCTATATCGCGTTCTCGCAGTATATGTTGTATTGGTACGGCAATATTCCAGAAGAGACTTTGTGGTTTAAGCACCGCATGGTCGGTGGTTGGGGCTATGTGGGAATTTTGCTAATCCTCGGTCACTTTGCCATTCCTATGTTGGGTCTGTTGTCGAGGCACGTGCGGCGACATCGCAACGCGCTATTTGGTTGGGCAATTTTCTTGCTGGTTATGCACTGGGTGGATATGAGTTTTCTGGTACTACCCAACGTTGGCCCGTTTAGTCTGGCAATGTTGCTTGGTCATTTTACGTGTTTAGTTGGATTGTTGTGCATTTTCTTGGCCTTATTTATGTGGCGGGTTGGGGATACACCATTAGTGGCGACTCGGGACCCGTGGATACAAGAATCGCTAGCGTATCACAACATGTGATAAAATTTCGAGATTGGATGGCCTTTTTTACAATTGAACTGCCATCCAAAGTAACCTGATCGAACAGAACTCGTGGGCGGTGGAAAACTGCAATGGCTCGATACGACGACTTGAATACAACGGCGATCGCTTACACCACATTTATCAGTTGTGTAATTTTGCTGATTATTATTTTCGTAGTGCAAGCGCTGTGCTTTGGTTGGCTTGAGCATCACGAACAATTGAAGGTTGCCAACGAAAGCTTCACCGCGTCCGACGAAATCATCGCAGCACAGCGGAAATCACTTGAGGGCTATCGCTGGGTTAAAGTTCCGGCGCCGTTGGCACCCGGCCAAAAACCACCGGAGGCGGGCCAGCCGGTACCAATGATCGAAAAATTGCAAATACCATTGGAACGCGCTACGGAATTGCTATTGAAAGAAGCTAACGCAGCAACCGCTCCGCAAAGTTAAATGCCGAAATTGATACTGAGCGCAAAGTCGCCATTTTCATTAGAAGTTGAGTATGTTTGTTTTTCGTCAGTTACTGGTGGTCCTGAAGCTTGCGGTGCTGTGCTTGCTGCACCAGTCTGTTCAGGTGCACGCGCAGATTCTGATGAAAGATGTGCCGCTGAACGCGCGAGGGATTGACGTCGAGGATCGAACCGGCCTGTTTGTTCCGCTCGACCTATTGTTTAACGACGAGCGAGGCAACAAGATCGGATTTGGCAAATTTTTTAACCAAGGTCGTCCCATCGTCCTAACGTTGAACTACAGCGATTGCCCTGGGCTGTGTATCGCACAACTCGAAAATCTGGTTTCGACCCTTCGCGAAACTAATGGTGAAGGAATCGGAAGCAAATTCGAAATCGTGACTGTCAGTATCGATCCAACCGAATTGCCCATGAAGGCAGCTCGTACGAAAGAGAAATACGTTGGTATGCTGGGCGCCGGAGGTTCGCAAAACGGCTGGCATTTTTTAACGGGCGACCAGGCATCGATATCCAAATTGGCGAATGCGGTCGGCTTTAAATATACGTACGATAAAATCAACAAGCGATATAATCATCCGGCAGTGACCTATTTTATTAGCTCTGAGGGTCGGATCTGCAGATATTTCTTGTCTTTGGGAACTGAGCCAGCTCAATTTCGTTTGGCAGTTTCCGAGGCGGCTCAAGGGAAATTGGGTAGGTCCATTTCGGACGTAATAATGCAGTTGTGTTACCAATATGACCCAGATTCTAATCGCTACACTGCGGCAGCGCATCGGATCATGTTTTTTGGTTGGGGTGTCTTTGCATTAATGATGTTCGGTTGCATCGCCCCCTACTGGTTTACCAAACGCGGTGTGACAAATCAGATCGACGCGGTTACTCCCAAATCATCGAACGATAAAAGTGGCAACAGTGAGCTCGTAACGCCAGATGCCGTGTCTGAAGATACCCATGATACAACGATAGTTTCTGCGAGACAGACATAATGAATCTCGGATTTCCATTTTTGCTGGCGGATAAAAACGAGACCTTTTGGTTTCCCGCTCAGGCATCGACGTTTGCGAAAGAAGTGGATTTCTTTTACTGGGCAGTCTTGTGGATCTGCATTTTCTTCTTTGTGTTGGTCGTGGGCTTGATGATTACCTTTGTCGTCAAATACCGCAGACGGCCTGGTTATCAAGGTTCATCGTTGGCTGAACACAATAACTTCGTCGAGATATTGTGGACGGTGATACCGACAATTATTGCAATCTGGATTTTTGCTCGTGGGGCCAGTGGCTATTTGGACATGGTCACTCCTCCCGCAGAAACGCTGGACATCAACGTTACTGCTCGAAAATGGTCGTGGACGTTTCAGTATCCCAACGGTGCCATCTCTACTCAATTGCATGTCCCCAACAATAAAGCGATCAAATTGAACATGCGATCGGAAGATGTGTTGCATTGCTTATTCGTGCCTGCGTTTCGCTGCAAAAACGACGTAGTTCCAGGGCGCGTACACTACCTCTGGTTCCAGCCCATTAAAGAGGGTGTGTTCGATATTTTCTGTGCTGAATACTGTGGGGAACGACACAGTGAAATGTTGTCCAAAGTAACCGTTCATGACGTAGCGGGATATGAGGCGTGGGTAGCGGACGCAGCCAAGCCGCCAACAGAGCCAGTTGCTTGGGGGCGATGGCTGTACGAACGCCAGGGCTGCATGGGTTGCCATTCCACTGAGCCGGACAAGAGAATTGTTGGTCCGAGTTTTGCCAAGAGTTTTGGCACGACGCAAAAAGTGCTCACCGGAAATCAGGCTGGAGACGAAGTAATCAACGAAGCGTATATTCGCGAGTCGATTCTCAATCCGTCGGCCAAGAAGCGAGTGGGTTTTGAGTCGGCTTCGCAGATGCAGTCGTTCCAAGGAAAGTTAGACGAAAAGCAACTGAATGCGATTGTCGAGTTTATTAAGAGCTTGAGGGATGGCGCACCGCCTGCTGGGACGCAATAGCGCCAAGTTTGGTATCGAAGTTAGCCGCAGAATTTAACAATTTGAGTAAGTAGGAAGAAATCGATGAGTGTCGTAGCTAAAAACGCAGAAGCGTCGCATGCTGCTGATGCACACGAAGGGGATTATCTGACGCACTCTCGGGGATTTCTGAGTTGGGCGTTGACCCTTGACCATAAACGCATTGGGATAATGTACCTGATCGGAGTCATGACGAGCTTCTTGGTTGGCGGCATTTTGGCTCTGATGATCCGCGCCGAATTGCTGACGCCCACGCAACTGTTCTTGACTAACAAGCAGTTCAATCAGGTGTTTACGCTGCATGGTGCGATCATGGTGTTTCTGTTCATCATTCCGAGCGTTCCCGCAGCTTTAGGAAACTTCTTAGTTCCTTTGATGCTCGGTGCGAAGGATGTGGCGTTTCCCCGATTGAACCTATGTAGTTTCTATCTTTGGGTGGTCGGGTTGATATTCTTTATCGCCTGTTTGCTAATTACTGGCCTGGATACCGGTTGGACTTTTTACACGCCTTACAGCACGACTACCGAGGGCCCGGTGGCGTGGGCGACCATGGGTGCTTTTATTCTCGGATTCAGTTCCATTTTTACCGGGCTGAATTTCATCGTAACTATCAACACGATGCGACCACCGGGAATGACGTGGTTCAAAATGCCGCTGTTTCTGTGGGCCACATATTCCACAGCTATCATTCAAGTTTTGGCCACACCGGTGTTAGGAATCACACTGTTGCTGCTGACTGCTGAGAGATTGTTTCAAATCGGCATCTTCGATCCTCGTTGGAATGGCGATCCAGTAGCCTTCCAACACTTTTTCTGGTTTTATTCGCACCCAGCAGTTTACATCATGATTCTGCCAGCGATGGGGATCATCAGCGAGCTGATGAGTGTCCACAGCCATAAGACGATTTTCGGTTATACGTTGATCGCGTACAGTTCGGTTGCGATTGCGCTGTTCGGATTTTTGGTGTGGGGTCATCACATGTTTACGTCTGGAATGGCCGATGTGACCACCATTGTGTTCAGTGCGTTAACGTTTTCAGTTTCGATACCGTCAGCGATCAAGGTCTTCAATTGGCTGGCGACGATGTACAAGGGCACGGTTCAACTTACGACTCCAATGTGTTATGCATTGAACTTCTTGTTCTTGTTTACGATTGGTGGTCTCACTGGCTTGTTTTTAGGCGCGCTATCGGCGGACCGGCATCTCCATGACACGTACTTCGTGGTGGCCCACTTCCACTATGTGATGATGGGCGGGACCCTAGTCGCGTTTGTCGGTGGGATTTTCCACTGGTGGCCGAAGATGGTGGGCAAGATGTACAACGAGTTGTGGGGTCAGATTTCCTGCTTGTTCGTATTCATTGGATTCAATCTGACGTTCTTGCCACAGTTTGTTATGGGAACCCGCGGCATGCCGCGTCGATACGCGCGATACCTCCCTGAATTCCAAGACTTGCACATCATGTCGTCGACGGGTGCATTCATCCTGGGATTTGGGCTGTTTATCGCATTGGGTGTCTTGATCCATTCGCTGATGCGCGGTCGCAAGGCTCCTCGGAATCCATGGGGTGGTGCGACGCTGGAATGGCACTGTTCATCGCCTCCTCCCCATTACAACTTTGCGAGTGCTCCGACAGTGAACGAACCTTACGACTATACGCCGCTGGCTTATCACGATGAAGAACATGGTTGGGAATATCATCAACCCAATGTTCGGCCAACTCCTTCCCAGTCACACCCTGTAATTGCCAAGAGTTAATATCCGATGTCTGCCACTGAAGTGTTGGATGCACCGCATCATGCGGAGCACGGTGAGCACCACCATAATCCGTTTCAGGCACATCACTTTGATGACCCGGAACAGCAATACGATGCCGGAAAATTAGGTATCTGGTTGTTCCTGGTTACTGAAGTATTGTTCTTTAGCGGAATGTTCTGCGCGTATGCGATGTACCGCAGTCTGCATCCAGAGGTGTGGGAATTCTCAAGTCGATTTTTGAATCCTACGTTAGGTGCTTTTAATACTGGCGTATTGTTGTTCAGTAGTCTGACGATGGCTTGGGGTGTTCGCTGCGCACAGTTAAGACAAGCCAAGGGATTGGCGATTTGTTTGACTTTGACACTTGGTTGTGCATCGATCTTTTTGGGAGTCAAAGCGATCGAGTACAGTCACAAATGGGACCTCGGGTTGCTGCCAGCAAGTATGTATACGATTCAAAGTACGGTTACTGAACATCACGAGGGAATTTCCAAGTGGTTGGTGATTTTTAGTATCATTCCGGCACTTTGTTTGGCGGGGTTTGTTGGTTGGTGGGTTTGGGCTTGGTCAAATAACAAGAAAGCGATTGCGGATATTGCTGGCCCGTTTGCGATCACCGCAGCGTGTTATTTCTTGGGCGTACTTTTTGGCATGTTCTTTGAGTCCGGAGGAGACAAAGAAGCGCACGGCCCGATGGCTGCGGTCGCGCACGCTACAGTGGCTCATGATTCCCACGAGGCTCATGATGAACATGCGACCGTTGGTGGATCTGCTGGCGGTCATGGCACTGCGAATGCAGCGGATGCTTCCGTGGACAAACCAGGGGGCGCGGGATTGTTCTTTAGCATTTACTATTGCATGACCGGTGTGCATGCGCTGCATATTATTGGTGGCATGGTGGTATTGGCGTGGCTGTTGGTTCGCGCTACCAAGAATCATTTCAATGAAGAGTATTTTGGACCAGTCGACTACGTTGGATTGTACTGGCACTTGGTCGACTTGATTTGGATTTACCTGTTTCCTTTGCTGTATTTGATTACGTAATTGAGCCCAGCGTATTGTTGTCAGCCGATCGGTGTTAGCCTCCCGGTTGGCTGCCGAGTGACGATCCGCATAGCTAGAACGATTGTCAAGTTTTGTATTTGATTCCTTGTTTTTTGGAATAACATTGTGTCGACCACTTCGCATGCCGCCGGTTCGGAACACGACAGCCAAGGTCATCATGGGTTTTCGCATCCTATGCCCGTTTGGCAACTTTTGGCAGTGTTTGCGGCATTGATCGTCCTGACGGCTCTGACTGTTTTTCAATCAAAGTTCGACTTGGGTAACCTGGAAGTCTGGTTGTCTCTATTCATTGCAACGGTAAAGGCTTCGTTAGTTATTTTGTTCTTCATGCACATGATCCACGACAAACCGTTAAACGTGATCGTTTTTATGGGCTCGTTCATTTTCGTCGCATTGTTCTTGGGATTCGTGTTGATGGACGCACATGGCTACAAGGACGTCGTCGAGCCTCAGGAAGCTCCTCCGGCGGCGACCACACCATGATTTGCGACACGCTGGCTCAATCCGAGTTGTATTTTGCAACTCACCTGATGTTGGCAAGAGGATTGCGATGGTTGCAATCTGCCGCGATCGGGTCGCTGCCTAAAGGTAAGCACGAGATCGAGGGTGACTCGTTGTTTGCCATGGTTGACGAGTATGAGACCCGGCCGCTGGATAAAACGCGATTTGAGTCACACCAAATCTACGGTGACATCCAGTTGATCGTTAGTGGGCGCGAGGCAATCGATGTGTGCGACATTGGGCGGTTGAACGTGTCGGAAGAATACAATGCACAGCGCGATGTCGGCTTTTTCGTTCCACCCGGGTCGGCCACTCGGTTGATTCTCAACGCAAGCGATTTTGCAGTGTTCTTTCCTAACGACGGCCATCGTCCCCAAATCGCCGTTGAATTGCCCTTGCCTGTCCGCAAAATCGTCGTGAAATTTCGCTATGCTACGTAGAGTTGGCTTAGGCGAGCGGCAGATGGGAATATACCAGTACAAGCCCGAAGCGCAAGCGAGTGAGAGCCTGGATTGACATACGACTGGATTGACATACGACTGGATTGACGCACTCGCTTGCGCTTCGGGCTTGTATTGGTAAATTTCCTTCTGCCGCTCGCCTTAGAACTTCCATCGCAATTCTGCTCGTGCGCCGGATATATCGTCTGAGTCTTGGAGGAATCCGTACATGCCGTCGAGCCGAATTAGCCACGCGTGGTTGAGTGGCTTTTGATAGCGCAAGCCTGTGGCATATTGATCGCCAGGAGCGGTGCGTTCGCTGCCGTTGCCATAAGCACCCAGCGCAGCGACTTCGGCCACCAATTGATGACCGAAACTTGCTCCCATGATGTTCAGGCCAAGTGCGACGCCGTAGGTGTTAAACCCGTTGGCGTCCAGCGTGGGGTATCCGGTCAGACCGTCGGATTCAAAATTGATGCCAGTGTTGCGCAAAACGCCACCTGATCCCGCTGCGCGCGCGGCGCTCTGTGGCCTGCCGGAGCCGTAAAAGAAGTTCGCGTAGGGCACAAACGTGTTGGGCACGGCAGTGACCAGTGAATTCTCCAACAACAACAACACGCCATCTGCGGTGCGCTGATCGGTGGGTCCATCTTGGCCGAAATTCGAAATGACTCGCAAGGAATTGGAAATTCTCGCAAAGTAGCGCCGCGTGAAAGCCAAGGACGCGTTGTGATAACTGCGACCGCGTCGATCATCGTCGTTCAGGAATGCATAATCGGCTTCGATGTATCCGCCGTATGCTTCGATGAACCAGGCGGTTCCGTAGATCTGCGAGGCACTATTGTTACCTGCAAATGCATTCGAAGTAACTTGATCTAAGCCGACGAAAAATGTTGCGTCGAAGTTCGACCAATCGAGAATCGCACTGTTTCGCGCGGGGATCGCCCAAGCCGCTCCGACGATTGCGTCTTCCATCCAAATTCCGTTTTGATACAGCAGCGGTATCAGGCCCAGCGTAAACGGCAAATCGAACCAAGCGTCCACTCCCGTCATGCCACCGGCAATGGCACCCATGTCTCCTTCGAAAAAGAGCGTATCGGGTTTGAAGTCCATTTCGGATTCGAAGCGTACGTCATCTGAAAAATCCAATCGCGAGAACTGGCCGTTGTTATCAAGTGGCCCTACAAACGCATGTACGCGTTCTGTGGCCGTCAGTTTCAAATCCATTTCGAGATTCAGCCGCTTTGCCACACTGCGCGCGTCGCCGGTCTGATTGCGATTGATACCAACGCCGGTGCGCATATCGCCGTAGACTAAAAAGTGAGGCATCAGCAGGTTCGTTCTGCCGAATATTTCTGGCGCAGGTGGGTAGATTCCACCGGTATACAATGGGCGCCAAAATTCAAGCCACGGACGTTGAGTTGCAACCGCAAATTTGCCGCGATATACCATTGCCTCTTGAACTGGATCGTACGGACAGACCGACATCGGAGATGGAAGAAAATCCGTCGTGGATGGCTCTACCAAACGGCTCGATGGATCGACACACGGTTGGGCTCGCGGCAGAAACGGATAGATGTTTGAGGGTGCCGTTGCACTGTTGCTGCCGGGCTGTCCGCTGGCTGGTGAGGTGGCCGCTCCGGGCATCATGCTGGTCGCAGTCGGTGCCAATAAATTCTGAGTCGTGGAGGGTATAGCAGTTTTTGAGTTGTCAAGGATACTCACCGGGATCGCCAAATCGGAGTCGGATGGGCTAAAGCTGCGCTGAGGATTGCCCGACGCGGGATTTGGTATTGTCGGATGCTCGGGTGTGGATGTTGGCTTGGGTGCCGTTGAGATGACACCAGGAATCGCCAGGTCGGCAATTTCGCTGCCTGTTTTGTTGTCGCTGGCCAAGCTGAAGACTGGCTGAGTTGCAATTGGTGGAAGCAATGTTACCTGCGATAGGCGACTGGGAATTTCGATTACCAAAGGCGCTGCGACCGGCGTGGCAGGCCCAATACTCAACCCAGTTCCGCGTACCAGCGACTGGACGCTATCCTGAATAACCGAACGCTGGTGTTGCTCCGCTGAAGCATGCGGCTGTTCACTCGCAAGCGGCTGTGGGCGCGACAAAATGACTCCCTGGCCGAAGGTCAAGGAGCCATGGCTGCCCTGCAACAGCAAGATTGCCGGTAGGAGCAGTCGCGTTAGTAGTTGGCGAAACATGTTCAGCAATTCGCTATTCTCAATTCAGTGGATAACACTCACGTTGGTCTTCCGACAACTCTAACTGGCAAATCCTTAGTGAACGTCAAACTCGACGCTATGCGGAATCAAATCCAAAGTTTGTTCGAGCATGCGCCGCTCCATCTCGGGTGTAGCATTGCAGAATCGCATAAAGTAAATGGGTTCCATGCGACTGCGCATGCGCACACTGAGTCGATAGGTTCCCGGCGTCTTCAGCAATTCTCCCGGCACGTGGTACTTGGCCATTCTGGTACCCAAAGGCGGCAAGGAATGCGCTTCCATGCGGATAAACGGTGGATGATTTAGCACCGATACGGGCACGCCACCGGGTCGCAAGAATGGAAGCTGGTCGAAATCGACATTGACCGGCAAATACATTTCGCGATCGGTCCCTTTGACTCCGGTGATGAGGAATTTAGTTTGCAAGTTGAAGAGCTGGCGGTCAGGACGAATGAAGCCTTTGGCAACCTGCAGCGAATGGAGATCTGCCAGATCCCCGTTGCCATCGAGGTATCCCGATTCCCAAACCCACCGTCCGTCGGGACCGGTCAAGACTACATTGAGCCACAGTTGAGGTTGTGCGCCCAGCGAACCGCTGGGCAGGTTATGTCCTTCGCTGATATTGTGGACAGCATAATGAAACTGCAAGTCCCGACAAGCTTTGGGGGAGGCATGAAAATGGGGACCGTCCACGTGCAACGCATTGCTCATTACGGCGGTCGCCGTCAAACGTTTTCGTTCAATCAATTTGAGGTTGTCGTCGACAACTTTGCGCGCGTCGCGTCGCTCGTCAGTCGATGTCCAGGCGGGCGGAAAGGTCATGTGAACTTGGCCCATGGCGACTTGCTTCTCAAACTCGGGAGTTCCCCAGCCGCTGCGCCAATCGAACTCCAGCCACTGCTCTAGGTTCCAGCGAAGCGATTTCTCGTTGTGGGGGAAAATGCCAGGATGCGCGATGGGCATTCCTGGCCCGTAGAACATGTGATTGGAATGTTTGCGGTTATTATCGATCGTCTTGCCGCTCATTTCAGCCGCTGGACCATATTCATAGCCGCAGGCTTTCCCAGGTATGGCACCCATGTGACAGTTTTGGCACGTGATACCTTTCTTGAACGAGGGGCTAGCGCGATACTGAGCGTACACGACTTCCAGCGCGATTCCGGGGTGTACAGCCACTTGGTGGCAACCGGCGCAGAAGCCGCTTTCGGAGATTTGCTCAAACTTGATTCCGGCTTGATGCATTTCGAAACCGGGGCGTTTGTCGTTGGGATCTAACTTGACTTTGAAGTTCGCCGCGTCTGCTACAACTCGCGCTACGCCGTCGCCGCCGATATTGCCATAGACGGGTTGAAACAAATCGCCTGGCTCGATGCGGCGTTCGCCGTTCACTCGGCCATATTGCTCGCGCACGCGGTGGCACGCGACGCACGTAATTCCTTCGCGCATCACGTTCACAGTGTCGACTATCGAGGCTTCGCGCGGGTGACACATCTGCATCGCTACTGGCGCATGGCAGCGCATGCAGAAAGTACCCACGGTGCCGGATGAGAGTTGCGAGATCGCTTGTTCAAACTTGTGGAACATGGGAGAAATGGCTGAATAAGCGTGTGCGCTAACGCGCCATTCGTCGTAGATCTTTTGATGGCATTTGGCGCACTTGGTCGCCGATGGGTACAAAGTGTCCGCGAAAACTTCCGCGTGTGGATCTTCACCAGGCTTCGTGCCTGCTGGAACGGGCGTGTCGCTGCCGTGCCCAGCGCCTGGAATGGCGCCTGGCGAGTTATTCGGCGACGCAGCTCGGGATGGCGCCTTTGCGGCTGGTCCCATCGATTCAAGTTCCGCGAGCGGATCGTCCTTACCTGTGCTTGGTCCGGTCAAATTGTCGCCCGAATTCAGGTTGGCATTCGATATCAAGCGGCCTGGAAAAGCGTTATCCTTGAATCCGTCCGTTAAGATTGGCCTACCAAGTAACACTTTCACAGGGTGCGTCACACTGGCATTCGTCTGCGGCGGAGTAGTTGGTACACCAGGAATCATCGTCCAAGCAGCGGTGCTGGCCTGTTGATATCGATTTGCTCCGGGGTTGGTTGCGCCTGCATCACTGGGCGATTGAGCTCGCGCGGCCTGCGGTAAACCGGTCGCTCCGCAAGCAAAGCAGATTCCCAGCAGCAATCGTAAACCAAACTGGCACAAACGCTTGCCAACAGATTTGAAGATTTGATAAAGCATGAGGACTTTGCAAGCAATGGTAATGGTTTACGCGCCAGCTTTGACAAACTCCGCCGAGCGGAATTACCCCTTCGATCGATCGACTCAGTATCATCTAAACATTCACTTCCGCGGGACCAACCGGCAATGTCTCGCTGTTCGAAAAACTAACCATAAGTTGCCCGAACCGACATCGATCGGTCAATTCGACGCGGGTTGGACCGGCAAACTCCGCACAATCATCGCAATTCTCCAACTTGCTGGAAATTAAGAGGGAGTCGTTGGCCTTCCATTAGGACATTGTCTCGTGCGATGGAGTAGGCTTTTCAATGGATCAGTAGGTAGACATTGCAGGCATTGCAGGGTTCTTCGGATGCCTGTTGGATGCAAAGTACGGAGTCGATTCGATGCTTACCGGAGAAAATCGTAGACAGGCATATCGCTGTTCGGTCGCCGACGAGCTATCCAATGCTCGATTGAGGACAGGGCTACGAAACCTCAAGGTGAGCGTCCGTGACACTTCGCGCGATGGCTATACGATCGCCGTGACGCAAGCTGTCGCCGACCGCATTCCCGATAAACCAATTTTATTGGATTTTAATGGTGAAACAGCGCTGGTCGAAGCTCGCGGTATTTATCAGGACGAGCCAGGAGTTGTGAGAATCAACTTCGTGCGACTTGCAGATTGCACGAAGTACAAAGTCCCGTCCAATTGGTGGTCGATTTTCGTTCCTAGAACTAATCTGAATGGCGACCCCACGTTGCCAGTTGGGCTGATTCTTGCCTTTCTGATATTGAGCACTTGTTTGCCAGGAACGGGCGATACTCTGGGAACTGCTCCACGAGTGCGGTGGGTGTTAAATAACTTGTGGCAGATCTTCGACGAGACTATTGTCCGGCACCTGTTCTAGCTGGTACGCTTTACCGCTCACGAGAATCTTTCCGTCGAGCGACTGAGGTGACCAGCTTGGATTTGAAGAAATACGTTCGCGATATCCCCGATTTTCCGAAGCCGGGAATTTTGTTTCGAGACATTACTCCGCTGCTGGCCAGCGCGGCTGCGTTTCAGGAGACCATCGATCGATTTGCGGAACATTATCGGCACGAGCGAGTCGATAGCATCGTAGCGGCCGAGTCGCGAGGCTTTATCTTCGCGGCACCGCTTGCGCTGGCCTTACAAGCTTCGTTCGTGCCGGTCCGCAAACCGGGCAAGTTGCCTTTTGCAAAGCACTCGCATTCGTACGATTTGGAATACGGCAGCGATACTCTCGAGATGCATGTTGACGCGATGCAATCTGGTCAACGCGTGTTGGTTGTCGACGACCTGTTGGCGACCGGCGGCACGGTTCAGGCTTGTTGCAAACTGCTCGAAAATTTTTCGGTAGAGATCGTTGGCTGTGCCTTTTGCATTCACTTGACAGCGCTCGAAGGAGCCGCGCGATTGCGACCGCATCGCGTGTTCAGCATCCTCGAATATTGAGGCCGGTACCGTCAATATTGCTGACTCGCGAAGGGATCGCTCGTTTCCAGCTTTGCCTCGAAACGCACTGTCTTGCATCAGTGCATTCCGTGCAATCGGCGGTTCAGGCTCGCTCTAACCATCGCGGATGTACGCTGGGGGGCCGCATTAATTGGCCATCGCCACCCTTTTTGCAAATACAAGCCCGAAGCGCAAGCGAGTGAATTGTCATAATCGTCGTAAGTTATTCACTCGCTT
>SYJV01000502.1 GCA_005798335.1 Planctomycetaceae bacterium | reverse complement strand
CCGTCCTCCGTTGGAAATGTGTGTGTCGGCAACCCTTCAACCGCACCACCCGACTCGACACCGCGAATCGAGGTGCACCATCCATATTGTTTGAATGATCGAGTAATGTTAGTAGCCATGGTGTAGGCCGCATTCGCCCAACAGTATTTAGAATGGTCACCGCCGTCAGTCACTTCTTCAAAATCAAATTCCTCAACCGGATCCGTTTTTGATCCGTACGGAAGTCGCGCGAGATACCGGGGAAGGCACAACCCCAAGTAGCGAGAATCTTCCGATTCGCGCAGCGATCGCCAGGCCGCATATTCGGGAGTTCCGAAAATCTTAGTGAGGTCACGTCGATCGTTCAGCTCTTGCCAACTCTGCAATTGAAACAGCGACGGAGCCGCACCAGTTACCATCGGCGTATGCGAGGCAGAGCATACTTGTGCCATTTCCGTTAACAGAGCAACGTCCGGCGGGCTGTGATCGAAATGGTAGTCTGCGACCAGCGCGCCGTAGGGCTCGCCGCCAAACTGCCCATATTCCTCTTCGTAGATCTTCTTAAATATGGGACTTTGGTCCCAAGCTGTGCCTTTGAACTTCTTCAACGTCTTTCCAAGTTCATTTTTGGAAATATTGAAAACGCGTATCTTCAGCATTTCGTCAGTTTCGGTGTTGTTGACGAGATAATGCAAACCGCGCCAGGCACCTTCCAATTGTTGGAAATCCGGATGGTGAATCACCAGATTTATCTGATCACTCAACTTCTTGTCGATGGACGCAATAATCGATGTAATCGATGCCAGTGTGTCATGAGACAGCACGTTCGCGTCTGCAAGTGCCTGTTCGGCGAGCGTTCGCACTGCCGATTCGATGGCGGTCTTGGCATCGTCCGACTGTGGCCGAAACTCCTTCTTTAGCAACGCAGAAAAATCATTCTCGGCATACTGAGTCGAACCCAATGAAGTTTGACTTTGTCGTTCCATTTGAAAAGTTACCTTTAGTTCTGCATGAAAAAATTCGTAATGCTCGATGCTGCAACGCGAGGTTACCTAGCAATCACCGAATTGCTTAAAGATCATTCAATAGCGCATCCAAGTCGTCTTCGTCGGATGCAGAACTTGCCGACGCGGAGGGCGCTGCGCTGGGTGGCGGAGCTACGGGGGCTGGTGCCGGAGGTGTCACGGGAACTGGTGCCGGAGCGCTCGGCTGAACTTGGGCGGCTGGAGCGGACACCGGGGTGGGCGCTTTCTTGCTGGCCGCTTCTGGATTGGGCGCTGCAATCAATGCCCGCAAAGCATTGGGATCCTTCAGCAGATTGCCAATTAATTCTTCCGCACCCGACTTGCCGTCCATGTAGGTCAATAAATTCGCCAATTGAGTGCGAGTCTCCAGCAACTTGCGCAATGGCTCGATTTTTTTGGCGACGCTCGCGGGCGAAAAATCGTCCATGCTCTCAAACGTAACATCGCACAATAGATTCCCGTCGCCAGTGAGCGCATTGGGGACCGCAAAGGCAACTCGGGGTTTCATCGATTTTAATCGTTCGTCGAAATTGTCAACGTCGATTTCTAAGAACTTGCGATCACCCACAGCCGGTTGCTTCTCGGCGGAATTCCCGGAAAGGTCGCTCAGTACTCCCATCACGAACGGAAGCTGGATTGTTTTCTGCGCGCCATAAACTTCAACGTCGTATTCAATTTGAACTCGCGGCGCACGATTGCGCGCAATGAATTTCTGGGCACTCTGCTTCGCCATTTTCAAACCTTTTTGACTTTGATATTCGAGGCGGACAACACCGCATATGACTTCTCACGTGAGAAGGTAAGCGGAACATACTACGCGGTCAATATTTATCGTCGGGTGGGGGGGCAGGTTTTGAGCTTGACGTCGACGTGTCTCTCGTGGACTTGGACGAATCAGGTTTCGATTCCTCCTCAAGCACATCACTACCTCCAATTACCACCGCCTGATTCAATCCGTCCGGGGAAATATCGCGAAGAATCTCCATAAAACTTAAGCTTGAAAGACGTTTGGCTCGTCTGAGAAGCATCGGTAGCGGACTGCTCGGTTCGTAGCGCTCAAACCAACGTATTATTTTGTCCAAACCTTCGATGGCATCTTCGCGGCAGTGAATTGTAAACGGACCTGTGCTAGGGACTGCGGACAGCATTGTTTGGGGCGAACCGATCTCGCCAGACGATTGAACCGTCGTCGGAGTTGTCAGACTCAGCTCGTTGGACTGCCGTGGCCGAATTTGCTCCAACCATGTCTTGTGCAGCTTGGAGATACTCTTGAGTTCCTTATTTAATTGTTCGAAACTAGGAGCTTGGCCAAATCCCAGTCGATCCGAGAAACACTTCTCAATTTTCTCAGTCTGCGCAAGGCAATTCCCAACTGCTTCGTACAATCTTCCCAGTTCTCTCACGTCACAACTCTGAACTGCAGCTTCCAATTTCTTTTGCGTGGGAGGGTCGTCCATACCGTCGGGGACGGGGATTTCTCCCCGAGCTATCGCTACGTCGTTAAGTGAGAACCTGCCGACGGATCGATTTATCAAAATTGGTGCGTTTCGCAGTTCTCGAATTACGCCCCCGGCATTGTTCAAACTCAGCAGCGAATTGATGCGCATCGTCGGATCGTTTTCGTCATCGGCGTCCAACTGGGGATAGACCGTTTCCCAGAATTGTTCCGCCAAGCGAGAAACGACTTCTAATCCTTGGCTGAACCCATCCAATCCTTCCAAAATGAGCTTTGCCTGTGCAAGGCTAGAGGCCACACGCAAATCATGAGTTCGCGTTAGCAGCCCGCAGGCCAGCCGAAGTACCAACTCCCAATCCGGAGGTTGGGCTTCGATATGCGTTGAACCAATTTCATGATCGGGAGTCCCATGCGACGCCTTTTCCATGCTCGCAAAGTCCGGATCGTATTCCAGATCGGAGCCCGATGGCTGATCGTCACTGACGACCAGAAAGAATTTTTCCATGTCCTCGTTCATCGAACGCAGTCTTTCGTTCAGCAATCAAACCTGTCGTCGCTAAAATCGTTGCATCACAGTATTCGCCGTTACCAACTCCAGCGGGCATCGATCACTAAAGTTGTGTCCGTAAACCGGGTATCTGTAAGTGCAATCGACATCGAGCTCCCAATCTCAAAAAAACCGCTTCTCAGTTTAGGATCGACAACGTAACGTATTCCCGGTGTCAAGTACAGCATAATGTCGCTATCGATTTCGCGAACTACTCCGGCCTCGTTTCGCGCCAATCCATTCAATATTGAATAAGTGGTTAACTCCAAGGATGGCAACACAGCGCTAGTATCCGAGTCTCGCCAAATTCGATTCACGCCGCTTGCGAACTTGAGCACTTGTCCGTGGTGGTTGGGATGCGCTCCCAGGGGAAACCAGAACTTCAACTCTCCGTGTAACCACGAGAGATCGTTCCACTTATTCCGGAAGAGAAACCCTGGCTCCAGGGCGACGTGCCCAGTCCCGAGCCCCATGCGCGAGGCTCCCGTGGCAAAATGCGTACCGAAGTACTGAGTCATCAGCCACTTATCGCTTTCGATGAAAACCGTCTTGGTGATTAACTGCAGATCACCCAGCCCAGCATGGTTGTTGTTGACTCTCGGATCGACTTCTCGGAAGGGAACTTCAAAAATGGTTGCGAATTTTTTAGAACCAAGCTCCAATCGCAGTCTCAAATCCCGATAGTCTATGATCGACTCGCCCCTGGCCGGCCCGGCTTGACCCACGGTTCTGTTCCAAAAGTACTCAGCCCGATCGGGTAGCTGTAAACGAGAACCAAAAACCGATCGCACGCGAAAGTTATTCGAAGGCTGTGCCGGTTCGATATCGAAAATCGAAAACGCCAAGCGTTCGTAACCGAGCCCCTTCTCCGTGCACGGGTCACGCATGGGACGATGTCGGCCACGCTGAGGAACGGCACCAACAAGATTTTGAAAAACCGGTGCAGCTTCAAGCGCGCTGGGCACTTCCATGACAGATGGTGGAGGGCGAGGAATTGGCAGCTCTAAAGGAAGCGGAGGCGGCAGTGCTTCCTGAACCAAGTTCAGCGGCAAGACTTCTTGTAACACAGCGCTCGGTCGCGCGGTTTGCATCCAGCGAAGATTTATTTCGTCGCTGCTACTTGGAAATGTCGCGCCCAATTCAATTCTGGGCTCCACAATCATGCGGTCTGGACTGACAGCGTAAGAGGTTGGCAAACCCACTATGATCGATGCGTTTGGTACGACCTCGCTCTGTTGATTCGTCGCTGCGGAGTCGGATTGTGGGCTCGCCATACAAAGTTGACGCGGATCAGCATCTAAAACACCGATCGCTACCACGAATGCAAGCGTCAATACGCAGCACTCACAACTGACTGCCCGTTTACCGCTAGGGGCGAAACCTACCACAGCCACCCAACTGGATCGCGAGCGATTGGTATTCAAAGTTGACAGACGCGAATCCAACCGATGAACCTTTCGTATTCGACTTTGATGATTCACCGAGCTTTGAGGATTAGATCAACTTTTCTGGTATCGGTAGCCCGCAAGGTAGCTGATTAGCCAAACCTCGAATTGTCGCCGGCAGCCAATGCTCGCATTGAGAATTGTTAAATTAGAGTGTTGCTAGCACATTATGATGTACTGGCTGATTCCAACCAGTATTTCGTCAAGCTGTTGCAAAACGAACTTCGGCACCTAGTCTGGCGAATATACATGCCAGAGACCACTGAAGTTCTCGCGCGAGTCGGCCTCGGCAGCAATCGGATGAGCTATACGCGAACCACGAGAAAAACGAGCGGCAGATGGGAATATACCAGTACAAGCCCGAAGCGCAAGCGAGTGAGAGCCTGGATTGACGCACTCGCTTGCGCTTCGGGCTTTTATTGGTAAATTTCCTTCTGCCGCTCGCCAAACGATTTCTCGTTAGCGCATATCTCAGACGGTTGCTAGGTCGCAAGAGTGCTAGCGCTGACTCGATGGTTGGGGCTCTAGGGGCGCTGGAATCCGAACATCCGGTGCAGCTTCGACTGTTGTTGGAGCAATATTCTTTTGCTCACCATGCACCTCAGCCAGCGGTTCGCTACCCGCAGGAGTCAGCTTGGGATAGTCGGCGCGGGGTTCAACATTGAGAGCCTCCCACGGCTTGGGATAATAGTATCGTTTGCACATGGGTGCTGCGTGCTTGGTATCGTAGCGTCCCGCACACTTATTTTCCCACCAACTCATGGCTTCTTGGCTGGTTGGTTCGACAACGTGCGCGATATAGCCGACTAAATCTTGCGGACGGTTATAAATTCTTCGATACGGCGTGTGGTGATTATAGAGTTCGTCCGGCAGAATGTTGGGACGCGGGTCGCAGGTAACATTCATGGTTGGACGTTCATGGTAAGACGGCAAGTACGCTGTGAAAGGGTTCTTGGCGTTCGCAGAAACTGAGGGCACACTCACCAACAGGGTAAACAACGCGGTTTGAATTAGATTTCGATGTGTTTTCATTTTTCGCATCCATGCAGGAAATTGACATTGACTACGCTCCATGCAGCCAGCGAATGTATCGTCGTGTTAGCGAACGAATCGAAATTTATTTAGCATGCAATAGGGAACAAGTTACTTTTCAACGCGTGTTGCAACATGAATAGCGGTTCTCCCGCAAGGCGCTGATATACTGAGAACGCGTCGGAAACGGAACGCAACTAATGGATCGAATTTTCCACGAATGCGGCCAAGATTGCCTTGAACCTTACTGCGAAAAAACTTGTTGTTTCGACTAGGTTTAAATGCAATACCGTTCAACGAACGTGGGATAAGCTTCCAGCTTGTCAACCTGTAGCGGAGTTTCACCATTGCTTGCACAAGATATTGACAAGCTGGAAGCTTATCCCACGTTCGTTGAACGGTATTGGGTTTAAATGCGCGTAATT
>SYJV01000049.1 GCA_005798335.1 Planctomycetaceae bacterium | reverse complement strand
TGTCAATATCTTGTGCGAAACTCCGCTACAGGTTGACAAGCTGGAAGCTTATCCCACGTTCGTTGAACGGTATTGCCTCGTCAATCTGCGGAAGCCGATTGAAGATGGGACAGACTATTTAGACAGCGCCACTTTGCGCGCCAGGTTCGGCCGTAATCCGGGTGGAATTTCTCGTTTAACCCGCAGCCGAAGGCGAGGACGGAGCGTAACCAGCCCGCAGCCGATGGCATGGGCACCGCGCGCACCGTCCTCGCCTTCGGCTGCGGGTTAAACGACTTCACTGCAACGCTTAATCTTCCTGTTACGACTGAATGTGGCGCTGTCCGACTATTCAGGCGGATCGGTATTGTCGGCTGGTTTTGTCATAATTACAATTGTAGTCGACTCTACCAACGTAAATAGTATCATACCTAATGCAGGCTCCGGAGTCGGCGCCGGAAAATGGTCGCGCAGAGTCCTGACCATTTTGGGTGTCGATTGGACTTTAGCAAATCGACAGACAATGAACGGGAAACTCAAAATGCATGACGGTATTTTCGTACGTCCCATCAATCGTCGAGGCTTTTTGCAAATCGGCGGGCTTTGCGTCGGCGGAATTTCGCTGGCTGGACTGTTGCGCTCACGGGCCAGCGGTGCTGCTAAGTCGAACGACAAGGCAGTTATTCTATTCTACCTTGCAGGCGGTCCATCCCATATCGATACTTACGACCTCAAACCAGACGCGGTCGAAGAGGTTCGTGGTCCGTTCAGTCCCATCAATACCACGCTTCAGGGTTGGCAGGTGTGTGACTTGCTGCCGCATCATGCGCGGATTGCCAAGCAGGTGTCCGTCGTGCGCTCAATTTCGCACAATTTGAGCGTTCACGATGACGCCACACACTGGTTGCAAACTGGCTATCCACTGTTGAACGCTCGTCAAGTTGGCCAGACTCATCCGTCGCAAGGCTCTGTGGTTGCAAAGATGCGAGGATCCGACCAACGTGGATTGCCTACGTATGTTTGCGTGCCCGAAGACTATCGAACGCACATGGGGTTTTACGAAGGCGCCGCGTATCTTGGCAATCGATATCTAGCGCTCAATGCGGGCGGCGATCCAAGCTTGGGAAACTATCGCGCACCGGAATTTGCACCGCCGCGAGGTGTTACGCTGCCAAGATTAGAAGATCGGCAAAATCTACTGCGATCATTGGACCGGCTCGCTCATCGCAAACAAAGGGAAGCGGTTTGGGAAGACTTCGACGATATCCAACGTCAAGCGGTAACGCTGACGACCGGCAGTCAAGCCCGGCAAGCATTCGACTTGTCTGCCGAGCCTCAAAACTTGCGCGACAGGTATGGCAATCACGCGTATGGACAGTCAGCGCTACTAGCGCGCCGGTTGGTGGAGGCGGGCGTTACTTTTGTCACGATCAATTTGTACGAGAAGGATGTCGATTGGTGGGACGATCACTACACTCTTGAAAAGAACCTTCGCGCGCGTCTGCCTCGATATGATCAAGCGCTCGCGACCTTGATCGAGGATTTGCATGAGCGAAGTCTGACAGACCGAGTACTCGTCGCCGCATTCGGAGAGTTTGGGCGAGCACCTCGCATTGATCGAAATGCCGGACGAGGACATTGGCCCAGCGCCATGTCCGCACTATTGTGCGGTGGAGGCATCAGGCCAGGTCAAATCGTTGGCTCAACCACAGCGGATGGCGGCGAACCCAAAGATCGTCCGCTCAAGCCCGGCGACTTGCTTGCAACGATCTATCATACGCTCGGCATCGATCACCATGGAACCTTGCCCGATCGGCAAGGTCGCCCGATTCCCATATTGCCGGATGGCGAGCCCATCCGTGAACTGGTGTAAAAGATCCTGGTTAATTAGGCAAGCGTGCGTGCGTTGCACCGAATCCAATTCAACAGTGCCTTTTATTCTGGCCAATCATTTAGAAGAAATCGTCAGCTTTACATCGTTAACTCCTTCCTTGACATCGATTCTCAAATCCGACTTGTCTTCTCGCTGATATTTAGCCGGCAGATCTTTCGGGAATTTTCCCCACATATTTGCGGGCGGATTATCTGGGTTCGGCGGCGGTGGTGGGATCGCTGTGACGTAAGCGACATACGTGCCGGTTCTTAGCTCACTCAACAGTTTGAATTTCCCGTCGGTGATCTTCCCCTCGCCTGCCTCGGCCGTTTCTTTGTTGTAAACATAGAGGATTCCCTCCGTCAGCGGCTGGCCCTTGAAGGTCACTGTCCCGTGGACCGTGCCGACCGGATCTCCGCTCCCACAGCCCGAGAGAGTCACCATGGCCAAACAAATCATTATGCTGGCCGCTACGGGCCAACTGGAACGCTTACCGGAATTCAGAGAAACCGTCATTTGCGGCTCCTTAAATGTTGTTGTAATGATAGATGATTTCTGTCCAACTCCGAGCGGCTAACCGATGGGTTCGGCGCACCGTCGCATTTCAGGCGAACGCGCTCGGAGCGCAAGTTTGGACATCTAGGTCAACGACTAAAACTCGGCGCTGACGACGGTGCCATCGTCGCAGGCAAAGAGCCGAGTAAGGGTCACGAAATCCGTGTTACTGGACAGGAACTGCACCGATCCATCTGTCAACGCACCCTGGACACCGCCGGTATGGAATGAGTTGATAATCGTGTTCCACATGTAGACTTGGTTTGCTCCCTGGGCCGTTGACCTCTGGTTAGGCGGATAACGCAACGTCTTGACGGCACCACCATACGGCAACTCTGCTGCGGTATACGAAGTCACTCTTCGATTACCACCGATGGAATAATACCCAGCCCAGCCCCCATGGTAACTGCCACGCAAGTCGGCGTTGTTGACGCGACCGGAATTCTCGACGACTATGACTGTGTTCGACGTGCCGTCGGTGCATTCGCCAATCCGCCTAGCCACTGTTGGCTGGAGCATGCCATTTCCGCATAAGATGCCATAAGCGGTTTGTGCAGAACACACGCCAGTTCGACCGGCCGGATCCGGAGTAGCGCCCATTACACCAATGTAGTCGGGGATCTGAGACCTTTCAAAATTGCACTGACCTGGCTCGGTGCGGTCCGTTGACGAAGACGGACAACTGTACATCGGAAAAACCACGCCTCTCAGGAATGCGTTGGGTCCAGAGAAGAGACCGTACTGGCTGGCCGCGGCGCATTGAGAGCAAAGGTCACTAGAGAAACTAACGGCGTTAAATGTGTTTGACTGTTCGAGAAACGGTAAAACCGAGAGCCGCCAGTTCGTGCTGCCGGCGCAGTACTCGTGACGAGCCGCCACTCTACTGTTCAAAGAATAGCTGACCCCAATCGGAAATGATTTAAAGGTGTCGTGGTAGTTGTGCAACGCCAAACCCTGCTGCTTGAGGTTGTTCGAGCACTGCATTCGCCGGGCAGCTTCTCGGGCCGCCTGCACCGCGGGCAACAGCAGCCCAACGAGAACGCCAATAATGGCGATCACCACCAACAACTCGACCAGCGTAAATCCTCGCATGCGTCGACTAACTTGCAACATCTTGCCTCTCCATCGAAAATAAGTGAACCATAATTCAACAGCAGCGCTGTTAACATCGCCTAATTGTGATAGTCTGCGGGGCAGTTGTCAATGTTCAAGACAGTGTTATGCCCTTCACCTGGTAAGCACAACGTTCTCGCGGACGAATTGATCGCCGGTGACCTCTAGCGAGTTCATTACGGCGCGACGTGTCATCGGTCGCGCCATCTCCGGTAGCTCCAAACACGAAAACGTTCGACATGATACGATTGTCCTTTAGAAATTTGCGGGCATTAATGTAGCACGATACAACCGCATGCCCTGGGGAATTATTTCTCGGTCGCGGCTCCCCATTGCCCAGAGTCAAATCGCGCAACGACTCCCGACCTTTTTGCTACTCCGCACCATTGGAACCGGAGGTGCCTCGACCTACAATGAAATCTCAGCAGTATTCCATCAACAAGATTGATTTCAGCCGACATGCGTCAATTCACTCAAAACCCACTTCCAGGAATGAACCCGTGGCTCGAAGCCTACTGGGGCGACGTGCATACTTCGCTAACGACGTACGCTCGAGATGAAATTCAGCGGCAATTACCACCGATGCTGCACGCGCATGTCGAAGAGTATCTTGCCGTTGAAGAAGAAGACGCGGATTCTTCCGGGCGTCGCATCTCGCCCGATATCGTCGTTCGCGGTGCAGTTAGCGACTCGAGTCGTTTGCACACTGAAACGTCGGTCGCGGTGCTCGATGAACCCAGTACAGAGCCAGTGACATTTCGGCGAGTGGCCGAGCGACAGACGTTGCGGTACGTTCGGATCGTCGATCTCAAGAACAATCATCGTGTCGTCACGGTGGTCGAGTTCATCAGTCCGGCAAACAAGACTCCTGCTGGCAAAGAGCAATATCGACGCAAACAGAACGAACTGATCGATGGCGGTGTAAGCCTGGTCGAGATCGATCTCCTTCGTCGCGGAGAGTGGGTGATCGCGTCAGATTTCATGAACTACCCGGCGCGATTGAAAGCACCTTATCGGATTTGCGTCACGCGCTCGACGGCAGTATTGGATGGTGAGGCTTACCCGGCAAGCTTCAGCGTTCCGCTTCCCAACATTCGAATTCCACTGCGCGCAACTGACGCCGACATATCTTTGCCGTTGCAAAAGCTGCTGAATCAAGCTTACCAAAATGGTCGTTATGGCTCGATTCTCGATTACGACCAACAGCCAGAAATTGGATGCTCGGAAGAGCAATGGGAATGGATTCAAATGCGACTAGATCAAATTG
>SYJV01000501.1 GCA_005798335.1 Planctomycetaceae bacterium | reverse complement strand
TTTCAATCCTATCTTCAATCGGAAGCTCGCCAGTCAACTCGAAACTCTAGACGCAATACCGTTCAACGAACGTGGGATAAGCTTCCAGCTTGTCAACCTGTAGCGGAGTTTCACCATTGCTTGCACAAGATATTGACAAGCTGGAAGCTTATCCCACGTTCGTTGAACGGTATTGCGTCTAGACGAGTTCCGTTTCAGGTTGCGCAATCACTTCGGCGCCGGTCTTGCGGAATCAGTCAAGATAAACAAACTCGTTCGTACCCAATACAGCTTGAACCAATCTTTCGAAATCGTATTCTGCCAAGAACTCAAGCGATGCCTGGACTTCAGTTGCGTCCGGAGTTCTTCCCAAGCTGAGAATCCACAGTCTATCGAGTCGTTGTCGATCCGTGGACATCAAAGGATCGTTCGCTAGTCTTGCGGAAAGGTTTTTCGCAGTATTAACCGTGAACTGGTTGTTCATCAAGTACAAAGCTTGTTGCGCAGTGGTCGTCTCCGCACGTACGGGCACGATCGTTCTTGGATCTGGGCCGTCGAAAATAGTTGCGGTGAGGTCCGGTTTCTTGCGATCGATCGCATCAAACATCGTCCGATGTGGAATCGCATTTTTCACTGTTCGCGTGCCAGCTTCAGCGTATTGGGCGGAATAGCTGCCCAACAGCAATAATGAATCTCGCAATTCTTCGTAGGTAAGCCGGCGCCGATTCATGTGCGAAAGCGCTCGGTTTTCGGGGTCAATGCGTGCGACCTCGGGTGCGACATAACTTGACTGCTGAAACGCAGCCGAGAGTGCGATCTCGCGAATTAGGCTCTTTACCGACCATCCCGATCCAATAAACTGTCTCGCCAAGTAGTCGAGCAATTCAGGATGAGTCGGTTTTTCTCCTAATCGCCCGAAATTATCCGGCGAGCGCACAAGAGGTCGGCCAATCATGTGCTGCCAAATCCTATTGACCATGACGCGCGCGGTCAGCGGATTTTCAGCCGAGGCGATCCACTCAGCCAGTTCGCGACGGCCGCTCTGAGTGGTACGCTCACCGAGCGGCACTTGGCTTTCGCCAGCCAAGATCGTGGGGAAACGGCGCGGGGCGATTGCACCTTCACGCTGATATTCACCGCGAACGTAAATTGGAGCGTCGCCGATCTTTTCTCGATTACTGCCGGGAACTCCACCTTCCGAAATCGCCACAGCTATCGGCGCAATTATCTTCTGTTTACGCAGCTCGGCAATATTTGACCGCGATGCTTTGATCTCACTGAGCTCGGGTGGGTTCAAATCCCAAGCTTGCTTCTTTTGATCGGCCAGCAATTTTTCCTGCTCGGCTTTCGATTTCGCAGCTTGATCGGTCAGGCTCTTTTTGCCTGCAGAAGTGGTTGTCTGAGCAAGCTCCTTATCGAGGTCCGCTATTTGCATCGCTAACTCGGCCAAACGCGATGCTTGAGGAATCTTCTTTGCCACAGCCGCGATCTGTCCTTCGACTTTGGAAATCTCAAAGTCGAGTTGGAGATTGGCGGCGTGCTGTTCGCGATTGAGCAGTGGAGCTTCAACCAAGGAATCAATTGACAAACGATCATCGGCGATCAGTTTGCCAGTGGCGATGTGGCTGCTGAAAAGTATCCCAGCCAGCGCGTAATAGTCTTGAGTTGAAACGGGATCGAATTTGTGATCGTGGCAGCGGGCGCACGCTAGAGTTAATCCCAACAGGTGTCGACCCACCAGATCGATTTGGCTATCCACGATCTCCGCCACAGCCAGATCGCGTCCGACTTGCTCCCACGCAGCTAGCGCCATCATCCCCGTGGCGGTAATGCCATCGAACGATGCGCCACTAGAGTGCACTCGATCGATCGGAACTGTTGAGTCGGCCGGTATCAGGTCGCCGGCAATTTGCAGTTTTACGAACTGATCATATGGCAAATCCGAATTCAACGCTCGCACCACCCATCTCCGATATTCGCCTGATTTGTCGATGTTATTGGCATAGCGAACTCCATCCAGCCAGTGCCGTCCCCAATGTACGCCAAACTCAGGTGTATCGAGCAACCGATCTACTACTCGCTCGAACGCACCAGGGCTGGCATCGGTGAGAAATGCAGTTATTTCATCGGGCGTCGGTGGAAGGCCAGTGATGGCGAACGATGTGCGACGCAACAACGTGTTGCGATCTATAGCAGCGCTCGGAAGGAAACCAGCGCTAATTTGTCCGGCCAGCACAAAGCGATCAATATCGCCACGCACCCAATCGGAAGTTGTTCTTGGAGGCGGTGTTGTACTTAGTGGTTGGTACGCCCAATGTTGGCGATCATCAGCCGTGATTTGAAATTCCGCGCGGCGTGGAGTAGGCGCGGCGGTAGAAACGCGTGGATCAGGTGCTCCCATTTTGACCCACTTTTCAAAGTTGTCGATCACTTCGACCGGCAATCGTCCGTTGGGAGGCATCTCCAGCGATTGGTATTTCAGAGCGCTAATTAATAGGCTCTTACTCGGATCGCCCGGCACGATGCCAGCTCCGCTTTCGCCGCCAGCCAGCACGCCTTGTTTGGTATCGAGCAAGAGTCCGGCCTGTTGTTTCCCCTCAGCAGCGGCTGCGGCTGAATGGCATTCATAGCAATGCTGAACCAAAACGGGCCGAATGGACTTCTCGAAAAATTCGATACCTTCTTCGGGAGCTCCCCCAACCGCACTGAATGAAAACAAAGCCATACACCATAGCACGCAGATCAGCGTCCAAACTCGTATGCAGCGTATACGCATTGCAACTCAATTCGAGAATTGGGAATAACTTCGACGGCAGTTCGATCTGCGACGAAGAGTGGTTCCAACTAGGGTAGGTAGTTTTGGGCCAGGGAATCGGCAGACATATGCTGCTAGATTATCGCTTTTCCGTGACGGAATCAAGAATTAAAGCTTCCCCAGCGTTCCAAAAGTCTAAATGGACTCGGTATCTGCGCGGCACTTGACGATGCGGTGCGAACCCAGCCACGTTATCAAAACAGCCGCCAAAAATCTCAAGTTTATTAGCTTCCAGAAGTACGAGGTTGCCGAATTATCTTACGTATGTGCCTATTCCGAAGCTCGATATCAATAGCTTTTGCTGGCTTGGTATCGTACTGTTTGCTGAACTGGTGCCTAGACTCGGGCGAGTTGATGGCCCAAGCAGCGAAATTTGTGGACGATAGTTTCGAAGATTTTCGAGCTGATTCTTTGGAGGATGGCGGGCAAAATCTGTAAGTCGCCCGCGATGGTTCATTAAGAACGATCAACCGCTTCGATCTCAATGATGATGGCTATCTCGATTTACTGTTCAACTGCACTCATGACACGTATCAAATGCTGCCCGCAACCGTTGGCATCATTGGCAAAGACCGCCAGCCGACGAGCACCGATCTTGGATTCGAGGGATCTCAACGAGTAGCCCTTGGAGACTTGAATCGTGATCAGTTTATCGACGCAGTCGTTTGCCCCAATGCGATTGGCGTGCACCACGATCGACGTTTCGTCACAATCGCCTGGGGGTCAACGGATGGATGGTCGTCGCAGCGCATTAATTCTCCGTTACCGATGAACCTGCCGACCGCAATTAGTACTACAGCGCGACATAGTCGCCTTTTGCTCCGCAAAAGGAACCTTTCGCGGAGCGAAAGGCGACGATCCAATGGTCCGCACTTAATCTGGACTACAGATGTCGGGAACATTTATCATCGTCGGTACGAGCAAGCTTTCCAATCGAGAAGGAATATGCCCGCGTCTCAGGTCCAAGTTCGCGTTACCGCAAGACTCGCTACCGGCTCGCGAGTCGAGATGTTCGTTCGCTCGGCCGCTGAGCAAGATCGGTTGGCGACGGCAAAATGGTCGAAAATTTCAATGGAAAAGAGCGCATTGGCCGCTTCTGATCGCGCTGCGCAGTATCGCTTAGTGATGCATGCCGATAATGGCGATCGGTACCCAACGATCGAAAGGGTCGAAATCGAATTCCAATAGAAATGCACACTCTGCCACCGTGACACGTATGCTATGTTAGCTGTGACGGTACATCCGTTCCAAGCGACACTTCCGTCAAAAACGGTAGTCTGGACCTGGCGGAATCAGTTGTTCGACCGCTCGATAGTAGACTGTTGGTATCGTTGGTGATAATCTCAATTGAGTGAAGTTCTCATCATATAGATAGTTTACGAGATATTTTTACACGCTTAAAAGCGTCATCCAAACTAGAATTATCCGCTAGGCCTACGCAACTAACCAGTTGTTGTCGCTGGCGGCTCAGTTGGTTTGTTTACCGGGATAAAAAGTATATGCAGCTCGATCCAACTGCCTGGGCGATCGCTTCCGTTGGCTGTGTCTATGATTGGCTGATGACGCGCCGTTGGAAACAGATCTTTATCGGCTCGATTCCAATGGCGATTTTGATGATCGTGATCGCGCTGGTAGTCCGCGGTCATACCTTGGATAAGAACAAATTGGCCCAATATTACTTGGAATTGGGTGAAAAGGAAATTAAATCTTGGGACGATCGATGGGCCCCTGGCGGCGAAGGTGTTCTTTCCACGCCGGCGACCGCGGACAAGAATTCGGCGACCGCAGGCAAGAATTCGGCGACCGAATCGAAGGATCAAGACCAACCCAAGTCGACCAACGATGGCCAAACCGACAACTCGGAAGTCAATGATCAGCCCACGGAGTCAAATACTGAGGAAAAATCGATTTCGCCGTACGCCATGGCGCTATTCCGCCGAGTTCAGCAGTTGCAAGCCAATAATCCCCGCAGCCGCTTCGTTGTCGCCATGGTACATGCACAACGTGGCTCGTATATGCAAGCGAAATCAATTCTCCGTACCATCGCGCCGGATGATCGCGACGGTTATTCTCCAGCGCACGCTTGGCTTTCACAGTTCCACATTCAGCAAGGGATTCAAACGTCTGAGCAAGTGAGTTTAGTTCGCCATCACTTGCTGGCGGCATTCAAAGGTGATCGCGTGCCGACGCATGTTTTGGCGGCGGGTGGACAGTTTTTTAATGTCCTCAAGGAATTCGAAACGGCTCTCGCATGTTGGCAACGCGCCGTCTCATCCATGCCACAGTATTGGCTGCAAATGTCCGAAACGGCGAAATTGTGTGGCAAGGATCGACTCGCTGACGAAGCCTTGCAGAATGCCGTTGCTTATTTCCAGAACAAAGTGACTCAAAATCCTCGCGACAACCATAACCGCATTTTGTTGGCAGAATCTTTAGTTCGACAAAAGAAGCTGGACGAAGGTGAGAGGGTTTTGATCGAGGGGAGGCGAATCAAAGATGATTTTCAACTGCGTCGATTGCACTCGCAGGTTTATGTTGCTCGCTACCGGATGACATTGGGCGTCGTAGACGGGGGAATCAACGCTAATTTGGCCGCGCTGAATCAAGCTTTGGATATTGACCCAACCAACCCGATCATCTTTGAAGAAGTCGCCCATCTCGCCACACTTGGCGGAGCACAATCTTCCGATAAATTGATGGTCGAACTCCGCTCGTTTCTCGCCGAAGGAAGAGCCACCGCTACGACACACTTGTGGATTGCCGAACTTCATCTGGTGGCAATTCAAAAGGCAGAGGCCAGCGGACGTACTATTGCCGACCCTAAAGTTGCCAGTGACTACAAAACAGCGATCTTTCATTTGGAGCAATTCGTCAATCGCCAGCCAGATGCCGCGGACTGCCTTAACAACCTTGCTCATGTCTTGGTCAAGGCAGCGCCCAGCCGACTCAACGACGCGCTCAAGTTTGCCAAGCAGGCTACCAGTTTGTCGCAACCGCCTCGAGCCGAATTTTTCGACACGCTAGGCATGGTCTACTTGGCGATGAACGATGCGAAACTCGCGATCGCTGCCTATGAACGAGCGATCGAACTAAAGCCGACCGAAGGAGAATTTCATCGCGGCGCGGCAGCCGCCTATGACAAAGCCGTGGACAAGAATATGGCCGAGATTCATCGACAAAAGGCAAAGGCACTCGACGCCAAGGCCGCAGCGATCAAGCTACAAGACGCGACAACGAAGCCGCAAGCGCCAACCAGTCAACCTGCCAACGCCACACCTTCAACCGTCGAGTCGCCTGCCGAATCTCAACCGCCAGCTCCGCGCCAGCAACCGGCCACCGAAACTAAGGCAACCATCAAACAGCCGAGCGCTGGCTCTGCCACCAAAGCACCACCTAACGTCAGCAAACCTAACCCGATTAAGTCGCCTTTGCCGCCACAGTCCAGTAAATCCAAATCACCAAAATAATGCTCAATCGATAAACGCGAATTCGTTGGTCAGCAGTAATGCCTGCGCGAGTCCAATACCTGGCCCAACGAACGCCGAATTGTGGTGAGGCAAGCAGTCGGTCGACTAGCTCCTCGTAAACCACCGAAGCGTCCCGTGGGTCGGAAGTGATTTTCTGGACGTCTTCGGCACTCATCGGCAGTCCAATTAGATCGTAATAGGCTCGGCGCGCTAGCGTACGACGATCGGCAGGTGGCGATGGCGTTAGGTCGCGCGAGGCCAACTTGGCTGTCACCAGAGCGTCGCCAGCCATACCCTCCACTTAACAATCCAAAATCGCATGACAGGCAATTGAAACGATACTCCACTCGTTCGACTTTAACGTTGTGCGACGCTTCGCGAATCAAGTGACAAGCCCCTTGGTGACTAGCATAAACACGTCTTCCAAGCTGGGTTCTTTGTCGTTGAAACTGCGCATGGGAATGCCTTGATTGACCAGCAGTTGCATGACCTCGGCGATGCGATCGTCGTTGGCTTCGAATTCGGCGGTGACTCGTGCGCCTTCGATGTCGATGCCACGCAAATCTGGGCAGGAGCGGAGAATGGAAATGCCCGCGTCTTGCTTGTCGAGAAAGCGAATATCGATGATGCGATTGCGTCGGATTTGGCGATAAACGCGTTCGATCGGACCGTGCATCAGCAACTGCCCGCGCTCGATGATACCGATCGAGCTGCAACAATCGGCCAGTTCGGAAAGAATGTGGCTGCTGATGAGCACCGTCTTGCCCATCCGTTTGAGTTCCTTGAAAAGTGCTTTGACTTCGATGCGTGCGCGAGGATCGAGGCCGCTGGTCGGCTCGTCGAGTATCAGCACAGGCGGGTCATGGACAAGCGTCTTGGCTAAACACAATCGTTGCTTCATTCCGCGCGATAAACCATTGACGTAATCGTCGCGTTTATGGGCCAGATCCAGCAATTCCAGCACATCGACAATGACTTGTTTGCGCTGCGAACGACCTATCTTGTACGCCACTGCGAAGAAATCGAGAAATTCCCAAACCTTCATGCCGTCATAGACGCCGAAATCGTCCGGCATATAACCGATACTACGCCGCACATTCATCGGATCTTTGTTAACGCTGTAACCGTTCACGACGGCATCGCCGCGCGACGCGCGGAGCAGTGTCGCCAGATAACGAATCGTTGTGCTCTTGCCGGCCCCGTTGGGACCAATAAATCCGAACATCTCGCCCGCTTCGATTTTCAACGACAGCGATTGGACTGCAGTGAAATCGCCATAATCTTTTCCAAATTCAAAAAGTTCGATCATACGTTTCCAGTTTTGTCGTTTGGCTAGCTGCTATTTGAATTCGTTATTTGTAGGATCGTTGAGATCTACCGGTCCGGGAACGCGGCTGACGATTTTGACATCGGGAGTGATCTCAGTTGGGTTCATGGGTGTCAAGTGCGCCATCACTACGCAACGGCTATCGAGCTGGTCTTCTGCAGGCGAGATGGTTAGAGTTCCTGGCCTTTGATCGGTATAGGCGAACAGTCGCGTTTGCCCAGGAACCAGCGGTACTTTCTCAACGAGCTCGTGCAAGATGCCACCCAGTGCGAGCGCGCCTTGGTCGCTAGCGGGAGGCGGATTTGCCGAGCTTGAACTTGGCAACCGCGCGGACGCTGTCGTTGTGGAAGGCTCGCCGGAATCGGTTGCTTCCGCTCCAAGCCACCGAGTAACCTGCGACCGATTCCAGTAACTCCAGAGTTCTTTTCGCGTGGCCGACTGGAATTTGATTTGGGCAGTCTGTCCCGCCGCAAAACTGTCTAACCAAGCGTGCTGGTATTCTCCGTTGGCGTGCCGACGGACGATCATACAACCCTGCAGTGCCAAGCTTGTCCCGTTGACGAGCGTCGCTGTACCGGCTTCACCGTCAGTTTGATACTGCATTCCGCCGGGGAAACCGACCATTTGCTCACCATGAACCATTTCGGTCGAATTTGAATAAACGGTCAGTGGTTCCAGACGCATTCCAGGAGTCGTACCGTAAGTTGTCCGCAAATTGCGAACTGCGGCTTGCAAGCGCCGGTGCACTGGCGTGACGTTGCCCAACGGCAGCGCGACACTTCCTGGATCCGGTAAATCGAGGGCATAATTGGTCGACAAAGAAGTGTATAGGGCAAGGTAACGAGTCAAGTGCCCGCGCGGATAATCGCCGTGCAGTTCGAGCAGCGACAGTTCGGTTGTGCGACTGGCAAATCCGATATCAAGTCGCGCTACCTTTGTGACAATCACTACGCCAACGATGGCAATAAATGGTGCCGCCAGCCAAGCCAATTCCAGCCGTCCGATTATTCGAAAGACCAGCCAGTTCAGCGGTACCAGACAGGCCAGGTAAGCTGCGACTAGCCACGTTATTGTCCATCGCTCGGGCAATTCAATTCCAGCCGCGGCACGGAGAGTGCTAACCACTTGAAAGGCAATCCCCGACAAATCGTTCCAGGCGGCGCCGTTTTCGGACCACTGAACCGACTCGAGTGCATTGGTACCGTACACCGGAAGCGGAGGACGAACCTCTACCTCAGCATCGGTTGTGATACCAAAGCTCGTACCGGCAGGTGCCTGTTTGGTGGCTTGAGTTGCGGGCACCAAGGTGCCCATGGGAGATATCACGTTAACGTTTGGAACATTCGACGACGACAGCGGCAAATCCCGCGACGCGATTCTGAGGTTCGTGTTCAAACGCGGATCAGCTTCCATGTTGTGATGAGGAGCTGCCCATTGCTGTTGTAGAGTGTTTTCAGTAGCGATGCGTTCCACGGTTCGCGCCGGTCGTCGCAGAATTCCCGTCGAAAAGAAATTAGAAAAATACTTCCAGCGAAAAATCCTGGGGTCGCGCAGTGGAAAACCGGTTACGACGATTCGTCCACGCCCGACATTTTTTTCCGCCACCATTTCGTTGGTATATGGCAGCCACTGAGCATCGGCAGCCAATCCATATTTCAATCCGGGAATTGCCGCTCCAACAATTTGCAATGGATCGCGTTCTGGACGCGCTAGATCAGGCACCGACCATTTGGTGGAAATCGCTAAGAAATCGTCGGTTTTCAGCTCAACGGCGTCGGCGGAATTGATCGGCAGGTAGGGGAGTAGAAAGCTATTCTGTAATCGTGACCAACTGCCTGGCCCGCTGATCACCAACTGGCCTCCCCAGTGCAACCAATCCAGTAAAGCTGTTTTCTGTTCAGCCGAAAAGTCTTCGGGTGCAAAATCGTCCCATAGTATCACCGCGATCGACGTCATCGTTAGCAACGAGCTTGGCAGCGCCAGCTTGCTGTCTACGGTTTGCATTAGCGTAACGTGGTAGCTGCGACAGAGTTCTTCCTCCATCAAATCACTGCCTCGCCAACGGACAAAGTCGATGGCAGCAAGATATTCGTACAACAATGGCTGCGGAGTCAACACGACGAATTCGTATTGCTCAGGCCTCAACGCATTCACGATGTAGGGAGTCTCCTCTATGGGCACCAGCAAAGGTCTCGACAGCAACCGCGTGCGTAGTTTGGCGAGCAAACTTTGCGACATGCCGTCGCTTTCCTGAGCTTCGCCGCTCCTGGGTACGAAGTACTGCAAGCTGATACTTTTGGATTGCCCCTTGGGCAACGCGGTCGCCCGAGCGTACTCGTTGACAATGTTCGTGCCACTAATTGGCAAGCGTTCCGTCCCGAGTAGGACATCACCTGTTGCGAGAATTTGGAGATCTTCTTGATTAGCCTTCACCAACTGAGTCGTTTCGACCCAGTGACCGGGCTTCAAAGTGATCGCGGCGCTCTGAAAATCGGCTGGCAATGCCGTGGGTTGTTTGGTTTCGATCGCTTCGCGTTTCTCTTCGGCCAGCTTTTTGCGCTCTTCGTCTGTGAGTCGATCGATGGACTTGCGGCATCCGCCACAACCAGCGACGAGAACGAGCAGCATTAATGAACTCAGCTTTATGCTCAGCAGTAAATTCGCCACGAAAATCTTTGGCAGCATCGAGCAATCATCCTTCTCGCGCAAACATGCTATCCCAACACAGTCACACCCAAGATCGTGAGGTGCGAAAATACTAGTCTACCAAGTGTTACAGCCCCTCGCCTACTGGTTTCGAATTTTGAACGCGCGACCCACTAGAGCTCCACCTCAGCTTGCATTCCGAGCCCGATATGCTGCTATAGTATTTTGAGGATGGCTAGACCTCGCTAAATGTTTCGTCCGGCATGCGAAATTGCATTCGAACGTTCCTATGCCTGTACAAATTCCCTTCCCAGGAATCCGCAATGCCGCGTTTTTCGGTCACTCAACTGATGATGCTAGTCACCTTGGCGGCCATTTAATCATTTTTCCGCAAAGCGAATTTCGCGGCCGGTTCAGTAAGGTCGAAGGGACCTTCAGCGTTATAGGTGTTCTATGCCAGTTACCATCGAAACTACAGAAACTGAATGCCTTAACGATGGCTCGCTATCACAGGAGAACCAACGTAGATCGTCAAGTTGGCCGCTGTGGTTGTTCGTGATGAGT
>SYJV01000500.1 GCA_005798335.1 Planctomycetaceae bacterium | reverse complement strand
TCTCCGCTGCGTTCTCCAGGTTTTGTTGCCCTCGAATGTTTTCGTTCTTAATCTTGGCGTCGGTCTGAGTAATACGAAAAAGATGTGCTGCCATTTCTTCCTTGCCCATGCGGTCGATCAGTTGCTCGCCTTTTTTGACTCCTTTGTAAACGCATAACCGTTTCAATGCCATGTTGTACATTCCCCGATAACCGGCGTTTTGAAAAAAGGCATAGTTCTGAACGCCATGCTTTTTCGCCGTACTCACCAGTGACTTCTGCCCATCGGTGATTTCCTCGCGAATCAGTACCCGGTCGATGCCGTCCGCGTCCGAGATTTTGTCCTGAAAGGTTTCGGCAATGGCCGCGAAATATGCTTGAGCCTCCGCAACCTCATGTTTCTTCGGATCGCCGTTCATGGCAATCAGATAACATGCAAACCGCGTAAAAATAGATGTTCCGTCCTGCTGACGAACGAAATGATCCTCCGTCTCGATTCCAGCGGTAAGACACGCTTGCTTGGCTCGAAGAACCGCCTTCTGGAAACTATCGGCGGACAGATACCCAAGCGCTTGCCGCAGAACGGATTCATGCCAATGCGTGACGCCGTTTGCGACGCCAAAGTCCTCAAAACTTGGCCGACCCTCGTCGAAATGAAATACACTCATTTGGTCCGACATTTGTGCACCTACTTCCACCGATCAAACATTTCCTTTACCGCGTCCCTCCACAATAACGACGCTGACTCTCCATGTCCGCACTGATTGCACTTGATGCAAGATAAAATCGACCCAAATCGTGTTGTCAAGAGATTCCACCATCTAACGTGATGCCAAAACACGACGTCGACGTGACCGCACGCCGGACACTTCGGACGACGAACAACGCAATCACCGCCGCCTGGTGCTTTGCCGTCGAGCTGCGGACATGCCGTTTTCCTCGTCATGACTCCGAGAGAATCGAACATCGCCCTTCCGTGAACGGGCCTGCGGCAAACGAACCGTATCGTCGCGTGTACAGCGTCCGCGGTTTGTAATCACCGGGAATCGTCTGTTGCGGCACCCAATATCTCAGGAAGTCGCCCAACGTTGTTCCGACAGATTCCGCTGCCGACCGCTGGCTTGTTGCCAACACCAACCCCTGTCTCGATCCGTCGAGGTTCCCGATCCAGCACTTCAGCGGACGTGTGCTCACAATTGAAACCTTTCTGGACGTCATGACGACGCATCTAACCACCCTGGAGGCGTCCAATCCGTCACTGTTTTTCCTTGCTCAATGCCACTCAACTCGAAGGCTTTCATGCCCCATTTATTTGCTGCTTTACGCAAACCAAGCCCCAATACGAAAACGCGGTGATGTCGAAACGACTCGCCTAGCTTCATGCGAGCTACTTGGAACGTCGAAATACGCCCAACGCCGTCGCAGACGAAACACGGCATTTCCACCACTTGCGGCCCGCTGAACCCTGGTGCATATCGGATACCTGTCGCGGTGACAGTCTTGTGACCTGCGCACGATGGGCATGTCACGTCATCCAAACGCGATGAACACCGAGCTACGGAATCAGGTTTTTTTGACATGGTTCACCATTCTACAGCGTGACCGTCAAAAATCGCTCTTCGTGAAACGGCGGCCTGTCTCCACCGTGTTTAAATGGTATTCGCCCACCGTCCAAAAGGTAGCATTCCGCACAACCACGAAACGCATCGACGATCTGAGTCAAGCATTCGTCCAGCGTTTCACCTTGACTAGCGCACCCCGGCAAATCCGCCGCGTAAACGCAGTACTCGCTGTCAATCCAGACGCGGAGCCTGAATGTGTTCGGCGGCAGCTCAACCCACGGCTGGAGAACAACGGAGTAAACCGGAGCACTCGATTGTCCGTTTTCTAAATTCATAGTTTCTATCGAGAGTTTATCGCGTCTTCCGCATTTCCAGCGAGTATCCAATTGATGCCGCGAGCTTATTCACAATTTCGAGATTGGGCGTGTATTTCCCGTTGAGAATGTGATAGATCGCTTGTCGGGAGACACCTGCATGTATCGCTAGGTCCGTCACGGAGGTAGCTTTGCGATCAAGAGCGAGCTGTAGTTTCTTGATTAATTCGTCCATAACCAACATCTTACTTGCTCTCCGCCAAACATCAACTACAGTTGACACTGTTGCCGGAGCTCTTGAGCCCGCATGCAGCCCACCAGAACTCCGGTAATTCCAAGCGGAGAGGACAGGATTCGACGAGTTGGTGCTTGGTAAAGTCGGCATAGTCGGCATGACGCAATTGAGTACGGCTGAATTAGGTACGACACTCAGGAGTCACCTCGACTGAGCAGCGATGCGTGACGCACATTTGGGAGTAGAGACGAAGCGTTTTGGCCTTGATGCGATGCGACAGCAATCTCTATGACACTTCACGACTTCTTCGAAAGCAACTATCGGCTGAAAAAACTTAGGTCCAGGTCGGTAAATACTATCCGGTTGTATCGATCGAGCATCAAAAATCTGGAAAAGACGCTGGGCCGCGTAGCGACGATGGAAGATCTCACTGATTCGTCTGTCGAGCAATTGATGGCCGACATCATCGCGCGCGGTGGTAGCCCTTACACCGCTAATAAGGAACGCTCGCAACTGCTCGCGATCTGGCGATACGCTTGCCAAATTGGGATGCTGACAGTCTGGCCGACAGTAATGCCGGAAAAGGAACCTGAGCGTGTGCCGCAAGCGTGGTTTCAGGAGGACTTGCAGCAACTGTTCGCGGCCGTCGATAGACTAGACGGTACCGTTGGATCGGTGCAAGCCTGCGAGTGGTGGAAGGCCCTACTGTCGGTGGCGCTGGATACGGGCGAGCGCATCGGGGCGCTGATGCAGTGTGAATGGAGTTGGCTCGATCGCAACTGGTTGTTGATCCGGGCCGAGGCGCGTAAGGGGGGTAAGCGCGATCGTCGATATATGCTGTCTGATGACTCGCTCCGCATGTTGTCTCGCTTGAAGCAATCGAACCCGTCCAATGCCAAGCTGATTTTTGTTTGGCCGTTCACGCGGACTTCACTTTGGTCGCAATATGCGAAAGTACTGCGAGCGGCTGGCCTGCCGCATGGGCCGAAGGATAAATTTCACCGATTGCGCAAGACAGTGGCGTCAGTCGTGTACGCTGCTGGGATGGATGCTCAGGATGTGCTGGACCACCAATCGAGGAAGACGACTCTGAAGTACCTGGACCCGCGATTTGTGCGCACCCAGCAACCGTCCGAGATACTCGCCGATTGGCTGCGCAATCCACCAGCTCGCAAGACTCGCGATCGACAATCAGGTTGAAAAAATGACGCCTTAGTTGCGTGCGAAAACGCTCGCCACTTCTGCTTTGAGCTGAAAATCTGAAAAGGTACTTAAGGTACCTCAAATCGTACCCCAAATCGTACCTTGACGGTCGTCTGCACTTCTGTGGCAAGTTCTCCGTTTCTCATCTGTTCGTTCCGAGGAACTCGCTCAACTTGTCTCGCAACTGCTCCACTTCGCGACGATTCAGCAACACCCACACCGGGCACACACGACTGGTTGCCGGTACATCGAAAACAAACTCAACTCCTTCACGGAATGGATCGCCACGATTGCTGTACTGCACTCGCATTTCGTGATCGTCTTCTGAAAACACCAACGGCTTCACCTTTGATTCAATACGCATTGGCGGCCACGTTACCTTTGTCGTTATCCAACCTCAGTCACTCGAAACCATTCGATCTTACCACGCCCAACAGACTCACGGCCCGGAAGAGGATTCGCCTCGCACCACTCCCGCGACGAGAGGCAACGATTCCAGCCGCCTCTTCCTTTGCATACGTCACAGGCCATCGTCGTTGTTTCTTCGCACTCGTCAAAATCATCTACACCCACAACGTATCCGTCTTGGCAATCCCATTCCTCGCACCGTTCGTAATCGCAACTGGAGCCGCATCGAGCGCACTGGCATTCCCACTCGTTGCCATCGCGCGGAGGATACGGCTGGATAACAAC
>SYJV01000499.1 GCA_005798335.1 Planctomycetaceae bacterium | reverse complement strand
GGATTGACGTGTGCTCTTTTAACGCGTGCTGGTTTGACGCACTCGCTTGCGCTTCGGGCTTGTATTGGTAAATTCCCATCTGCCGCTCGCCTAAATAATTGCCGATTCCGGAAAAAAACCGGCAGATTTTGACTAGCCCATTCGATCGGTCTGCGCGACAATAAGCAACTCAATATTTCACGTTTACGAGATGCTCTTGGGTACCGACCATGGCTAGCGATTTGGACGTAGATCAACTTGCAACGTACCTTCACCTCACGCCGCAACAAGTAATCAAATTGGCCGAACGTGGTCAATTGCCAGGGCGCCGAGTTGGACAAGTGTGGCGATTTGCCGAAGCTGAGCTGCATGGCTGGTTGGAGAACCGAATCGGAACCAGCCAGGGCGAACAACTTGTGCAAGTTCAGCGAGTGGTCAATCGGTGGAGCGATTCGCAGGTTGACGAGCTTAGTTTGCGCGATCTCATGTCACCCGAGGCGATCGAAATTCCATTGCAAGCCAGGACTCGGTCGTCCGTCATTCGTCGCATGTGCGAGCTTGGTCAATTGACCGGGCTGTTGTGGGATATTCCCAAGATGGTCCAAGCCGTCGAGGCGCGCGAAGAATTGCACCCAACCGCACTCGATTCAGGTGTTGCACTGTTACATCCGCGCAGACCGCAAACATCGATATTAGGAGGCCCATTGATCGTCTTGGGAGTAACGCCCACGGCTATCCCATTTGGAAATCGATCGGGCCACGCGACGGACGTATTTCTGTTGATCTGCTCCACCGATGACCGAGTCCATTTGCGGGTCTTGACGCGCCTGTCGCGATTGCTGCTGAGCACGTCGTTTCTGGAGCAGATTCGCCAAATCGATAATGTCGCTGACGCACTCGACGCGATAACACAAGCCGACGACCATTTGCAAATGCTAGATTCCGCGACTGTTATGAGCAAGAGTTAGACTTCCATCGCCTAGTATTTCACGCGATACTGGTTGAGAATTTCTTCATCTAGCTCGATTCCCAATCCTGGACCAGTGGGAACTGGAACTCGTCCATCGATCAGCGGCGGCAGGTTGCGAACAAGCTTGCGCATCAGGGGTGATGGTCGCAGGCAATATTCGACCAAATCTCCGTTTGGGACGGACGCCATCCAATGCAAGGAGGCTGCAAGGTTGATACCCGTGCTGAAGCAATGAGGAACCGCGCGGCGGCCAAGTGCTTCGGTCATCTGGGAAACTTGACGACAAACGGTCAACCCACCGCAGAAAGCCACATCGGGCTGGACGATGTGAACTCCACGTTCGATTAGATCCTCGAAGTCCCAGTGGGTTACATCGCCTTCGCCGGCCGCAATTGGTACGGGCGAGCGCTTGCATAATTCTCCATATCCACGGCGATCGTCTTGCGACAGAGGTTCTTCAAGCCAACCGATCTTGAGAGGCGCCAGCATCTCGGCGCGCTGCAGCGCGGTTTCCCACTGCCAAGCATGTCCCGCATCGACGTACAAATCGCGTTGATATCCAAGTACTTCGCGCGCCGCGCGGACATGTGCTAAATCAACTTGAGCATCTTTACCGAACGGCCCCCAACCGAATTTGACGGCCGACAATTCGAGCTGGACGAAATCGCGCGCCAATTGCGCTGTATCGTCAGGCGTGTCGCCAAACAAGACCGACGCGTAGGCGCGAACTGTTTGGCGATGGGCGCCACCGAGTAAGTCATAAATCGGCTTGCCTTCTGCTTTCCCTTTGATGTCCCACAACGCGATATCGGCTCCACTGATAGCGTGGATGGCGGCTCCGCGACGGCCATAGCGATTGGTCTGGTAATACATCTTGTGCCATAATCGCTCAACATCCAGTGGGTTTTCGTCCAGCAAGATCGAGGTCAAGCCATGGCGTCGTGCGGCGGAGCGCGGGGCTTCGAAACAGGCTTTACAAACATACGATTGGCTGGTTACTTCCCCAATACCCGTAATGCCCGCGTCCGTGTGTATCCGCACGACGAGCACGTCGAGGGTGCCATCGGGAATAGCTTCAACGTTGGGAACCCGCAAGTGTATTGGTTCGACGTTAGTGATTTTCAAGGCTCTCACTCCAAACTAAAGCCAGGGATTACGTTCTCGTCCAGCGGAAAAATAGGACGCACACAATGTTGAAATGGCAGCGACTTCAAGTTGGCGCTGGTGGAACCTGGAACATCGATGGGTACAATACGCGCCGCTATCGACTCGTACCATGTACGAAATCCGTTCGGCGATTTGACCACCACCAAATCGAATTGGCGAGGATCTAATCCATAAGCGTCAAAGACTTTTCTACCAACGATGTAGACCGATCGTTCGGTTACCATAATCGTCACGCAGCCCGCACACAACACGGCGACTCGTCCGGCGTTTCCTACAGTACCGTTCTCATAGGTGAATTGTCCATCATGTAAGCTCTTCACCTTTGCCTGCACCACAAACGGCGAGAATCGTCCCGGATCTCGTGTCCCACCCAACGCGATGACGATGGTCGCACCGATGCCGGCGGCAAATGCTGCCGCTACTGCCGGCGCGTCAACGATCGGTACAAGCGATTTTTTTGGGAAATTGGTATTCAGCAAGCCGACGAGAATCGCGTTGCTATCGCCCGCGGCTCCGCTGGCAGTTGCATCGGCGGCGTCAGAAAAAACGGTCAAACCTTGAGTCTGGCTTGCCAGGCGGAGCGCGTTGTCAAGCGGAACGAGTTGAGCCTGAAAAATTTTGCGATGTTGCCACATGAAGCGTGCCACTGTCAATGCTTGATCGCTTGCCCACGAGCTCGCATCAGCGCTGACCGCTTCGTCTACAGTGACAATTACATTCGACTGCAAGTCTCGCACGTCCGTAAACGCGTTACCAATGATCACTCCAGCCGCCAGGGCTCGTGGATCACGCTCGATCTGCTGACACATGCGGACCGCTTCGCCAAAACGCCCCGACTTGGTCAATAGCTCGTCGCCGCGCACCAGCATGGGCAATTTGATCCGCGAAATCGATGGTCTGGTACCGCCACTCATTAAGCGCAGCAAGCACCGCGCGGATCGCTGACCAGTTTCATATTGGTCGATGTGTGGATAAGTGTGGAACGGAACCAGTATATCGGCATTCTCGATCATGCGATCGGTTAGTACTGCATGCAAGTCAAGCGATACGACTACGGGCTTTGGGCCGAAGATCGATCGCAGTTCGGCGAGCAATCGTCCTTCGGGATCATCTTCATCTTGGCCGGCCATGGCTCCGTGCAAGCAAATGAACGCTGCATCAACATCATTATTTTTTCGCGCGCTGTCGATGATCTCACCGATCAATCGATCGAGGCATTGAGTTCGAATCCTGCCACCCGAGACCGCATCTGCAGCTACGGTTGTTATAATTTCGATCGCGCGTTCGGCCTGCAGAATATCAATCGCACCCGAGATCTCCGTCAGCGTCCCGCGGTAACGTTCCAAGATCTCTTGGCCTCGATAAACTCTGAAATCCTCGAACGTCGTCGGCCAAGGATTGAATGTTGCTGTCTCGGTTTTCAGTTCCGCGACCAGAACACGACGAATCATGAACAAGTTCCTGGCAATTTCGATTTATGCAAAGGTCTAGCACTGTGCATTAGGGGTTGAACGCGCGACCCCTAATGCCAAATGCGCCGATTCTTAGCAATGTGTTATATGGGATGTATGTCTGTTGGCGCAATAGGGGATCGCAGTAAGAATGTGAACATTGAGTCCGACGGCGCGAAAATAAGGAAGTGTGGATGAGTGAAAAAGTAGCGTACTGCAATGGAAAATGGGGATCAGAGAGTAGCGCTGCTTTGGCTTTGGATGATTGGGGATTAATGCAAGGCGCCGTCGTTGTGGATCGACTGCGAACTTGCAACGTCAAGCCGTTGGACAAAGATCTGCACGTCAGTCGCCTAATTGGTTCGTGTAATTCAATTGGCATTCAGGCCCCCGAGGCTGCCCAGTTGACTAAGCTGATCGATGAGTGCGTGCGCAAGAACGCGGGCGCTTATGCGGGACTCGATTTTTCGGTTGTTGTAATGGTGACTCCTGGTCGCGCGTCGCATGGCCCACGCGGAAAGGTTCCAACGGTAATCGTCCATTCAACGCCACTGAATTGGATGGCCCTTAGGTCTTGGTATCAATCGGGCCAGGCGCTGGTCATCGCCAAGTGCCGCAATGTACCGCCGCAGGTGTGGTCGCCTCAGATCAAGACTCGCGCGCGGCTGCATTATTACCTCGCGGATTGCCAAGCTGAACAGATTTCACTGCCACACGCTGGTGCGGTGCTGCTGTCCATGGATGGTTCCGTTACCGAATCGTCGATGGCAAATATCATCATTGTCGACAAGAACCAACGATTGATCTGCCCTCTGGAACAAGAAGTGCTCAACGGAATCAGCCTCAGAAGGACGCTGCGGTTGGCAGAACAAGCTGGTTTTAAAGTCGAATTCACATCTGTGCGTGTCGATATTGCGGGCGTCGCCAGCGAACTGTTACTGACAGGCTCCAGTGGATGCCTATGGCCAGCCAGCCGATTTGGTGATATCGCCTTCGAAGCTCCAGCGAAACGACCTGTTTTTGCACAACTTAGTGAACTATGGTGCCGTGACATCTCGCTAAATTATGTCGAACAGGCCGAAAAAGCCTGCGAATCTCTCAAGAACGTGATGTGACCGTCGAACAACAACTCGGCTTGGCGTTCAGGAGCGCACGCTCAATTGCAGGCTGGCAACGCGCCTGATTGCGAACCATAGCGCGTGCTCTCTAGAATGATCTTTCTCAGATCCGAGTTGTTCAGAGGAGTTCTTAGGTAATGACGTCAACAATCGAACTGGTGTTCAGACGAGCCACCAAAACATGGCTGAGCGCAATGGGCGTCGCGATCTGTATAGGCATTTTCCCACAGTGCGATCTAATCGCCCAAGCTGGCCCAACCGCGACATGGTCCGATGTTTCGGGATCGTTCAAAGTACAAGCGACTTTTGTCGAGATCGAGGGAGGTTCTGTTGTCCTCAAAAACACTCAGGGCAAGATCATCAAAGTTCCCCTGGAAAAGCTCAGTGTGGCGAGCCAACTGCAAGCGAGAAAGCTGGCCAATCCGAAAGCTTTTGAAAAACTTGCAGCGCCGCCGCCAACGCGCGTCACGCCTATCGCAGTTGGCTCCACTTTCGATATTGGCTCGTCACCGTACCCACGTAACCCGACGGTCCAGCAATTTCTCGATACGACACTGCGCGAGCTAAAGGCTGGGCAACCGAAAGTTATCTGGCATGCGATGCCGCCAGCCATGCGTCAAGAAGTGGATGCTTTGGTCGTGCAGGCCGTTCGGGTCGCCGGCGAGCCTTTGCTCAAACAAATCGCTAGTATCACGAAAGCGTCGGGCAAGATCATGCGCGAAAAGAAACAGTTTATTTTTGCGCATCCCCAGGTCGCTGCACTACCCGCAACACAATTGGCGGAATTGGAAGCCAACTGGCCTAATTTGGTATTGTTGACCGACGCCATTACCAGTGAATCGGTTTGGTCTGCTGGCAATTTTCAGTCCGGTCGCGTCGGACCTTGGGTATGCAGCCTGGCAACCGCCCTGGCCAATCCGCTGATTCAGCTTGCCAAGAATGCTGCCGCGAGAAACACCAAGAGTTCCTCGGAGGGTGCGATGCACGGTCTGCTGGACGTTCAATACAAAATTGTGCGCCAGTCTGCTGAACAAGCGACCGTGGTGTTCATGGCACACAACGGCAATCCATCGCCTGAGCAAGAATGGCGGTTTGTCGATGGCACTTGGTTGCCAGCTCCGGTTGCCGACAATTGGCAAAGCGCGCTGGCAGGCGCCAAGACTCACTTGGCCAGCCTCACGCCGCAGCAAACAGCGCAGACAAGAACCTCCGTTACTCTCGGCCTGGCTACTCTAGGTGGCATTGTGGGTTCATTGGCCAACGCGTCAACTCAAGAAGAATTTGATAGCGCGGTAGAACAAATTGCCAGCATGGTTCCAGCGACTCCGATGATCCCCGGTGGGCCCGCGGGGCCAGGTGGTCCGGGACCGAACCGAAATCGGCCTGGCAGAAATAGTGTTCAGTAAGCAGCAAGATTCTGCCGCGATTCCCTTGGCGCTGTATTTGTATCGATGGCGATGTTAATGGCGAACCGACGCGCGACATCCGGCAAAGTCCGGCACTGGCTGGTAAAAAGCGAACCGCATGTATTCTCGATCGACGATCTGGCCCAGACTGCCGATCAAACAACTCATTGGGATGGCGTGCGGAACTATCAAGCGCGCAATATGCTGCGCGACGAAATGAAGATCGGTGATCAAGTGTTGTTTTACCACAGCAATACTGAGTCACCGGCCATTGTCGGGCTGGCTACTATCGTACGGGAAGGCTACCCAGACCACACAGCGTTTGATGCCAACGATATTCATTTTGATCCCAAGAGCGACTCTGAAAATCCACGCTGGTTCATGGTGGATATCCAGTTCAATTCCAAATTCGCCATGCCACTAACGCTCGATGATCTGCGTAAAATACCGGCGCTGGCCGAGATGGAATTGCTACGTCGCGGTTCTCGATTGAGCGTCCAACCCGTGCGGCCTGCGGAGTTTGCGACGATCTTGAAGTTGGCTCGGAACTAGTCTTTGGTTCACCTGGTATTCTCGCCGGCGCCTGCGAGTTAATCAAGATTCTGCGTCAATTTCTACTGACTTCTTCCGAATGGACGATCCGATTGCCAGTGTGGTTCGTACATTCCGCATCGAGTACACTGGGCAGTGGTATTCCGCAGACCGGTTCGTATGACATTACGGCAGATGCAAGATGATTCAGCGGCAGAACGAATTTTGATTGTTGCTCACGAGTTAATTAAGCGATTTAGTTGGTCCGGAAACACGATTACCGCCGTTAATGGAATTTCGTTTCGAGTGGAAACGGGAGAGGTCTTTGGATTGCTGGGGCCCAATGGGGCCGGCAAAACGACGACCTTGCGTATGGTCATGGGTTTGCTCCGTCCAGACGAAGGATATGCCGAGGTTGATGGCATTCGCACAGGGCCCGATTCCGCGGGCGTGCGTTCGAAGATCGGTTTGGTTTCTACGAACGATGGTGTGTATCCGTGGTTGTCGGTTCGCGAAATGATGTTCTATTTCGCCGACTTGTATTCCATACCACCACACGTGGCGACCGAGAGGCTGGACAATTTGTGTGACATGTTGCAGTTACATCAATTTGTGGACCAGCGCTGCAGCACGTTGAGCACTGGCCAGCGCCAGCGCGTAATTTTGGCTCGCGGTTTAATGCATGATCCTCCCGTAATGCTGCTCGATGAACCCACGCGTGGACTGGATGTGGTCGGCAGTCAAACCGTTTTCGAGTTCATTGCCCACCTCAAGGCGCAAGGTAAAGCAGTTGTGCTGTCCACGCATCGGCTGGATGAAGCTGAGCGCGTGTGCGATCGCTTTGGCTTAGTGCACCGCGGTCAATTAATCCACGTTGGTACGCTGCGAAACTTGCAAGAAGTAACCGGCAAACAGCACCTCACAGACATGTTTTTGGCGATGATCAGCGGTTCGCTGAACGAGCCACTGGGCCAGGCCGCATCATGAATCCAGGCTTGAATGTGGCGAGAATCCAACGCTTGTGTTTGAAAGAGCTGCGTGAATCTCTGCGCGACCGGCGCACCATTATCACGCTGGTGTTGATGCCGCTGTTGGTGTATCCGTTGCTAAGCCTGATTCTGCAACGAGTTCTACTCACCAACCAGCCTGCCGGTTCCCAAGAGGAATTTATCATTGGCGTCGACAGCGAACAGACGGGTATCGATCTGAACAGCATGCTGCGCCAGGGATCGCGAATCGTAGCAGCTTTGGAGTCAGCCGAAAATTCACCGCTCAGCAGCGCTGCACAGCCGAACTCAACTGCACTGACGCCAGGTGGAAGTCGATCCGAACCAGCGACAACGACTGCGGCTACTCAGTTGCAAATCATTGTTATCGATCGAGACGCCAACAAGATGCTGCGCGACGGTGCGGTCGATTTAATGGTCACAAAAATCGCTACCCAGCCAGCCAACGTCGGAGCGCCCGCGCCTGATAATAATCCACCGGCGACGCCGCCTAGTACCGAAGGCGCGAACGATAACGATACTAGTTCTTCCGACGATGCCAAAGAAAACCCCAAGACCAGCGATCCTGCTGGCAAAAACTTGGTTGCTCCGCCGAATCCATCCCAGTCGGCAAACAACTCGGCGCAATCTCAGGCCCCCAATGGCCAGATTCCCCCAGGTCGCAGCCGATGGCGGTTTGAGCTTGGCTTAGGACCAGTTACCATGCAGATGCGGTATCGCGAGAATGATTTGCGGAGTGAGCACGCGGCCAGCTTTGTTGAGCGGCGTTTGACGTTGATCAACGAACAATTAGCAACTCAGGTAATTCGTCAGTTTCGTATTCCGAACATGCCAGCGATTGGCAAACGAATGATTCCGGTCCGCATCACTGGCGATAACGTTGCAATTGTTGCGACCTTGGTACCACTGGTGCTAGTGTTGATGACCATCGCCGGAGCGGTGTATCCGGCGATTGACTTGACAGCCGGTGAACGCGAACGCGGCACGATGGAGGCATTGATCGTCTCACCAACATCGTCAACGGTCCTGCTGTTGGCCAAGTACGTTGCGGTCGTGACGGTCGCGATGCTCACTGCGCTGGCAAATTTGCTGGCGATGTCAGTGACACTATGGTCCAGCGGGTTAGGTGCGGTGATTTTTGGCGCGGCAGGGATTTCGATCAAGACGATTCTCTTGATCTTCCCCTTGCTGATCTTGTTCGCCATGTTTTTTTCTGCGGTGTTGCTGGCCATTACCAGTTTTGCGCGCAGCTTCAAAGAAGCTCAGGCCTACCTGATTCCACTGATGTTGTTAGCCATGGCACCTGGCGTGCTCAGCCTTTTGCCAGGCATCGAGTACAACGAGATCTTAGCCGTGATTCCGCTAGTAAATATAGTACTTTTGGCTCGCGAGGTTCTCACCGGTGCCAGTCAACTTGAGACGAGTATCATTGCGGTAACCAGTACTGCTATTTACGCAATAATCGCCATTTATTTCGCAAGCCGGTCCTTCGGACGCGATGCATCGTTGCACGGCAGCCAAGGAAGCTGGCGCGACTTGCTACGTAGACCAAAATCGGCGGCGTTATATCCGCAAGTCGAGCAGATGGCGATGACGATGGCTGTGATGTTTCCGCTTTACTTCGTCGCTTCAACTCGATTGCCGACGATCTCAGAATCGTTGCCCGCCAAATTGGCGCTTAGCGCTTTGGTTTCATTCCTCTTGATCATGGGCCTGCCCTCGTTGGTCAGTTGGCATCGACGCATTGCTTGGCGGAGCACGTTCTTATTGCGTGTCGGAACGATTCACGAGTGGTTGTATTGGCTCCCCGGATTATTGCTCGTTGGCAGCTCCATGTGGATGATCGCGCATGAGATCATCATACTTGGCAAGAACCTGTGGATCGAAACATTGCAGTTCGAGCAAGCCTTGCAGTTCAAGCAGCAGTTGCAACAGCTTCCGCTTCCGTTCGTACTATTTGTCTTCGCGCTAACGCCCGCGATTTGCGAAGAGTGGTTTTTCAGAGGCTTCATTTTGGCATCCTTAAGAAAATATGGGATGCGGCGCGCGATCTTCGGTTCGGCGGCTTTGTTTGGATTGATGCACGTGTTGACCTCAAACGTACTGGCCGTCGAGCGATTCCTCCCCACAACCTTTATCGGCATCGTATTGGCGTGGATTGCATGGAGATCTCAGTGCATTCTGCCTGGTATATTCCTGCACGCGATCCACAACAGTTTGTTGCTCGCCGTTGGTCATTTTGAAGACCAACTAAAAGCTTGGGGAATCGGCCTTGAGGAGTCCGAGCACTTGCCCGCCACATGGTTGGCAGGAGGCTGTGCATCGCTTTTAGTCGGGTATGTGATTCTGCACCTCTCGACGGCGCGCAGGTCGCAACAACCAACGTCTACGTAACACTTTGCCCAGACTTTATGGTCTTTGATACAACACCACTGCAAGAACTCTCATACTGAATAAACAGCGAGAGAAACAGAGTGGCGAGCTATGTCACGACGAACCCATTGCGGATACTGAACGATTGACTTCGCGCAGGAATTGCATCAACTTGAGTTCATCCAGTATTCCATTCGTTCGCAAACTTGAGCATACATCCACACCAAATGGTTGAACTTCGCTTATCGCGCGGGCGACGTTATCGGGACGCAATCCGCCGGCAAGAAATATAAGGACGTTTACCGCATCGCGAATTCGACGACTGATCGACCAGTCATGTGTGCGGCCGGTTCCTCCAAGTAATTTCACGGGAAGCCGCTGATCACCGGAATCGAGTAGCAAAGCATCGATGCCCAGCTCGGCAAATCTGCAAGCTTCGTCGAGCGACCCTTCGCTTGCCACGTGAATCACTTGAACCAACGAGACACCCGGAAGCTCCGCTCGGCGAAGAACAGCCAAGTTAGACCTGGCTTGACGAGGCAATCTTAACAAATACGACATCCTGCCTGTGATTACCGAATGCGTTGTCGTCCCGATCTCCCATTCTGCTTGAAATAGGGAATCGGTGGATTAGGCGCTAGAAAGGACGTTCTATCCAATGCTGCCGTTCGCAAACAAACCCGCCGCGCCGCCCGCCGTCGCGATCAAACTGCACGCTCTCGCCAGCCTGATCGCGCTGCCGCGCGACCGAGCAATTTCATTACGTCCTCTCGGCCTTCAAGATTGAGTGGGGTTTTTTATAGCGGCCCGTTGTCGGTTCAATCCCACCACCATTGGCCTTCTGCCAGATGTTCGACTCGTATAGCTGACCTTTGTTGGTTGGCCAGGTTTTGCTCGTCGGTGAGCATGTTTTCGGACGATAAGGCTTGTCGCGCCTGAATTAGCACGCCACCTCCGATCGGTGTGATAAGCCTTCTTCCTTTCGTGACGGCACTGACAGCGGTTTCTACTTGTTGAGGTGCTGCAAAACGCTGGGTGCGGAACTGGCTTTCGTCACCCAGAACGCCTAAGTCCCAGTTGGCCTGATCGTAGAAATGACGGTCCTGGATATAGGCGGCGACAATCGCCATGTCGACAAGATTTCGAAGTTGTCCATAGATCGGATTCGTTTGGGCGATCTGGTTGAACTTCTTGGTAAACTCGGTGGTGAAATCGCGACTGGCTGGATTCGTAGCTCGACCAGTCGACTTGCGCGTTCCGTCGGTCGCGACCATTTCATCCTCGCCGATCAGTTTGACACCTTGCCCGACCATGTGCATTGCTAGACCATTCTCGCTCTCCGCAATCGCCTGGTAATCCGGCACGAAATACCAGCGGATCATCGCATTGTTGGACGTTTGGTTCGCAGTTAGACGTGCGGCATAGCTGAGCATCGGAACTGTGGGAGGTTCAAGTCCTATGCCAATTAATTTCATGCGGTAGTCTGCTTCCGTCAACACATGCGCGAAGTGCGTCGTAGGTGCGACACCGCGAATGGTAACCGTATGTAGCCCCAGACTCTGACGTAGACCATTCACAATTCCTGGAATATCTGCTGGCGAATTATACTGACCTCCCATCGCCGAGAGGACTCGTTGCATACGTGCTAGACCTTCTTTAGTCGGATCAATTGAGACGCCAATCGTATTGGTCGAATCTCCCATGGGAGGATAAGCTCGCAAGGCGACAGCCAAGTCCTCCAGTTGCAAGGTTGGCTTTCCAGTATCGATGCCGATAGTCCTGCCGGTTGAATCTCTGGCAAATCCTTCCGCTGGACCAGCGATGACGATGTCGCGGCTTTCTGGAAAGTAAAAGACGTATTCGATACGAGTCAATCCCGCCAGAGCGAGCATCTCATCGTCCACCGCGGCTTTTTTATCGTTCAACTTTTTCGCTAACGACTCTTCCAAACGATTCAACGACACCATGCGCATTTTGCTGGGTCGCGACAATTTGGGAGGCAGCGTCTGTCGTGCTGCACGCATCTGCGCGATGGTTACGCGCGGATCATTTTGTCGAATTCTCAACACGCCCTGTGCGTCGATCTCAACGCCAGCAGGTTGAAAAAGTGAATTGTTATTGTTGTTGTTGTTCGTACCGGTATTGGTACCCGTGTTCGTACCTGTATTGGTACCGGTATTGGTACCTGTATTGGTATTCTGCCCATTTGCGACCATAGCAGAGCTCAACAGAACCACAACAACCATCACCAAACCGTTGAAGTGGCTAATCCAATTGCTGGTTCGACCAAATCGCATCGGAAGAATCCTCAGACAGAAATTGCGAGACAAAATTGTTTCGCCGAATACTACCGACAAGGCGGCGGCGAAACGCTCCCAACCGTTTTTCGACAAGTTGCGATTCCGTCCACATTAATCGCCAACGGTAGAAAACGCAATCAGCATCTTGACGGGCGGCCCTTTTCGTCGCCAAACATCACCAAACCAGCCCCCTCTCATGGTAGGTTGGCGATTCCGGATGAGAATCACTTATCAACCAAATTCGGCTGAACTACCTGGCTCGTCGAGGAGTGGAGGGTGCTTTCGGAGTTGGCGGCGACATTATCAACCGGTGTTTTCCTTGCCCCAATAAATTGTCGAGCCGATTTCTTAATTCAGGATTAATATCCACGCGATGGCGCCGTACTTTGATGTGCACAGTTTCACCCTCGGTGAGCTGAACATCGAGCGCGACTTCCATTTTCCCAGGATAGCCGCGCAGTACCTCGTTCAGCTTTGGGATCAGTTCGCTGGTATGGCTGGCTTCGTCGATGGAGATGCGAATTCCGGATGTAAAGCGAGAATTGGCTTCCTCGACCGGCATCAGTTCATTGACAAACAAATTGAATTCGTCGCCGCCGTCCCGTTTGTCCACTGTGGCTCGAATCACAACGACGGCTTCAGGTTGAACCAGGTGGCCAGTGGCCGCAAATCCCTCTGGCCACATGATGCAGCGCATGGCACCCTCCATGTCTTCCAAATCGAAGTTGGCATATTTGCTCGGCGCGCCAGGTTTGGGATTTCGCGTATTGGCTGTCTTGATCGAGGAGATCATTCCGCCCACATAGACTTCGGCTCGATTCTTGACATTTTTGATTTGGTCCGAGGTATGTGTGCAAAACGATTTGAACGATTCTTCATAGCGTGCCAGTGGATGACTGGAGAAATACATGCCAAGCACGTCGCGCTCCATGGACAGTCTCGTGTTCTCTGGAAATTCCGGAATGTCGGGTAACGACAGTGTGGGCTTGGAAGTCGTAGTCGATTCCTCAGCGAAGCAATCGAACAAATTCATCTGTCCACTCTTGCGATCGGCCAGCGCGGCTGATCCAGCCTGAATCGCTTTCTCCACCACTGCCAAGAGTGCTGCTCGGTTGCTAGCGATTGAGTCAAAGGCACCGGCTTTGATCAGCGTTTCGATGGTCGCACGGTTACATTCGGTTGGATCGACACGCTCGCTAAAATCGAAAATCGACGTGAATTGTCCTCCTTTGTTTCGAGCGCGAACGATCGCTTCGCCTGCTGAATTCCCGCAGCCTTTAATCGCGGCCATGCCGAAGAGGATTTTTCCATCGGCCACGGTAAAGTCGAAATTGGAATGATTGACATCGGGAGGAACGACAGTGATCCCCATGCGTTTACAATCTTCGAAATGTTCGACTAGCGAATCTTTACGCTTGAAATTTCTTCCTTGAATATCGCCAGAAAGCAATGCCGCCATGAATTCAACCGGATAATGAGCTTTCAAATAAGCGGTCTGATAAGCGACCAGCGCATAAGCAGTGGAGTGGCTCTTGTTAAATCCATATCCCGCAAATTTGAGAATCATTTCCCATAGCTGGCGCGCTTCCCGCTCGGATACACCTTTCTCGACTGCCCCCTGCATGAACTTCGATTCATTCTGGGCGATCAGCGATTCTTTTTTCTTGCTAATCGCTTTGATACAAGTGTATGCGTTGGCTAGCTCGATACCTCCCAAGCGATTCAAGATGCGCATGATTTGTTCCTGGTAGACCATCACTCCGTGCGTTTCTTCCAGGATTTCCTTCATCACCGGATGAATATACTCCGCCTGTTTGCGGCCATGCTTTACCGCCACATAGTCGTCGACCATACCGCCCTCCAGCGGTCCCGGCCGATAGAGCGCATTAGTAGCGATGATATCGCGAAAATGGTCAGGTTTCATACGTTGGAGAAGATCGCGAATTCCGCCACTTTCCAATTGAAACACACCTTTAGTTTCTCCGCGCTGTAACAGAGCAAACGTGGCCACATCGTCCATTGGCAAACGCAGGATGTCCAATTTCGTGGCGCGCGTTTGTTCGATAATCTCGACCGCTTTGGCGAGAATCGTCAAGTTGCGAAGCCCGAGAAAGTCCATCTTCAGCAATCCAGCCGACTCGACGTCGCCCATCGACCATTGCGTGATAATATCGCTCTTGCCCGACACTCGCCCCAGAGGCACATACTCAGTCAAGGGTTGATCGGCGATCACCACCGCCGCCGCGTGCGTACCGACGTTACGAGCGAGCCCTTCAAGTTTTTTGGCGAAATCCAATAACTCTCGAATCTCATTGTCGCTGGCATAGAGATTGGCCAGTTCCTCGTTCTTTTCGATCGCCTTGTCAATGGTGATCTTCAGCTCTTCGGGCACCATTTCAGTAATCTGATTGACGCGAGCCAAAGGCATACCCAACGCGCGACCAACATCTTTGATCGCAGCTCGAGCTTGCAGAGTCCCAAACGTTCCAATCTGAGCCACATTGGCTTCGCCGTACTTATCGCGAACGTATTGAATAATCTCCGCCCGCCGGTCCTTACAAAAATCAATATCGATATCAGGAGCTTCTCTACGATTTTCATCCAGAAATCGCTCGAACAGTAGATCGTATTTGATGGGACAAACATGGCTCAAATAGAGCGCATAACAAACCAGTGCACCGACACCGCTGCCACGCGCGGTGGCTGGTACACCTTGTTCGCGAGCGTGGCGAACAAAGTCCCACACGATCAAGAAATAGTTGGCAAAACCAAGCCGTCCAATTACACCCAGCTCGCGATCCAACCGATCGGCAACAACTTGGCACAGTTGTCCGCCGGGCAACATCAGCTCGTCACCCCAGTAACGCTCCTTTAATCCCAATATGCAAACTTCGCGTAGATACTCATCCGGTTCGCGCTGCCCAGGCAAAGAATAACGCGGGAAATGTCGCTTGCCCAATTCCAATTCGATATCGACTGAGTCCGCAATCGACTGGCTGCGCTCTACAGCGCTCTCCAAACCCGGAAAATGCGAATACATTTCTTCGGGCGAGCGCAGAAAAAACTGATCGCCTTCCATTTTCATGCGGTTGCTATCGGTGCGAAACTTGCCCGTGTTTATACACAATAACACATCCTGAATTTCCGCATCGCTGCGATCGACATAATGCGCGTCGCTGGTGGCTACCAAGGGCAGGCCAATTCGGTTCGCGATCGCCACCGCACCTTGCAAGGCTTGGGCTTGAATCGGTACACCGTTATTCATGATTTCGACAAAGTACCGCTCGCCAAACACTTGGTGAAACCATTGCGCGATGCGGATCGCTTGATGCTCCATCTGAGACGTGTCACCGCCACGAAGAATCGCTCGCGAGAATTCGCTCGACACACAGCCGCTCAGACAGATGATCCCTTCCGACAATTCGGCCAACAGTTCGCGATCGATGCGCGGCTTGAAATAAAATCCTTCCAGGCTGGCCTTCGAAGCCAACTTGATCAGATTCTTAAAGCCAACCGTATTTTGCGCCAGCAGCGTCAAATGATACGCGGCTTCTTTGGAATTGGCGGCTTCGCGCGTAAATCGACTGCCGGGTGCTACGTAGGCTTCGTAGCCGATGATCGGATTAATCCCACTGGCTTTCGCTTTTTGATAGAACTCCAGTGCGCCGTGAAGATTGCCATGGTCCGTTAGAGCCAACGCATTCATGCCGTGCTGCTTTGCGCGATCGATCAGTTTGTTGATCGAACTAGCCCCATCCAGCAGACTATAGTGGCTGTGACAATGGAGATGAACAAACGGACGTGTCGCCATAAGAGCATCCTTCGCTGGGCATCGAACAGATTGTGAAGCCGCATTCTAGATTCTCAAGCTCCTGCGGAGAATTCCCCACAGTGAACAAGAAACTTGACGATCGACGTCAGCCTATTCCGGGCCGGTATCGCTGGGACGCTGAGGCAAGCTCTGAGGGTCCTCGATTCCGCGGATGAGTTCCGCCAATTCACTCTGAATCGCCAAATGCAGTTGCCAGGCTTTCAGATCCAAGATCACTCGTCCGCGATCTTCCTCGACGCCGGCGCGCTCGTAAATGGCCTGCAAGCCATCATGTACGTGGTCCAGCAATTCTCGTAGCTCAGCAGCTTGACCGGGCGACAAGCCGCGCGGAAGCTGTGGGCTTATGCGTTTGGGCTTTGGGGAATGCGAGGAGGCCACCAGTCCCGTGCTGCCATCCAGTTCCGATGACTCTTCGCCAGGCTGCCCGACGGTGCCATCGGTGCGCTTGTCGTTGGCACCCTTATCACTGCCTCGCAACCACGACGCAACTTGCTCGCGAGTGCCTACCAACAAAACGCTGCGGCCGACAGAAATTGTGTCGCCGTAACGAAGTATCTTCAAGTTACAAGAGTGCCCGTTTACTTTGGTACCGTTGGTACTTTCCAAGTCGGTAACCACCAGCCTGCCGTCATCTTCCTGAATCTTTACATGAAATCGACTGACTCGTTCGTCGTTCAGTTGGACAACGTTTCCTTCCTCGCGTCCAATGGTGATGGGTGGACGCAGACCGGCGAATACTCTTCCGCGATCCGCACCGGTGATAACACGTAAAGTGATCGTTTGCATCGCGGCAAATCGTCCTTAGGGTCGAGCTACGTCCCGGTCAGCGAAAAATCGCCTCAAACCAATGGAATTGTATTTTGCTTCACTGCTGGGGAACAGGCAAGTCATTTGCTCAGTTAAGCCTGCCTGCTGTTCGTATCACTTACCGTCGCGCAACCGATCTCCCAGAAACCTGTCCAAATCAGATATCTCGTAGATGTGCGAAATCGTCTTTTCGACGTCGTATTCGACTCGCCGAAAAATAATGTAAGGTTCTTCTAAAATCACATAACAACTTCTCCAGTCGCCATCTCTGGGCTGGCCAACCGATCCAACATTCACCATGATTTTGTCGTCGTTCAAGCGGTACTTAAAGTCAATTTCCGGGGGTCTCAAAAAACGCATCTCGTGAGTAAACACACCAGGAACGTGCGTGTGCCCCTGAAAACAGACTCGCTGAACCATCGAAAAAAGTTTATCCATCTTTCTACGATTGTAGACATCTTCCGGAAATACGTATTCGTTGATCGGATTGCGGACTGAACCATGCACAAACATTACGCCACCTTCGCGGCGAGTCCGTGGCAGATGAGTCAAGAATTCCAGCCTGCGCCGGCAATCTTGCGGCGACCCAGCATTCTCAATTTGCTTGCGAGTCCAAATAATCGCCTGCTCGGCGGCGCTGCTAAATCCCTCTGGGTCAAACAGAGCAGCCAAATCGTGGTTGCCGAGTATGCAAGCATCAAATTCGGCAACAACATCGACGCACCGTTGCGGTTCTGGACCGTAACCAACAATATCGCCCAAGCAAATGACCTGCTCACAACCCTCATTGCGCAGGTCAGAAATGACCGCATTCAATGCTTCTAGGTTGCCATGAATGTCGCTGACGATCGCGCGGCGCACTTGCCAATGCTCCATTGATAAATCACTTGATCGCTGGTCGCTGCTGCCAACGTTCCCGCCGCAGATCAAGCCAAAGAGCCCCACATTCTAACCAAGTCCGTCGATTCAGGGCAGATAGCTGCGAGGAATTGACGCACTGAGTGCTGTATTCCGCTGCCCATGGCTGTTGTGTCAAGTCGCCCACAATCGCGCTATTCATCTCGTGAACAACGGCTGCAAAATTGTCGACATTCAAGAAATCGATCAACGACCTCCGCGCAATCGGTCGCCCAGCATATTGTCCAAGTCGGGAATGTTATAGATTTTTTTTATCGTCGCCTCGAAATTATATTCGAGTCGGCGAAATTCGATCTCTTGCTTGCGATCGTCCATGACCACATAACAAGCTCGCGGATCTTCGTCGCGCGGTTGACCCACCGACCCGACATTGATCATCAGCTTTTCCTCGTCCAGCCTAAACTTGTATTGGCAGTCCTCGGGACAGATGAACTCGCCGTCGGTGGTAAATACGCCTGGCATGTGCGTATGGCCCTGGAAACTAACCCATTCTACTCGGTCAAAAAGCGCCTTCATTCGATTCTGGTCGTAAACCGTTTCGGGAAACACGTACTCATTGGTCGCGTCCCGCGGCGAACCATGGACATAAAGGACACGGTTCTCGAACTTGGACTTGGGTAACTCGCTCAAGAAATCCCAGCGACGATGGACGATCGCGGCGCGTCCGGGCGCTCGATCAAGCACATCGCGAGTCCAATAGATGGCTCGCAGAGCTACCGGGTTAAACCCTTCCGGATCGAACAAAGCCGCTTGATCGTGGTTTCCCAAGATCGTAAAGTCAGCTTTGTCGATTATCATGTCCAAACATTCACAGGGATTTGGACCGTACCCAACAATGTCCCCCAAGCATACAATGCGGTCGACTCGCTGCTGTTGAATATCAGCCAAGACTGCCGTGAGTGCTTCGAAGTTGCTGTGTATATCGCTAATCAGAGCCTGGCGCACCGAATCCTCTCCGCAGGGGGGTAGCAGCTTACGGGCAGCTTGCATATCGAAACTAAAAGTGATTGACATTGTAGGTTTAGCATTTCATTCTGGGCAAGCCGAACTGGATGTGCCTGGGACAGATTCAACTTATTTGGGATTGCCGCCAAATGGGGTTGCCTACTCAGAATCTTGGTTGCAGCCGCGTTTTTCAGCACAATCGTGCGACCTATGAGACATCTGGCAATTGAGTGTTCGGGATTCGGTGGCAGCGTTTCGTTGTTCGATGACGATTTAGAAGTCATCAGTCAGGAACTGCCGCGAGATCAAGGAAGTGTGCAGAGCTTGGCTCCCGCAATCATGAACATCTTCCGAAACGAGACTATCGGACCGCAATCGCTGGATTTTCTCAGCGTAACCACGGGGCCGGGGTCTTTTACAGGTCTTCGCGTTGGATTGGCCACCGCCAAAATGCTAGCCTTTGCTTGGCGTCTGCCCATCGTCGGTGTTGATACTCTCGAATGTCTCGCTCTACGCATAGCTTTGCAGCACCCAACACTATCAACCAGCTTAGTTGTGCCGATTATCAATGCGTATCGCAAACAAGTTTTTGCAGGTGCCTGGGAGATCAACACCGGCGGTTCTATGTCGGTGCGAATACCTAGCCGGGTTGTCGATGCTGATACTTGGCTTCGCGCGCCCTGGAGATCTCTAGTTGACGATACTACCGACGCACTTCTACCCGAAACGCAACGCCTGCTCGTCACCGGCTCAGGCTTGCGTCAATACACTCCCAACGCATGTGCAACTGGGCGTCCTCGCCAGCAAATTTCTCCAGAGGCTACTTGGGACCCTAGATCGATCGAAGTGGCTTTAATCGGCCTAGCGAAATTCCTGCGAGGAGAAACCAGCACTGCAGAGAGCCTATCCGCAAATTACGTCCGGCAGAGTGCGGCTGAAGAGGCCCGGCAAACGGAGTCCAAGCCGGATTGAATCACAGCCGGAACATCGAAAATTGAGAACTGGTCGTTCTTGGCGAAAAATTCGTCTACGAGAGTATCTCCTGCGGATATTCATTGACACTCCGCAAAGCTTCAGCGTAACGCACTCCGCAAGTTGTACCACGATACGCGGCCAAAACTTCTTTGGTGCGCTGGGCCCCGTCCAGTTTGTGCATATCGTAATTTACGTTGCGCATTAGAGCCATTAACTTACCCAGCCAATCCATCGCCTGTGGCCATTCGTCGGTCACATCAACGAAGGTGTTGGGCTCGAATCCGATCGTATGTCCGGGACCATTGTCATACCAATAATTGCGGCGCGCCGGACGAAATGCGACTGGCTCGTCCAGCAACCGATCGGCATGTTTCAGTGCAACGGTGCTCAGTCGCGATGCAACCTCGTGATCCGAATGTCGATCGTGCGGCCACAACATGAACGCGACCTCGGGCTGAATTTGAGCTACTTTGCGCGCGACCGCTTGTTTGGCCGCCAGATTATCTTCAAAGCGGCTGCCCGCGAAATCCAGAAACTCCATTTCGATGCCAAATGAAGCGGATAAACGAATCGAACCGTCCACCAACTCGCGATCTCGTCCTTTCACCGGCGGCCAATTTCGATAGTCGCCGATCAGATTCAATACCACGACGCGATAGTTTTTGCGCACTGACTTGAGCAGGATGCCAGGAATCCCAAACACACAGTCGTCGTAGTGCGCACCGATCCCAAGAATCGTCTTGGCCATGGCCTTGTTCAACCTTTGCGAAACTGAGTGAATGCTTGGACCATCGCGTCGCGCAACATGTTGCTATCGTTCGAATAAACTACCAGCCTGGCTCCCTGCCGAATCGTTCTCAACGCTTGCTCTGGTTTGCCGAACCAACATCCCGCCGCAATGTGCCGACTATTGGCGCTATCGATGACTCGCTGAATCATTTTCAACAAATCGGGATGTTCATATTCATTGGGAATTCCCATATTCGTGGTCAGGTCATTCGGTCCGATGAACAGCGCGTTCACACCAGGGATCGAACAAATTGCCTCGACGTTTTCAACGCCCAACACCGATTCGATCATAGGGATAAAGACCGTGTCCGCGCATTTCTCTTCCGTGACGTAACGCCGAGTCTTCTCACTGGGCCATTTTCCTTCGCTGAGCACTCTCTGGAGCGCCTGGCCCTTCAGCGGTCGATACACCGCCGCCGCAGCCAGTCGCTTGGCGTGCTCGACATCCTCGACGTAGGGCACGACGACGCCATCAAAGGAATCGCAGACTTTAGAAACATCATCCGGTTCGCGACTGTGCGTTCGCGCCAGACAAGCGATCCCCTTGCCGGCAAGCGCATAACGCAGCGGCATGAACTCAGCCAGGTCTAGCGAGTTGTGCTCCGCGCTGACAATCACAAAATCTAGCGTATTCTCAGGCAGAAAGTCGACCAGCGCCGGTGTCACCGCGTTCTGGATCAGCGTCCCGTACACGGTTTCGCCACGCAACATCTTGGCCTTTAAAAGTCCTCCCAGTTTCGGCGCTGGCATCACAGACTCTCCTCAATTACCGGGTTTTTCAATGCCCCGATTCCGTCGATTTCAATCGTTACTTGATCGCCTCCTTGTAGAAATACCGGTGGTTTGCGAGCCGCACCAACTCCGTGTGGAGTCCCCGTCAGAATCACCGTTCCGGCAGCCAATCGCGTACTGCCGCTGAGAAATTCAATCAACGTAGGCACATCGAAGATCATGTCATCAGTATTCCAATCCTGCATTGTCTGACCATTCAGTATTGTGCGGATACCCAAAGAATTGGGATTGGGAATTTCATCGCCTGTAACCAAACATGGCCCGAGCGGACAAAATGTCGCAAAGGTCTTACCGCGACACCATTGGCTGCCACCATACTTCTGCTGCCAATCGCGAGCACTGACGTCATTGGCACACGTGTATCCCAAAACGTAACGGAGCGCGTCCGCCTTGGAAACATTCAAGCACGTTTTGCCGATCACCACCGCTAACTCGCATTCGTAATCGACAGTTTCGCTGCGCAACTTGCGCGGCAGCACGATCGGATCCTCCGGATTTTGCAGCGTGCCGCTATTCTTCATGAAAACGACTGGGAACTGAGGAATGGGATTGTTGCCTTCGGCTGCGTGTTTGCGGTAATTCAGGCCTATGCAAATAATGTCCCTGGGTTCGAGAGGCGCAAGCAATTTCGCCACGTCCGCACTAACTCCAGTATCAACCTGCCCCGCAAACAGATCGCCTTCCAACCTGGTAGTTTTGCCATCCGCATGGAGTCTTCCGAACTGAACAGCTCCCTGAGAATCTCGATAGCGTACGATCTTCATGTTTTCCCTTTTGATTGACTTTTTCGAACTTCGAATTGCAATACGCGTAGCGCGTACCCAGCACGCATCGAGGGCATGTTGAGCAGCGTACAGAATTCGCACAGCAAAAGGCCACAATCATAGCCCAACGGCGCGCCAATCACCAGTTTTCCAGGCCCTGCAGACCTATTTTCGTCGCGAGAATCGCGATTCAGAAGCTCAGTCAACGTAGTTAGCTAGTACTACAGCGCGCCGTGGCTCTATTGTCGCCTTTCGCTCCGCGAAAGGACGCTTTTGCGGAGCAAAAGCCGACACTGTAACGCTGTCGTACTAGCTAGCGTAATATCACGGCTGGGTTCTGAGGTCCCGTAGGGACAAGATGTCGGTAGCAGGCACCGATCGCATTCACGCGAACGTCCCGCGGGACGTTCGGTGAAAAAGTCACAAGCGATTGAAGCAAGTCATCCTGCGTCAACCGCGCAATATATTTCGATCACTGCCCGCCCGAACCGTTGGTACCGGCGTTTGGATCAGGCGGCAAGCGAGGCGGAGGTACGGTTTCCATGATCGCGCGGTGAACGGCAGTTTGGTAAGCTCCCGACGAGCCCAACGGCTCCGATGAGGTTACGTACAATTCTGGCAGCGTACCGGTTGGTACCAATCGCGAAACAGCCACTTGAGTTGCTTCGATCCGCTTGCGAGTCTGAGCATCGTCTGCACCCCGCAGCACGAAGATAACTCGTCGATCCGCTGGCGCCTTGCGAAGAATGCTCTCGATGTGCGCGTACCCAGCTTCCGAGACAATATTCCGCATGGGGTCAAAACAATGCGTCCCCAAGGTGTTGGCTAGCTGCCAGCCTTTGTTGCGCTGCAATTCAAGATAGGTCAGTACCGAACAAGTATCTTGGGATCGAAACGGCATCGGCCACAGGCTATTTCGATAACGATCGATGCTGCTATTGTGGTTGTGTACTGGCCCATAGTGCTGGGCTGGTAACTGTACAGCACCAGAGCTCATCGCTCCTAAAGCTAGCAACAATATTGAGAATTGTTTCATGTCCGTCGATCCCTCTGAAGCTGAGCTATTACAAGGCAATCCGTTACCTCGATCATCGCTTTCATCGACGAAGCACTATGAGGACTGCATAGATTTTCCGCCGTTCGCTACGCGCTCACTAGATTAACAACTGGCGGAGAAACCCTAACGATTAATCCTATTAGGCAAGAATTTCCTTGATGATTCTAGGATGTGTTACACCGGTCAGCCGCTCGTTCAATCCGTTGCGCTCGACGACTAACGACTGGTGATCGATACCGAGCAAATACAGAATCGTCGCGTGCCAGTCCTCGATGCTCACTCGATTCTCAACCGCAGCGAAGCCAAGTTCGTCGGTTTCCCCAAAAACGAAGCCACTTTTGACTCCGCCGCCAGCTAGCCACGTACAAATCGCATTCTTGTTGTGGTCGCGCCCCGCTTTGCTCGCGTCCTTGTTACTTGGCAACTGCGCGATCGGCAAGCGTCCCATTTCGCCACCCCACAGTACCAGCGTTTCGTCCAACAACCCCCGCTGACTCAAATCCGCCAGCAGCGCGGCAACAGGTTGGTCTGTCCGATCGCACGCTTCTTTCAGCGAGGTAGCGATGTTGTTGTGGTTGTCCCAAATCTGACCGTTGATATACAACTGAACGAAGCGAACCCCTCGTTCAATCAAGCGGCGCGCTATCAAACATCGCCTGCCATAGGACTGCGTCGTTGGCCGATCTATGCCGTACATGCGCAACGTCGCCTGGGTTTCTTGCGACAGATCGAGAGCATCGGTCGCTTCAACTTGCATGTGTGCCGCCAATTCGTAACTGGCAATTCTGGCTCCCAACTGCGGACGGCTTGGACGCAATTGCTCGTGCAGCCTGTCCAGCCGCGCGATGAGGTTTCGCTCCATCACAGTAATCGATTCCGGTTCCTCAAAGTCGGGCTTCAAATCCAGTAGCGGAGCGCCAGTGGCTCGAAATCGAGTACCTTGATACTGGGGCGGCAAATATCCGCTGGTCCAATTATCGATGCCGTTGACCGGCAATCCCAGCGGATCGTCTAGAACAACGTAAGCCGGTAAATTCTGGTTCTCGCTCCCCAGTCCATACGTTACCCAAGCGCCAAGTGTAGGGCGCCCGATGAACTCGCTGCCAGATTGGATCTTATACAGAGCTGGCTCGTGAGTGAGATTGGTTGAATACATCGATCGAATCAATGACACGCGATCGATTTGCTGAGCAAAAAAGGGCATTGCCGACGACACCCACGCTCCGCATTGACCGTGCTGAGAGAACTTGAACGGACTTTTCAGCAGCGCGCCGGCTGCATCGGGAAACTCGACTTCGCCGGCGATCTTATTGAAATAATCCTCTCCATGCCGTTTTTCCAATTCCGATTTAGGATCAAACAAATCCATCTGACTCGGACCACCATTCATGAACAAATGGATCACGGCTTTGGCTTGACTTGAGTGTTCGACAGCGCGCGTATCCAGTCCACTCCCAGCGCGCTGCCGAGCATCTTCCATCGAGCAAGCATCGCGATGAAGCAATTGCGTTAGCGCGGTCCACAGCAATGCCGAACCGACTTGCCCAAATCGGCGCCGATGAATACCAGTAGTGGAAACGTCTGAAGTACGAGCCATTTGTTTGCTTCCGTTAGTCCACGTACAGGAAACCTGCTGAATTGAACAGTGCATGACAATAGTTCTGCAATGCACGTGCGCGAACTTCCCTCTTGTCCGCATTCGGGAGCGCAGCCCGCCATGCGCTTACGAATGCAGCAAACGATTCCAAAGCTACCTCGATTTCCGCCTCGGTGGGAGCTGAGCCAAACGCGTTCTCGTGCGCTCGGACCACCAACCGTTTGTCCTCAATTTCTCCCGCTCGCAAGACTGAGTCCGCAAAATGTTTGGCTAAGCTGTGAACGGCGGCGTTGTTTAGCAAATGCAGGGCTTGGGGTGCGACAGTCGACTCACCGCGCTGAATGCAATTCGGTCCCATTTGCGGTGAGTCGAAATTCTCCAGCAACGTGGGTAACTTGGTCCGGCGATGCAGTACATACACGCTGCGACGTCCACCGTCCGCAAATCCTTGGGACAACACTAAACCGTCGTCTCGAACCTCAACGCCATCCGGAGGACCAAACGCGGAGAGATCCAAACGACCAGCAACGTACAACAAACTGTCGCGAAAGACTTCCGCCTCCAAGCGACGCAGTGGCATGCGAGATAACCAACGATTGTCTGGGTCCGATTCCAATCGATCTTGACTGGTCAATGACGATTGACGGTAAGTAGTTGAAGTTAAAATTAATCGATGAATTTCTTTCTGGCTCCAATCCTGGCGAACCAATTCGTACGCTAGCCAGTCGAGCAGCTCGGGGTGCGTGGGCGGCGAACCCGTTTTGCCAAAGTTGCTCAGCGTCGAAACGATCCCAATACCGAAATGATGCTTCCACAGGCGATTGACAAAAACTCGCGCCGTCAACGGATGCTCGGGCTGCGTTAGCCACCGCGCCAGTGCCAAGCGCCGTCCCGTCGCCTTTGCGTCATGCCGAGGCGGTTCGATAACGAAACTAGCCGATCCGCTCGCCAACACAGTAGGGACACCAGGTTCGACCTCAACTCCGGGCGTAAGGTAATTGCCTCGCGTCAACAGGAAAGTCGGCGATGGATCACCACGAGACCACAGCGCGCGGATGCTTGGCTCTGGCTTGCGTTTGGCTTCCAAGTCCTTGATACTTGCTTCCAGCTTTTTCTTTTCTTCGGCGTCGCTCACCGACTTCAGTTGTTCCTTCAGTGGCGCTAGCTCCGAAGTGATCTGTGCGTCATGCTGCAACCAAGTATCGCGTTCCGCTTTCGTTACTTGTTTCAAACTACGTTGCTCGGGACCGAGCCAGTCGTGTTCGTCCAGCGCATCTTTCAGCAGCGCGGCCAGCCGATAGTAATCGACTTGCGAAATCGGATCGAATTTATGCGCGTGACAGCGTGCGCAGTGCATCGTCAAACCCAGTACCGACGATCCTAGAATCTGAATCTCGTCAGCGATCACTTCCAGCCGATCTGGAACAAAATTGGTGATGTTTGCGAATGTTCGATCGGGCGCCGTTCGCAAAAATCCGGTTGCCACCAAGCTGTCGTATATCTCGTTGGTGATGTCATCCGCGCGCTGGTAGTCTACCAGTTCATCGCCGGCCAATTGCTCGTGCAGAAACTGATCATAGGGCTTGTCTGAGTTAAAAGCACGAATCACATAATCGCGATATCGCCACATATTAGAACGGATGCGATCTTCGTTTTGCGCTCCCTCCGAATCCGCATAGCCCGCCGCATCCAACCAGTGCCTGCCCCAACGCTCGCCGTATCGAGGCGATGCCAACAGTCGCTCCACCCATTTCTCGTAAGCCCGTGGATCACGATCGGCCACAAATTCTTGCATATCGTCTGGATCAGGTGGCAAGCCAACAACATCGAAGTGCACTCGCCGAAAAAGTGTCGCCTTGTCTGCCTCGGGAGAAAAGTCCAGCCCCTTCACTTGCAGCTTGTCATGAATGAATTGATCGATTCGATTGCGGCAGGAGCCTGTACCGCCAACCGACTTTTCACTGGAGTGAAACGAGACTGTTGCCGGCGGCGCCAGTGAACGAAAAGCCCAAAATTGGCGATCTTCTTCGGTGACCTGCGATGGCTGCATACGCGCGGATCGTTCTGCCGAACTCGCCTCCGGCATGCCGCTGGCGATCCAACTCTTCAGCAGTTCCAGCTCGCTCGCTTCCATCGGCTTGATACTGACAGACACCAATTGCCTTCGGGGTGGCATGTCTCCGGCGTGAATTCGTTTGACTAATAAACTATCCTCGGGCTGGCCCGCGATTACGGCTGGCCCAGATTTTCCTCCGCGCAACATGCCCGACTTGGTGCGCACATCCAAGTTGGATTCTTGGCGCCGGCCACCATGGCACGGTGCACATCGCAATAACATCAGCGGCACGATCTGCTCTGTCGTGACGATCTTCTGAGCCTTCAACTCCGTAGAAATCACCGCCCCGTCGGTCAGCCATTTTTCGATGCGCGCCAGTTCGCTCACCGAAAGCGGTTCGCTGTTTTTGGGAGGCATTTCGCCGTTGCGAACGAGTTGAAACAAGAGACTATCGTCGGCCTTGAAAGGCGTGATCGCCGGCCCAGATTCTCCGCCGCGCAGTAGATGGGCTGCGGTGTCCAAGCGAAGTCCTGCCTGCTGTTTAGATTCCCCGTGGCACTTTGCACACTTCGCCGCCAAGATTGGTTGAATATCGACGTCGAATCGCAACCCCTCCGCAGATGTTGCCGCGGTAACTAAATTCAAACAGCACACAATCCCAAGAAAAAATTCCCATCCACATGCCAACTTGAAAACAATCGGCTTAGCACAAGGTACATAACACGCTGATCTGAATCGCATCTAACATTCTCGCACCAGAAACAAAATAACCACACTTCCGCACAGTTTAGCGTAATTGCATTGCAGAATCACGAAAGTCGCGATGCAAATTCCGTCGCGCCCATATATCCTGACGAGGCAACACCGATCGCGAAGTAAAGAAGCCCAACTGTTTCAGCTTTCAAATCAATCAACGCAGAGACGCAAGGGCGCAAAGAATCATGACAAAACTCGTTCTTCCGTTTGCGTCTTCGCGTCCTTGCGCCTTCGCGTTTATTCTTGATTCAGGATTACCAGCATGACAGAAAATGAAATCAGCCGACTGATTCTTGAATCAGCCATTGAGGTTCATCGCACGCTTGGCGGGCCGGGGTTGTTGGAATCTGTCTACGAAGAAGCGCTGGTCTGGGAACTCGAACAACGCGGTCTGTCGGTTAAGCGTCAGGTAAGTCTTCCGATTCCGTACAAAGGCCGAATACTCGCGTCGCCGCTGCGGATTGACGTCATTGTCGGCGACTTGGTCGTTGTCGAATGCAAGGCAGTCGCTGAGTACAACGCGATCTTCGAGGCGCAAACTCTGACCTACCTGCAGCTGACCGGAACGAAACTGGGGATGGTCATCAATTTCGGCGAACGGGTCGTCAAGGACGGCATCCATCGAGTGGTGAATGGACTATGACCGGAAAACAACGCAAAGATGCAGAGACGCAAAGACGCGAAGAAGCTGAAGTGGCGTCCGTTGCGCCTTCGCGTCCTGGCGGCTTTGCGATGAATGAACCCCTGATCGAAGAGCTGATCAATTCAAGAGTATCGGCGCTCCGATCAAGCGCGACGGCATCCATCGAGTGGTGAATGGACTATGACCGGAAAACAACGCAAAGACGCAGAGACGCTAAGACGCGAAGAAGCTGAAGTGGCGTCCCTTGCGCCTTCGCGTCCTGGCGGCATTGCGATGAATGATTCCCTGATCGAAGAGCTGGCCTCCGATCAATTCAAGAGTATCGGCGCTCCGATCAAGCGATCGTGCTTGAACAGCATGCCTGCCTTGGACATATGATGGACGAGGAGGTATCGTGGACAATCAGACCAAAGGAGAATTGAAACGATGACTACATTAATCCGCTTTGCCTCGATGCTGATCGCAATACCCTGGATATGCGTGTGCAGCGCGCTGGCTGCACAGCCGCCGAAAAAAATGAGTCTGCTGATCATCACCGCTGACGACATGAACGCAGACTCGAGTGGTTGGAATGGCAACACGCTCGGAGCGACGCCAAACTTCGACGCGTTCGCGAAAACTGCGCACCGATTTGTCAATAGTCATGTCACGGTGCCGATCTGCCAACCGGGTCGGTCGGCCCTGATGACAGGCCGCGTTCCGCATCGCAACGGAGCGCTCGGGTTCAATCCGATTCGGCGCGACGTGCCGACGCTGGTCGAGGTGCTGCGCGACAATGGATACTATACCGCCGCTATCGCCAAAATAGCACACATGGCTCCCGCCGATAAATTCCCCTGGCACGCGACCGGCGAACAAGCACTCGGCAAACGACCGACGAAGTTTGCAGAAAGGTTCCGCGAACTATTGGACAACGCAGCGACTGAGAAGAAGCCGTTCTTCATCAATGCCAATATCTGCGACCCGCACCGACCGTTCGTTGCCGGAGTTGGTATGAAGGCTAAAATCAACGACCTGCTCGACGGCGCGAGGGTCTTCAAACCGAACGAAGTGACGGTTCCGGCGTTCCTGGAAGATATCCCACGCGTTCGCGAGGAAGTCGCACATTACTATTCGAGCGTGAGCCGATTCGACGTGGCGTTCGGGCTGGTGATGAAGGAGTTGATTGCGGCAGGTCGAGACGCTGACACGATTGTGGTCTTCATGTCCGATCACGGGATGTCCTTCCCGTTCTCGAAAGCGACGGTGTACAGCAACGGCACATCGTCGCCGGTGCTGATCCGCATCCCCGGCATGAAAGAACCGCAGACGCGCACCGAGTTCGTCAGCAGTGTCGATGTGATGCCGTCGCTGCTGCAGTTGCTCGACGTGAACCCGCCAACAGGAATGGACGGTCGCTCGTGGGTACCGCTGCTCAAAGGCGAGACACAATCCGATCGAGACTACGTCATCACGCATGTCAACACAGTCAGCAGCGGCAAGTCGTTTGCACAGCGGTGCATCCGTACGAAGAATCGCGCATTGATGTTTCATGCTTGGGTGGGTGGTCCCAACAAGTTTCGTGTCGAGGCCATGAGTGGTTTGAGTTTCGCCGCAATGGATGCCTCGACCGACGCGACAATTCAGACGCGTGTTAAACAGCTTGTCGATGGCGAAACACTGATGCTGTTCGATACTGCAATTGATCCAACGGAGCGCAAGAACCTCATCAACGACGCGAAGTATGCAAGTGAAGTGGCATCGCTGAGTCAAAAGCTGCTCAGCCACATGAAGAGAACCGACGATCCGCAGACAATAGCTTTCGAATCAGCGATTGCAAAGAATTCCAAAAATTAAACCAGCGTTTGACTGGCTGACATGAAAGCCAAACTGGCTACATACCGCTGAAAATTTCCAAGCTCGATTGCACTCGAGCTTCGTCAATTCAATCGCCATACCGCGACAATACAACGAGAAAATAGAGCGAGCCGACATTCTTACATGAAACTCAACAGCGTTACTTCCCTTGTTCTACTGTTTAACGCCATGGCTGTATTCATTTGTAGCCAGCTTTCGGCGTCCGACAGACCCAACGTACTTCTTATCCTGGCTGACGACCTTGGGTATGGCGATGTGCGGTGCTATAACGAGCAATCGAAAATTGCGACCCCACACATCGATCGCTTGGCGCGCGAGGGGATGCGTTTCATGGACGCTCACAGTCCCTGCACAGTTTGCACTCCGACGCGCTACAGCTTGATGACCGGTCAGATGGCGTTTCGGGTTCCGAATGGCGGTACGGTCTTCACGGGAATTGGCGGGCCGTCGCTGATTACTCCAGGTCGGCTGACGCTGCCAAGCCTACTGCGCGACAACGGTTATGCAACAGCGTGCGTCGGAAAGTGGCATATCGGACTGACATTCCGCGACAATGCAGGACAACCTGTTCGTGGAAACGGAGTCGACGCAGTGCGTCGGGTGGATTTCTCGCAACGCATCGAAGGTGGACCGGTCGATCATGGATTTCAATCGTTTTTCGGAACTGCCTGTTGCCCCACGACGGATTGGCTGTACGCCTTCATCAAAGACGACTTAGTGCCCATTCCTCCGACAGAAATCGTCGATAAGTTGAAGTTACCCAAACATCCCTATGCGAACGATTGCCGCGCTGGGCTCATTGTGCCAGACTATGCGATGGAGGACGTCGATCTCGTCTTCTTGCAGAAAAGCCGCGAGTTTATCGAGCGTCATGTTCAACAATCGCCAAACAAACCATTCTTTCTCTTTCACTCCGCTCAAGCCGTGCATCTGCCGTCGTTCGCCGCGCCGCAATTCAAGGGTCGATCAAACGCTGGACCGCATGGAGACTTCATAGTTGAACTGGACGAGATCGTTGGAGAACTGCTGAAGACGCTCGAATCCTTGGGAATCGCCGACAACACTATTGTCATCTTCTCCAGTGACAACGGTCCGGAGACAACCAGCGTCATTCGCATGCGAGCCGACTATGGTCATGATGGAGCGCGTCCCTGGCGCGGTATGAAGCGCGATAGTTGGGAAGGCGGACATCGTGTACCGTTCCTAGTTCGCTGGCCGAGCAAAGTGAAAGCCGGCTCGACGAACGCCCAGCTCACTAGTCTCACCGATGTCATGGCGACGATCGCCGCCATCATCGGCGCGCCGCTGCCAGTTGCCTCAGCCGAGGACAGTTTCAACATGTTGCCGGCATGGCTCAATAGCGAGCACGCCCCGATCCGTCCTTTTCTTTTGCAGCAAGCATTCGGTGGCGTGCGCACGCTTTCGATTCGTCGCGGTGACTGGAAATATATCGACCACATTGGTTCCGGCGGAAACCGTTACGAGAATAGTCCCGACCTCAAGCAATTCATCGTTCCCGAATCGGCCCCGGAAGCATCCGGTCAGCTCTACAACCTGGCGGCGGACCCCGGCGAAACGAAAAACCTCTATGCTACTCGGCCCGAGATCGTGATCGAGCTGAAATCTCTGCTCGAACAATCCAAGTCACGCGGCCGTAGTAGGCCATAACAACACATAAACTTGAAAGCCCATTTCCACGATTTTCCTAGGCGCGATACTATCTATATTGACTGCAACTGCAAACTCGTCATTAGCGCAGTCTAAACCATTGCGAGTGTTCATTCTGGCCGGCCAGTCCAACATGGAAGGTCATGCCAAGATCGAGACGTTTGATTACATCGGCGACGATCCCGCAACCGTTCCGTTGTTGAACCAGATGCTTGAAACGGATGGCAAACCACGTGTCTGCGATGGCGCCTGGATTTCCTATCTCACCGGCATGCGCGATAAGAACGGTGAAGGCCACGGTAAGCTGACCGCTGGATACGGCGCGCGTCGCCAGCCCGATCAGGACGGCGGCAAGATCGGTCCCGAGTTCACTTTCGGCATTACGATGGACGCCACTTTCGACGAGCCAGTTCTCATCATCAAAACCGCGTGGGGTGGCAAGAGTTTGCACACCGACTTCCGTTCACCAAGCGCTGGACCGTATGTATTCAGCGACTCGCAGCTCGCGAACTTCCATAAGCGGGGCAAGGATCTGGACGCGATCAAGGCGGCCAAAGTGAAAGAAACCGGTCGCTACTACCGGCTCATGATCGAGCATGTTCGATATGTACTGGGCGATATCAAACGAGTCTGTCCAACCTATGACGAAAGGCAAGGATTTGAGATCTCTGGTTTTGTCTGGCTTCAGGGCTGGAACGACCTCGTTGATGCTGGTACTTATCCGAATCGCACCAAATCTGGTGGCTACGATGCATACAGCAGCGCGATGGCGCACTTCATCCGCGATGTCCGTAAGGATCTGAGCGCGCCAAAGATGCCGTTTGTAATCGGAGTGCTGGGAGTCGGTGGCGCTAAGCCAAACGAGCAGACCATAGAGTTCCGTAAAGCGATGTCCGCGCCTGCGGCGCTTCCTGAGTTTCGCGGCAACGTGACCGCCGTGCCGACAGCGCCATTTTGGTCCGAAGAACTCGGAGCCATCGCGGAGAAACGGGATAAAGTGCGGCAGATGAGCTTTTTCCTCGAGTCAAAGCATCGCGATCACGCCAACGCCGACGGATCAATGACCGCCGAACAAAAACGTGAGTATTTGACGAACTTTGAAGCGAAACTCATCACTCCCGAACAAGCCGCACTCTGGGCGCGTGGCGCTTCCAATGCCGGCTATCACTATCTTGGCTGCGCAAAGACTTTCGCACTCATGGGCCAGGCATTCGCCGAAGCCACACTCTCCATGATGAAGAATCAGGGACCACTCCGACGTTGATTCCGTCAAGGTAGTTGTTGACCAAGCTGTTCCGCCAACCAGCTTCGATCAGCGTCTGCAATCGACGGGCGTGGTGAGCCGGAGTAGATGTAGTCGGCATAGCCAGCCGCATCGAACACATCGTTTAGCAATGTTTGCAGATCGACAACGGCATCGCTATCCTCGCGGCGCAGCGGAACCGGAATGCGCGGCAGTGTTTCGCGGAGTCCAATCGGCCACAGGTCTACTCGAGGTCGTAGATGGCACCTGCTTACCATGACGCAGTAATCGCATTTGGCTAACCCCTGCATCGGCATGCGAGAATACCCACGCAGCAAGTCAATTTCTACGTAGTTAACGTTACTCGCGATGAGTGCATGCCGTTTTGAAAGATATTGAGTCCGATCTGGACCCTCGGCTTTGTTCGTGGGGCTCAACAACTCGATCACCGTTATCAAATCGCGATATTGGGCGTCGCGAATTTCAATAAAGGGTTCATCAATGCGATCGACTGCCGGAAGCACAATCCCCTGAGCTTTTGGGAGATCCGCAACCATGTTTGTGGCAGGCGATTTCCCGGGCTTGTCTGGCTCAAGTATCATTACATCGGGTCGTCCCAGCAGTCGTCGGCTCGCATTGTCCAATTCGTGCAGATAGATATTGTCGTCTATCTTGGCAATGTACTTAGGGCGAATTTGCGGTGTCAGAGCATTGCGAATTGCCGTTACGAACCCTTGTTGAAAGTCATGCCAAACATCCGGCTGTTCGAGATAGGGGTTCATTCCAGGAAACGGAGAGGGCATAAAGTGCTCTAGAATGGTCACTGACCACCTTCGGTACGCTTGGACCACCATGGCAGTTCAACACCTCCGTCCATGGTGAGCGTACTGCCGATCATGTAGGCGGCTTCCTGGCTGAGCGTAAAGCAAATTCCGTGGGCCATTTCCTCGGAGCTGCCGAGTCGTTTTAGTGGCAAGCTCATAGCACCTTCTTTTAATTGCTCTTCCGTGAAGAATTTTCGCTCGCCAGGAGTATCGATCCAGCCGGGATGAAAGACATTCACGCGAATGCCGTACTTTACCAATTCGATGGCTGCGGTGCGCGACATATGGTCAATGGCGGCTTTGGCCATATTGTAAGCCATGGCGGTTGGGAAAGCGATTTTTGCGTGAGGCGAGCTGACAATGGTGATGGCTCCTCCTGTACCTTGATTGACCATTCGCCGTGACGCGGCCATCAATCCATAGAACGCTCCCCACATCGAGACATCAATGGTGCGCCGAAACCCTGCCATGTCGGTTTCCACCAATAGTTGGCGATCACTGTACGCGGCATTGGAGACGAACAGGTCAAGGCTGCCAAATGCGTCGACTGTCTGCTGAACCATGTCGTTTACAGCAGCTTGATCCGATACATCGCACTGGACGACGATTGCCTTGCGTCCCAGACTCTCGATTTCCCGCTGCACTTCTTCTGCAACACCGCGACTGGAACTGCAGTTAATCGTCACATTCGCACCACCTCGCGCCAGCTCGATCGCAACGGCTCTGCCAATACCCTTCGAAGAACCAGTGACTAAGGCATTCTTGCCCACAAACGAGTAGTGCATCGAACTCTGTATCCTTTTAGTAATCTCATAGTAAACCGCGATACAAACCATCTAACACGACAGTGTATGAGAGGCGCGGTCGCAAAATGCTAGCCGGATCTAACGTCAAGTTCAAGCCTTGGGGGATCGCGCGTTCAAAATTCAAAATTGGCGGGGATAGCGTTTGGCATACCGCCCGAGTTCCACTCCCGCCAATTTTGAATTTTGAACGCGCGACCCCTAGTGCATCTTGGACGGCCAAGAGTGACCGTCTTACATCAGCTAAATCGGCTTACCAAGCAATGCGCGTTTCTTACGCACGTGGACTAGGTGACCTTCCAGATGGTCGATATACCTGTCCACCATTTGCTCCAAAGTTACCAACCCTGATTCGTTATGGACACCAACTCGCTGAAATGCCTGGTCTGGTAAGTGGCGTAGGATGATCGCGGTCATGTGGCGATTGCGATCGAACAGATCGCAGGCTTCCAGTGCATCAATCTCGTTCGTCCCCGGCAACTGGCTGAACGCCGTTTCGTCGTAACCGATCAACAGAGGCGTTTTCATGGCGGCGATGCGCTTCATGCGATCGCTGGCAATCAAATCGCTATCCAGCATATGTACGGCAATTTGCTGCAAACTCCACGTTCCCGGAATTGGCGTAGCCAGCAAATCACTCTTGCTCAATCCTTGGAAGGCATCGCTTAAACGCCGCCCTCCACTCACGTAAACTTCGATTCGATCTCGATTCAAGTTCCATTCCTTTTATAAACTTCGACTGCAAGATGCATCGGCCACCGCAACCAGGTTCGATTTTGGACTTGCGTGCTTCCGACACTCAATTGAATTGTGGTTCACTTCGTTGACCATAAATTACCATACTTATCTCGCACATCGAACAGGATTACGCAACACTATTGTTTGATTCTGTTGGCTTGCCTATCGTCAAATCGTTGGTGGTAGTGCACCCTGGCATATTTGCTAATTGAAAATATTGACAACTGTCGATTTATTATCTACATTTGTCGATATTCGATCTTGGAGTATCCGAGTTCCACGACTAGGAACCACTTATGGCCATGCCAGATTTACCGCCTGCGGAGTTGGATGTATTGCAGTGTCTCTGGGAAGTGGAGCAGGTGACAGCTCGTCAAGTACGGGAAATGCTTGCCGAGCGACGACCGCTTTCGCACTCCTCGGTATGTACTCTCCTCGATCGATTGTCGAGCAAGGGATTTGTTGCACGGGAAAAAGGGGTGACAGGGAAAGCCTTTTTCTACACAGCAAAAGTAGCACCCGGTAAGACTCGTGGGCGAGTGATCGGCAACATCGTAGATCGCGTTTTCGGCGGAAGCGGAGTCGACTTGATCGTTTCTTTACTTGAAACCAAACCGCTCACGGCATCTGAAATCGGGCAGCTTCAAAATCTGCTTGATGACTTGACGTCAAAACAAGACTCCGCAGAACCGAAGAAACCGTCTGTGCCGCCTCGGGAGAAGAAGTCTAGCAAGCGTCAAAATGCAAAGGGGAGCCGATCATGAACATGGTGCAGGCGTTCAATAGTCTCGCGGATACATGGACTTGGCAGGTTGGGAATGCGGCTTGGCAAGCGGCTTTGGTTGGTTGCATCTTGATACTCTTTGTTCGATGGGCCGAGCGTATTTCAGCCCGAATTCGATATGCAATCTTGTTGGTTGCGTTGGCCAAATTTGCGTTCCCGCCGCTTTACTCGTTACCGACTGGAGTATTCGGTTGGATTGAAATTTCGAGAGCTGAGATTTCTGCAAATGTACAAGCGGGCGGAACAAAGGAAATCATCGGCAGCCAAAGTACGATTGCTACCGTGACACAGCTTTCGGAAGTGCAAGGACAATCAGCCAGTCGTCGGTCTGAGTCGCAAAGTGAGGCCACAGTTCCTATCGAACCGAGTAGGCACAGCGAGTCGATTACAGCTTCATCCGCGCGCGACCTGCTGGCTGGCGTGATTCAATCGCCAATAAACGAATCGTCCAGCGCCTCCATCCACTTGCGCCAATCAATTGTCGGATCGGGCAACGTTTCACAGACCGAAGCTTGGCTCAAGGCCGCCATGATTCCAATCGCGGCGGTCAGCGGCCTAGGTTGGCTTGTACTCGCGCATGCATTTGGGATGCTAGTTTGCATTGCGATGCTGAGTGTTCGCTTGTTGCGCCTTCATCGACTCAGGCGATCCATGATGAGTCCTGACCGACGCTTGGAAGCTACGTATCGCGAGACTGCCAAAGTCTTACAAGTACGTCGATTGCCTGAATTACTCGTCAGTTCGGAAAGGACTGGCCCATATTCTTTCGGTGTACTGCGACCGACGATTGTTGTCCCATCCATTTGCGCCGGGCACTTATCTGACGAAGAACTTCGAGTGGCATTGGCGCATGAATTGGTTCACCATCGGCGAGGTGATTTAGTGATCAACGCCATTCAGATTGTTATTGCGATCGTATGGTGGTTTCATCCAATTGCGTGGGTGTTGAACAAGTCTATTCGTCGCGTACGGGAAGATTGTTGCGACGACGCACTGCTGGAATCGCGAGTTGCGGGTCCGAGTGAGTATTGTCAAACCTTGCTCAACGTGGCGAACCTCTGCGGTTGCCATCGGCCGCGCTCGGGGTTCGCTGTCAGCATGTCGACAGATCGGATTCCTTTGGCCGACCGATTTAGACGCATTATGGACCAACGAATCTCTCGTGGATCGAGGTTTGCTTGGATTTCAGGGCTGGGCGTACTGCTGGTTGCGATGGCTGTGCTGCCGGGACTTTCGCAAACTTCAACCAACGAGGGAGTTGCTTTCAAGGCAGATGCGAATCTTTCCGGAGCATCGACACCCGATTCCGATGAACAAGCGCGCACACCCTGGCCTGCAACCACGGAGTTTCATTAGCTCGACGCAAACGGCCAACCTGTTGCCAATGCGCCGGTTGAGACCTGCCTTCAGTACCGCAATGAAAAGGTGGAGAACTATCGGAGCGATGGGCAGGGTGTCGTACGAGTCCAGTGGCCCAAGACTCGTCCGCAATGGCTTAACGTTAGGGTCAAGTCGCCCGACTACGTGTATCAAAGCAAGTATTGGAATCAAAGACCAATCAAGTGTGAAGTCCCGCCAGAAACTTTTGAATTCAAGCTGGTTAAAGGGATACCGATTGGCGGAGTTGTCTCCAATGGTACCGTGGGCATTGAAGGAGTGGAGGTACACGCTTCGATTGACAGTCCGTCGGGAAACGCAAAATACGTTGCGACTACAGATAAGGAAGGGTGGTGGAGCATTTTAAACGCTCCCTCGGAAATCAGCGCCATCGATCTACAATTGATTCATGACGACTACTGCAGTGATCCCAACCAGTGGAGTCGCAAAATTGCCGCGAGCGACATTGACCACCTTCGGTCCGAAAAATTCGAGGCAGTCCTATCCAAGGGTCAGCCACTTTCCGGACTCGTCATTGATGAGCGAGGAATGCCGATCGAAGACGTGCAGCTCAAGTTGGTTTCGTACGTTATGACCGATCATGCATTAACGTTGCGCTCCGACAAACAAGGAAGGTTTCAGTTTCCACATTGCGATCCGAACCTCGATTCCTGCCTTGTGGCTTTCCATCCGCTGTATGCTCCGTACAGGATTCCGGTGAGGTTGAACGGCGCACCGTTAACGCAAGACGTGGTGCTCAGAAACGGGACGCCGGTGCGGTTCCGCGTCGCTGGCCCCGACCGCAAGCCAATCTCGGGAGCCTCGTTGGAGTTCTCTCAATGGCATGGCGTTCTCAATAAATTCACGTGGGATGACCAATTCGACAAGCCTGTGACTGACGAAAACGGCGAGTGCGTTTGGAACCGCGCACCCGATCAACCATTCGCCTACGGCTTCTACCGCCAAGGCTGGACTCATCCTCGACTCGAAAACATATCGCCATCGATCAAGCCAATCGAAGTCCAGATGCTTCCGGAGGCAATCGTCACGGTTCGCGCCGTCGATCAAAGCTCGGGCGAGACTATTCAGAATTTCAACATCATCATTGGAAAACTTCGATCAGAAAGACAACTTAATCGCCACGACGCTGTGCAAACTACCACTGGTCAAGCTAGGCGGAGGATTTACGACAGCGATCATCAGTACTTTGTTCGCATCGAAGCACCAGGATTTGCTCCTGTCGAGTCAGAACTGCATGATATCCGAGAAGGCGATCTCGACCTGAAGTTCGAACTGAAACCAACTGCGCAAATTGAGGGTATCGTGTGTGAGCCGGATGGCTCGCCAGCGAAGGATGCTATCGTTATCTTGGGAACTAAGGCATCGCGACCATACATTCGCGCCGGAGGGATAACCCACAATCATGATTTACAGGTAAAGACGAGTGCCGACGGTGCGTTTTCATTCACCGACCCCGGCGACGATTTCACTTTGTTCGTTTTCTCGAAAAGCGGATTCGCCCATCTTCGTAAGCAAGATTTCAAGACGCCGGCCGAAATTCTCGTTCGTCCCTATGCTCGCATCGAGGGGCAACTATATCAAACCGATACGACGGACAAGTATTCCGATATCAAATTTGAGATAGAAGGTCAGTCAGGAATCGATTCACCTTTCGGACCATACGGTTACTTTGACATTCAAACGAAGGTGGATGGGCATGGAAAGTTCACTCTCGAATTGCCGGGGGGAATTGACGGCACGCTTAGTGCCACCAAGATCATCGCGAAACGCGGTCCCATGCTTGAAGGAGGCAGTGGACCATCGCAGACGATGTCACTCGTCGCGGGAAAAACCTATCACGTCACGCTGGGACAGGTTGGACGCCGCGTTGTGGGCCGAGTCCGACTGGACGCGCAACTCCAGAATTGTCGAGTTTCCACCGGGACGTTTTCACTTGCGTCTCGCATCAAGGGCCCCTTCAGGCCGGACGTAAAGGCTCCTACGAGCCATTTTCGCATTGATGAATCCGGCGAGTTCGCGATTGATGGGGTCCCACCCGGAGAATACTCCATCTGGATCGGCGCTAGAGAGGAAGTTGACGAAAGGGTCAGCAGTGAGTACTTGGGACACCTTCAACGATGGGTTACGATTCCTCCGCCCAACACTGGACAAGCGGAAGATCAGACATTTGATCTGGGCGAATTCACTATCCATCAAGATGCTCGATTGCAGGGTTCGATAGGAACATCGGGGCGAGATTATCTCAAGCTGCCTCGAACCGATAGTGGTGCTGCGAGTTTCAGTGTTCGGATTCGCTGTGTCGATTCGAACCAACGTCCTGTTCGGGCAGCAATCAAGGTCTGGTATGGCGACAAGAGTGGGATGCACACGAAACAGCATCTCGCCGATTCAATCGGTGAAGTCAGCCTCACCGATTTACCATCCCACGGTGCCTGGATCTTTGTGCGCGCCGACGGCTTTCAAACGACGGGATCGTTGGTTGAACCTGGGACACCTCAAGTCGATATCACGTTAATTCGCAACGAAGAATCGCAGTCGCTAACCCAGCGCGTCGGGTGGGCAGACGTAAGCGATAGTTCGGAGCGGGCAGTCAAGATATTGCTTGGACGAACTGTCAAACGAATACTGGAGGGAACCGACGAACGATTGAAGTTCCAAGGACTTTTGCTATTGGCCAGGCACAACGCAGAGTCCGCATTGGATCTCCACGGTAAGTATGCGATTGACTTTGCAGCAATTGGCAACGAACAGGATCTTTCTGATTTCACCGATACGGTAATTCGGAGCCACAGGTGCGCTGAATTAGTTCTCACTAATCCTACTGCCGCCGATCAACTGCTGAGAACAATTAAGGATGGGTATCATCGCGCTTTGGGTTACACAGAATGCATCAAGGCACTCGCTAGCGCCAGCGAAGAAAAGCCGGCGGAAAATCCCTGGATTCAGTCTTGGATCAAGTTAGCCAATCAATCCGTCGAAGCGGAAAAAGAACCGCATTGGCGAGCTGAGTGCCTCGCCGGATTGGCTCGAACTCTTTTCGACTCAGGAGACACTAGCGAACGCGCAAAACGCGCTTTGGAAGATGCTCAAGTTGCGCTAAAAATTCCTTCCGAAAACGAACGCTGGTTCTATGCCCATTCTGCCGTCGCTTGGGAATTGGCTCGATATGATGTGGAGGCGGCAATGCGCTTGGTTCAAAGCGAGATTGACTCGCCAGACCGCGCAGCGATAAAAGGGTCGCAAGACAAAAAGCAGTCTATTCATAATTCGGCCGAACGCGAATCCAAGCGTGGACGGCTCTTCGGTAATCTGGCTCATCAAATCGCTCTTACCGATTCGGTTCGCGCGGCCCTCGTACTCGATGCTTGTCCCGGCGAATATCGAGAGATGTATTGCCCAAGAGTTTGCTACCGCATCGCCAAACTCGATGTCGAACGAGCATTGAAGTTGGCGCAGCCATGCAAAACCCGACTTGCGCGTGGTCACTCTTTAGGCGCCATTGCGGCGGCTATCGCCGACCGGGATCGCGACCAGGCGCTCAGATTCCTATATCAGGCCTTCGACGAATTGGAGCATGTGCCTGCTTCTGAAGAGAAATTCCATACCGCCGCCAGCGTCGCTTGTTCGCTGTTACCCATCACAGCTAAAATCGATCATCGATTACTCGACTCGTTCAAATGGCGCGCGCTGGCCATGCGGAGTGCCAAGCAGTGCCACAGCGGTTGCCGTGGTCCAGTGTGTAATTTAGGCTTAGTGGACCAGACCAGCCAACTCCGACTTAGCGATGGATTGTTAGGAGCCACGATAGCCCGATACGACGCCCAGCTTGGACGGCAGATCGCCTTTGCCGCAGGTGATGACACGTTTGACTTGCCTCTCGATAAAGCACCTTACTTTTTATTCGGGACTGCATTTCTGACCGCGCCGGAACAGGCAGTGCTCGCACTAAGCGCACTCCCGCTCGATAATACCGAGCAACAGCGGGTAGTGTTATCGGCGCTTGAGCAGGTGGTAGGTATGGTCGGATTAACTGAGGCCGAACGCTGGGACTGGCTCTTCGACGAACAATACCAGCTCTGGCGACCCGACAAATTTGATTTCTGATGCGCCGCCGAGCGCCGATTGGCCAGTCGTACCCTGTATTCCCAACGGCATCGCTTAGCGACCTTTACTCATGTCCTAGGACCATCGGTTGCGGTGCATGGTGTTGTTACTGAGTTGCCAGGCCCTGGAGTTCTACTTGTAAATGCTCGAGGTTCGAAAAAATATCCACGGAGCGTGGGGGCCGAATCAGTCGATGGCTATGAGCCAAATGGTATGTTTCTACCCACGACGCCATCCGGAATGCCAGTTTCGAATTGGAATCGAATTCAGCAGATCGACCCGCCGATCGATGCGACAACTTTCACCTACGACCTTACCCTAGTTGGACAGCGCCATTTTGTGTGCAAGGCATGGCTTTTGGCCCTAGCCATTTCGTCGTTTAACCCGCAGCCGCTAGGCGAGGATTGGGTTGAGCTTGGCTTTG
>SYJV01000498.1 GCA_005798335.1 Planctomycetaceae bacterium | reverse complement strand
GGACCAAAAGCCATACCTTGCACACAAAATGGCGCTGTCCAACTATTCAGTACCAACAGGCTTGAGAGCTCGCAAGACTTAGGTTGTTGCCAGATTGTAGAATAACTCTTCCCGAATGTTCATGGGCCGCAGTCACTATTCAGTTTATCAACGTCGAATCGAGTAAAAATCTGAAATCTGAAGTCCGCGATTTGAGATTTCAAATACCGGGCAGGAGAATCTTACTGGTTACAAATAGAAAACTCTGCGTTGTGGCTTTGCGAACAGCTCGCGACATAGGATAATCCTTGAACGCTCAGGGCGTGGACTGATTAAAAGTGGCTAATTCACTTACTGCTGAGAAGATTTTATGAGCAAGCTGTTGATGGCGATGGCCGGTGGTTGGTTGGTGTACTTATCGTCGATTACAGTACCGCTTGCACAGGCTGAATCGCCGCGACGCTCCTTCATTGCCGCTGACTCATCAAAGAAACAACTGGCATTGATCGACGAACAGGGCAAGACCCAGTGGCAAGTGAAAATCGGTCCTTTGCACGATTTTCACTTGCTGCCATCCGGAAACGTTCTGTTGCAAACCAGTTGGACGCACGTCGCAGAAATCGAGCCTACTACGAACAAAACAGTTTGGCAGTATGACTCAGCTACATCGAATGGTAATGCGGGCTCGAAGGTCGAAGTTCACGCCTTCCAACGCTTGGCGAGTGGGATCACGATGATCGCGGAAAGTGGACCGGGCAGGATTATCGAAGTGGACCAACAAGGCAACTTGGTCCGGCAGATTCGCTTGAAAGTTGATAAGCCTCATCCGCATCGCGACACGAGATTGGCGCGCAAACTGTCCAGTGGCCACTACTTAGTTTGCCATGAAGGGGACGGAGCTGTACGCGAATATGATTCATCTGGAGCGGTGGTGTGGGAGTATCGAGTGCCCTTGTTCGATAAGCTTCCTGCGGGTGGACATGGAGTCGATGCATGGGGCAATCAGTGCTTTTCCGCCGTGCGCTTGCCTAATGGAAACACGCTGATTTCGACCGGCAACGGCCACTCGATCATCGAAGTCAACCGCGACAAAAAAATCGTCTGGCAATTGAATCAGCACGATTTGCCCAACGTTCAATTGGCGTGGGTTACCACTGTTCAAGTTTTACGCAACGGTAACATCGTGTTGGGAAATTGCCATGCCGGCAAGAACAATCCGCAGATTATCGAGATCACTCGCGACAAGCAAATCGTGTGGTCGTTTTTCGACTGGGAGCGATTTGGTGATTCGCTGACTAACAGTCTCGTGGTCACAGTCGATGGCCAATCGGTGGCTTCCAAAGTCGACGCGCACATCACTCGGGCAGGAACTAACGCAAGTCAGATCCGACAAGCTTGGGAACAGTTGGACGATCGTCAGCGAGCGGGATTGGACTATTTGCTGACCCATATGCCGCAATCCGATATCGAGGCGCTGTCGGCCGAGTTCTTAGTCGAACATGTACGCGGAGCCTATCGAGCCTGGGACGAGGCGCCCTGGAAGGCTCAGGTACCGACCGAGGTCTTTCTTGATGCGGTGCTTCCCTATGCCAATATTGATGAACAGCGCGATCGTTGGCGCGATGACTTTCGGCAGCGCTTTCAACCTCTGATCGCTGGCGTCGATTCTCCATCGGTCGCAGCGGCGCGATTGAATCAGAAGATTTTTCCACTCTTAAACGTCAAGTACTCGACTCGTCGCGCGCGAGCGAATCAAGGGCCTTACGAATCGATTAAATCGGGGCTGGCGTCGTGCACAGGCCTGTCGATACTGCTGATCGACGCTTGTCGATCGGTCGGCATTCCGGCTCGATTCGTCGGTACGCCATTGTGGACCGATGGCAGTGGCAATCACTCGTGGGTGGAAATCTGGTCGAACGGCGATTGGCATTTTACCGGCGCTGCGGAGCCCAATGGCGACGACCTCGATAAAAGTTGGTTTGTCAATCGCGCCTCTGCGGCGAAAATTGATCAGCCTCGCAACGCAATTTATGCCGTGAGCTTTCGCTCGACACCAACGCCCTTTCCGATGGTCTGGTCGCGCGGCAAACGAGAGATTTCGGCCGTCAACGTGACCAGTCGCTATACGCGTCGCGCCACAGAGGTTCCAACCGGTCAAATTCGCGTTCGCCTCAAGGTCGTCGACGGCACCAGCAATCAGCGCGTTGCGCTACCGGTCGCAATCGACTTCGAAGGTACTCGCGCCGATCTGGGCAAGTCGCGCGACGAAGGATTTGACAACAACGATCATTTGGAAATCATGGTCGCGAAGAACCAAATGCTGACGTTGTGGATAGATGAGTCGAAGTTGTCCCTTACTCCCCAGGAAAACGATCAAATATTTGTGATTACGGTTCGCGACGGCGTGCCCGCTGTGCAGAATCGATGAGCTATCCGTTGTTGCCAGAGTTATCAACAATCGAATGGCTGCTGGTGATCATAGCGGCAGCCGGAATCGGTATTTCCAAGAGTGGTTTCATCGGCGTGGGTATGGTCCATGTGATCATACTTGCCAATGTCTTTGGGGCTCGAGTTTCGACTGGGATTTTGTTACCGATGTTGATCGTCGGAGACATCTGCTCAGTATTGTTGTTCGGCCAGCACACTCAGTGGAAATTTCTCAGGCGTCTGCTGCTGCCAGCAACATGTGGAATAGTCCTCGCGTGGTTGTGCATGGACCGCATCGATGATAGTGGCTTTCGCCTATGCCTGGGCTGTATCATCTTCGGGCTGACGTTGACCCAAATCGCGAGAATTTGGAGGCCCAAGTGGTTCGAGCATTTTCCACACGCCACGTGGTTTGCCTGGGCGTTGGGATTGCTGGCAGGATTCGCTACGATGCTCGCCAACGCCGCCGGGCCGATCGTTGCGTTGTACTTGCTGGCGGTCTCGTTGCCGAAGATGCAACTGGTTGGCACCGGCGCGTGGTTCTTTCTGCTGATTAATATTGTGAAGGTGCCATTCAGCTTCAACCTGGGTTTGATTACTTTGCAGAGTCTGTCGTTGAATCTTGTTCTGGCCCCTGTAATTGTTTGCGGGATATTGCTGGGCAAGAGCGTTGTGCGACGTATTCCGCAAAAGCTGTTCGACAGCCTGCTGTTGACCTTTACCGGCATTATGTCATTGCGCTTGATCGGACTTTTCTGATGCGCCGCCGGGGATGGATTCAGGAAAAGTCCCAGAGGGACAAAAGCATCGTGCCGTGGTGAGAACCACCGGTTACTAGCGAGTTGGAAGTAAAGCAGTCCCACGGGGACGAAAGCGATTCGGCATGGGGAAATCCGGGTTGTCGAAGCATGTCAGGCTGCCCACTGCTTTCGTCCCTCCGGGACTTTCCGGTCCAGCGCTGCCGACTATTGAGCGGCGCTGCGAGAACCGCGAGGCGAGGCTCCGATTGGGATGCCATCGGGCATTGGCCGAGCTGCGCAGAGAAAACCTTCTTCGAAGAGAGCGGTTTTTAGTTGCCGAAATTCGTCGAAAGAATCTGAGTACACCCAAACGGTTACGACGGTTTCCGACGGATTGCGGCTGGCCATCTCCAACCGCAAACGACCGCCGGGCGAGAGCGACTCTGGTAACGATTCTCCAGGATTACTGGGAATTGTTTCCAGTTCAAATCGATCCAACTCGAAACCGCCGGGAACGGCATTCATGCGATATTTCAGTAGGAATCCGTCAACTGGTCCGAGCGTGTCTTCGATCGCCTTGCGCGACGCATTGCGTCTGGCGGCCAGTGGCACGTGTTCTCTCAAAGTTTTTACTAAGCGGTCCCAAGGAATCACGGTCACCAAACCGTTCTTCATGCGCACATGCATCTCGCGTCCAAAGACCGTCTTCGCCATCGGAGTCGGCAAATGCTCAAGCACGATTTTGGGACGCTTGGTCTCGACGCTGGTGCCCAGGCGCTCGTTGACTTCCTTGAGTTGCGACTGGAGCGACTCCATTTCTTGAATCTGTTCGATCTGTTGTCGTTTAGTGGAATCAATCTCGCTGGTCTGGTTGGCGACCTCTTCTCGCGCGAGCGCGACATGTTCCAGCAGTTTGTCGCGTTCCAGCCGGCGATATTCGACTTCGAATTCATGGCGAGCAAGTTGTTTGCGCGAGTCTTCTACCAACGTTCGTAACTGTACGACTTCGCCAGCCGGATCCTCAAGTTCGGCAGTGATATCGCGCGCGGCAACTTGTTCGCCATAAGCTTGAGCGTCCATTTTGGTCTTGGTGCCAATGATCATGACCAAGATGATCAAAATGCCTACCAAATTAGCCACGGTATCTAGGAACGAGTCCTCACCAATCGCTTGAGTATCCGCTTCTCGTCGTTTCATTTGGTTCGCTTGACGTCCAAGCCACTCCCTTCCAGCAATCGCAGCAATTGTTGGAATTGAGGTTCGGCTCCCGCTGCTACCTCAACTTCGAGCACGGGTTTCCAATAGCCTCCCATCAATGCGAGCCCCCAGCGATCCACACGATCTGCCACATTGTTCGCCATGCGTTCCGCGCAGACTTGAGGCGGTTCATCCAACATGATGATTTCGGTGGTCGTTCCCGATTTTGCGTCGGACCAAATAATCCACCGATCCTCGTAACATAGCAGCTTAATGGCTCGCACAACTGCGGTTCCCGAATTGGTCCGTTCCGACCAGGCCCAATTGCGTCCCTTGCGTTTGGCAACTGGTTCGGCTGCGGTGGCGTCGAATTTCAGATTCACGCCGGTCACGCCTTGAGCATCTGTTGTCACTTCCCGCGCAGCATTGCCCACAGCCATCGAGGGTGCCGCAATTCCTACTGCTCCATTGCGAGCAACCTGTCCACCGCCCGAACCCGCTGACGTGTTTGCATTGAGAGTCGCCTCCGATGAACTTGGCGTCGAAGCCGTGGAAGTTTTTGTCTTCTGCGAGCCGCTGGTTCCGCCGCTGGACGGATTCAATCTCGATGATGAAGTTGCTTGCAGCGAAGTAGTGCTTGATTCACTTCCAATGCCACCGTTAGTGACAGACGAATTCATGCCGGTGGCAACTCCACCATTACCGACCGGTTGATCTCCGGCGACTGCGGTAGTCGCATCACCATTCGAGGAGTTGATAAAGGACGCGTCAGACCCCTGCCCGAGAAAACTGTCGCCCGAGGATGTTGCTGACCGACCATAGCCGCCGGTCTCACTGCGTAGTGAATCACCCTCGGAAATGGAATCTGCCAATCCCGAACCTACAACTTCACCGGCGGCGAGGTTGAATCCGCCTCGCGTATTGGCCAGCCCACCGACGCGTGCGTTGGTGCCGTTCTCGCCCGTGCTTGTTGCGTCTGAGCCGAAGGTGCTACCGTCGGTATCCGAGGAACTCGCAAGCAAGCCATTCCTGCTGGCGTTCATTGATGCTCCAAAGCTGCCGCCGCTCAGTGGCTGATATTCCTCTGACTCAAATGCGTCGACATAGTTGCGATACTTGCCGGGCATCGCCATCACCAAAGCGGCTTGCCTAGCTCGAGCCAGCGCGAGGCTCTTTTCCATCTCGTCGCGCAAGCCGGGTTCACCATCGGGATAGACCAAATCCAAACGTTCTTCGACCAATTCGTAACCAAACTGATCGTCCCATCCAGCCATAGCCAACCTGGCCATGGCGTAAGTCTGAACGCCCGAGGGCCGGACGATCAACAGTGGATAAGCCGTGCTGGTAAGCGCTCCATTTTCGGGCACGTATCTCGAACGAACCGTGCGGAGAATCGCATCCAGTGGATTGCCTGGGCCGTATGGAGGTCGCAAGTCGACCAGGGAAACTAGCATGCCTTCGGGCTGGACAATCACGCCCTTGGAAGTGCACTCCAAATAGATTGGTCGCCGATGCGTGCCGCTGGTACCTTCATACGGAATGATCGCAAATACAGGTTTGTTGCCGGTAGGATTGTCGACCTTTGTTTTGAGTTTCTCAGCCGCTTTGGCCAGTTGCTGCTGAAGTTCTGCAACTTGCTTTTGGGTTTCATCCTCTTGTAGCTCGGAAACCGAAGCCTGATTCTCGATCAAATCGAGCGTTCTCTCGAGGTCGGTTAATTGCTGAATCGATTCTCGAATTTGTTCTTCGAAGGCTTGCAGAGTCAAACGCTTCTTCTCCAGCTCCAAGTGCTGTTTTTCGCGTTCTTTAGTCAGCGAGTCCTTCATCGCATCCAACTGTGCAGTCACGTCTTCCTGTTGTTGTTGTTTAGCGGTAATCGCTTCGTTGGCGGTCGCTTGGGCTTGTCCGACAACCAGCATCAGAATAAGCACGAGCGCTCCCATCGTGCACAGAAGCACTGCGAGAAACGGAAACAGCGACGGCGCAAGTTCATCCTTGCGTTTGCGGCTCATGCAGCTTTCCTTCGTTCCTGCTGATAGTCGTCCGGCAGATCGGCTTTGCGAATCGCTCGCGGTTTGATGGGTGTTCCACGAATGATGCCAGCTCGTTCAAGGCTGGTTGCCAATACTGCCACTGCTTCGCCGATGCACATCGCCGATTCTTGCAACAGATCGAGGTTGTTGAAACTGGCCACATTTTCCTGGACGATTGCTTCCAATCGTTTGAGTTCACACGTAGATTCAATCAAGCGTTCCAGCGATTCTGTTTGCCGGGCAACTTCCTTTTGTTGAGCCAACAGAGTTCGCGTTTGATCGCTGAGTGTAATCTGCCACTGTTGCCAGCGAGCGTCGATCTGGCGCGAGCCCTCGTCCTGAATCTTCTCCAGTCGCACGGCGTGATTTTCAAGTGATTCGCGCAACGAGGCTGTCAGTGCCGATTGAACTGCCGTGGATGCTGATTCTGTCCAGTGGGACCACTGGTGCTGCGACTCGGACAGTGATTTGGACCAGATCGCGGCTTGCTGCTTGACCAGTTCATTTACGGCCGCGACCAAATCTCCGGCCATCTGACGGACTGGACCGAGTAAGCCTTTCTCAGCATCGTGCGGGTCCGATCCCAAGAAGGCTATCAGACAATCCTGAATGCAGTTGTCCATGCGCGCCAGTAAGCTGACTTCCATGCGACTGATTGCGAACTGAATGAACATCGCCACAATCGTCAACACCAAAGCAATGGCCGTGGTGTCAAATGCCACATACAAACCAGCCGTTAACTGATTCATCGCTTCTTGCTGTTGAGTGGCCAACAGTTTGGTATCGAGCTGACCCAGCGTTTGCGAAATTCCCAACACGGTTCCCAGAAAGCCCAACATCGGCATAGCCCAGGTGATGATTCGCACCAAGCCATAACTATCGTGCTGTAAATCCGCGTCGGCTTCCGCCAAACTACGCATGTCTTGTTCGACTTGGCTGCGCTTGCCGCGCTGAATTTGCCGGTCAACGATTTCGCGAATGCGTATGCCCAGCCAAGAGTTTTGCCATACGGTGGGCTGCGCCAGCCAAGTCTCGGACAGCCACTGGGGACGCTTGGCAGGCTCGACTTCGCTCCCTTCTTTGACGATTTGCTTGAGCACCGCTCCTGCTTTGCCGGTCAACGAGCGTTGCGATTGAAGTTGCAGCCATTTGAATCCCAACACCACAATGGCGATGGAAAACAATCCTACGGAAGCTTCCGCCACCCAGTGACACAAGCAATACCTCCGCAACAGATCCCAGTTCAGCGGACCATACAGCAGCAAACCGTAGAATACTGCGGTCAATGCGCTGCCCAACAGAACCGCAGGCGCCAATGGCGTAGAAAAACTCGTCCGCGCTGGTTGTAGAATCTTTTGAATCACGTCGCATCACTTCCTTGTAGCGATCAATGCAGAGTTCACGCCGAATTGTGAAATTCTAAAGCGTTCAAGTCCAGGCGAGTTTTGACACAAAATCCGATCCGCAAGCCACCCAAAACCCCCAATCGCCTCATACTTCCGGTTTGTTTCGCCCACCGAACGCTTGCGCTGGTAAAGTATCGGCGAGTTCTACCACCCGCGTCAAAATTGACCGGCATGGAGTGGTATGGTCGGACAACAAAATTAGAGAGTTGGTTATGTTGAAAGAGAACTTACTGACCGCAAACAAGATGGCGATCAACTTTGCAAGCGGCCAAGGCGACAGACCGCAAATCCTCTTCTTGCATGGAGTGACGCGTCGATGGCAAGATTTCTCCTTGGTGATACCTCATTTTGAAACCGATTGGCAGGTCATGGCGCTGGATTTTCGCGGGCACGGTCGCTCTGGGCGCGCTGATCACTATCGCACGATCGACTACGTGGATGATGTGGTGTCTGTGTTGCAGCAACTGGTTCCTGGGAAAACAGTGCTGTATGGCCACTCTCTAGGTGCGATGGTCGCTGCCGCGGTTGCCGCTCGAGCACCGCAGCCGGTGCGCGCGCTGGTGCTGGAAGATCCACCCTGGCATACTTTGGGAACTCATATAACGGAGACCGTTTTCCATTCTCACTTTATGGGCATGTACCGAGTTGCCAAGCAAGGTGGAACCGTCGACGAGTTGGCACGCGCGCTGTCGCAGATCGAAATCAAAGCGCCTCATGCGACCAGCGGCAAGCGACTTGGAGAAGTTCGCGATGCCGTTTCGCTGAGATTCGCTGCGTCCTGCTTGAGGCAGGTCGATCCGGCGGTACTAGAGTCGATCATTTCTGGCCGGTGGCTGGAAGGCTACGACTGGGAAGCGATCTTGTCCGCAATCCAATGTCCTACGCTAATGTTGCAAGCGGATTGGTCTGCAGGTGGCATGTTGGCAGACCAGGATGCCGAACGTGCGGAAAAATTGATATCCAGTTGTTGGCGCATTCGTATGGCAGGAGTGGGCCATTTGATACACTGGCAAGCTCACGAGCGTCTGTTGGCACATGTCACGGCTTTTCTTTCATCATTGGAATAGGGCCAGCTTATGAAGCTTGCTTCCGGAACTTCGGTTATTCAAAACGGCCAAATCGTAGATGGCACAGGCGCTGCTCCCGTGCACAGTGGTGTCGTGGTCATTAACGAAGGACTGATCGATTACGTTGGCCCGTCTGCGAACGCACCTGTGCCGATTCAGGGAGCACAGATTATCGACGCGCGCGGTGGAACGATCATGCCTGGCTTGGTCGAAGCTCATTTTCACTCGACGTATTTCAATGTAGCCGCACTGGAAGACTTGGATATCAAGTATCCCGTTGAGTACGTAACGTTGCTGGCTGCGGCGAACGCAAAGCTGGCTCTCGAATGCGGCTATACTGCGGCGCGCAGTGGTGGCAGCCTGTTCAATATCGATTTTTGGCTGAGGAAAGCTATCGAGAGCGATGTCATGCCCGGACCCAGGATGGCGACCAGTGGCCGTGAGATTTGTGGCGTGGGAGGATTGATGGACTGGAATCCCGATTTTCGCAAGATCGGCATGGAGGGGCTGGTCTTGTTGGTCAATGGTCCTGACGAAGCGCGCGCGGCAGTACGCAAACTGGTCAAGGATGGCGTCGAATGGATCAAGACCTATCCGACCGGCGACGCCGCATCACCTGACGTGAACGATCATCACACGTTGTGTATGACTTTCGAAGAAATGCACGCGGTAGTTCAAACTGCGCACAACCACCATCTGAAGGTTACGGGCCATTGTCGAGCAACCGACGGAATCAAGAACGCGCTGCGCGCCGGTTATGACGCGCTGGAACATGGTACGTTTATGGACCGCGAAGCCATGGACCTGTTGCTCCAGCGTGATGTGCCGGTGGTACCCGCACTGTACTTTGAACTGGCCAGCATCGAACACGGACCTGAGTTCGGTATGAGCCAACGCGTGATCGACGGACATAAAGAGACTCTCGAAGGAGGCGCAGCCAGCGCGCGCTGGATACTGAGCGAAGGCGGGCGATTGGGTATGGGAGGCGACTACGGATTCGCTTGGAACCCACACGGCGATTATGCTCGCGAGCTGACTTTTTTCGTCAACTATGTCGGATTAAAGCCGCTGGAGGTAATTCGCTGCGCCACGCAATCAGGCGCGCAAATCATGGGCCGCGATCATGAATTCGGTACGCTCTCGGTCGGTAAGCTAGCCGACATACTCGTCGTCGATGGCGATGTCGTCGCAGACATCTCAATTCTAGAGGACCGGACGCGCCTAATCGCTGTCCTGCAAGGCGGTACCATCCAAGCCGGGCAACTATCAACGAAATAAGCATCCAAGGCAGGGTTGTGAGCAAGTACAATGAAGGGCTCCATTACCTGCTTTGTAAATTTACAAGTTGTGAATCAACGACAACATGAAACTCTGTATTGCTTGTTCAATCTTATTCTTCGTATCAGTGGCAAGTCTTGCTCGCGCCGAAGAACCTTCCAAAGTAGCAGGACACCAGGCAAAGATCGTTCATGGCTGGACCGTATTGATCAGCGATCGTTTGATCGAACAAGATAGTGCAGCCAATGAACGAGCGCTGGAGTTATTGGCGATACAACTGCAACAAATCGACGAGCGCGTTCCTGCGGCGGCTGTCCAACAGCTCAAGCAAGTACCACTCTGGTTCTCGCCGGAGTATCCCAACGTTGCACCGCGCGCGGAATATCATCCAGGAGCCGGTTGGCTGCGCGACAATAAACGCAATCCGGCGATGGAGAAAGCCGTCGAGTTCACCAATATTCGCATTTTCGAACGAGAAACCAAAAGGATGCCGAATTTCGCGTTGCACGAACTGGCACACGCTTACCATGATCGAGTTCTCTCCAAAGGTTTCGGCAATGCGGAAATCAAAGCCGCATTTGAACAGGCCAAGTCAAAGGGACTCTACGACAAAGTCGAGCAGCGATTTGGAGACGGGCGATCGGCCAACGTTCGTGCTTACGCGATCACCAATCCTATGGAGTACTTTGCCGAATGTACTGAAGCGTTTTTTGCAACCAACGACTTCTTCCCGTTTTCGCGTGAGCAACTGCAAAAGCACGATCCCATCATGTTTGCCTTGTTGCAATCGTTGTGGGGTGAAACAACAAACGCGCCTGCTGGCCAGCCTCAATCGAACCAGCCCGAATCCGCACGGTTGAGTGTGGAGCGAATTTTCAATTCCGAAGATTTTCAAGGCGACCGTACACCGATCGTGAAGTGGCTAGCAGGCGGTTCTTATACAACGCTCGCAACTACCAAGATAAATAAAGAAGCTCGCGATATCGTCCGCGTCGATCCAACAGGCAACCGAGAAATCCTGGTCGCAGCGACTGGGTTGATTCCGTCCGGCGCCAAAGAGCCGCTCGTGATTGCAGACTACGAATTGTCGCGGGATCTAGATCTGGTACTGATTTATACAAACTCCGTGAAAGTCTGGCGGCAGAATACGCGAGGAGACTATTGGACATTTCGTCGATCGACTGGCAAACTCGCAAAGCTCGGCGGTGCTGCTGAGCCTTCGGCTTTGATGTTTGCGAAGCTATCACCGGATGGTTCTCGAGCTGGATACGTTTACGCCAACAACCTGTATGTCGCCCAAGTCGATGGCAGCGAACCAGTGCAGCTCACCAAAGATGGTTCTGGCGAAGTAATCAATGGCACTTTCGACTGGGTCTACGAAGAAGAATTTTCTTGCCGAGATGGTTGGCGGTGGAGTACTGACGGTAAGCAGATCGCGTATTGGCAAATCAATACCCAGGGCGTCAAGAAATTTACGCTGGTCGACAACACAACCGAGAAGTATCCAATCCTGAAATCGTTTGCGTATCCCAAAACTGGCGAGCAGAACTCGGCGTGCCGCGTCGGCGTTGTTGCCTTGGCCAACGGGATAACTAAGTGGATCAACGTACCGGGCGATACCCGAACCGATTTCTATATTCCTCGTATGGAATGGACGGGCAGTTCGAGTGAGTTGGTTATTCAGCGCTCCAACCGTTTACAGAATGCCGTAGATGTTATGCTGGCAGATGCCTCAACCGGCGAAGTTCGTACGGTGATGACGGAACATGATGGGACTTGGGTGGACATTCACGATGACGCGATGGCGTGGACTGAAAATGACAGTGCATTTACTTGGATCAGCGAGCGCGATGGTTGGCGACAGCTTTTTATCGTATCGCGCGATGGTAGCAAGATGCGCCGTGCCATTACAGGGAACTTTGATATCATCAAGATGTTGTATATCGACAACAAAGCAGAACGCGCTCTTTTTCTTGCCTGCGGAGATAATGCCACGCAACAGTATCTGTACAGTGCAACACTTAGCGGCGATGCCCAACCTCTGCGATTGAGTCCAAACGATCAGCCCGGAAGTCACGACTACACCCTTTCTCCCGACGGGGCGTTTGCTGTCCACACGTACTCTGCTTTTGGAATGCCACCGCGCGTAGAGATCGTTTCGCTGCCCGATCACCGAGTGCTGCACACACTTTCGTCCAACGACAAGCTCGCCAAATCAATTAAGCAGTTGAGCCGATCACCGGTGGAGTTTTTGCGAGTCGACATCGGGCACGGAGTGCAACTGGACGGTTGGATGATCAAGCCAGTCGGCTTTGACGAAACCAGAAAATATCCCGTCATCTTCCATGTATATGGTGAGCCCGCAAGTCAATCGGTGCGCGATCGATGGGGAGGGAATAACTATCTTTGGCATTTGCTGCTCGCGCAACAAGGGTATGTGATTGCGTGTTTCGACAATCGTGGTACTCCGTGCCCTCGCGGTCGCAACTGGAGAAAAGCCGCCTATCGACGCGTGAGTACACTTGCTTCGGAAGATCAGTCGGCAGCAGCGCGCGAACTGCTAAAGCGACCTTATTTGGATGCATCCCGCGTTGGTGTATGGGGTTGGAGCGGAGGCGGATCGATGACGCTCAATCTGTTGTTCCGGTATCCGGATCTTTACCATACGGGCGTCGCCGTGGCAGCAGTACCGGACATGCGGCTGTACGATACGATTTATCAGGAGCGCTACATGGGGCTCCCACAAGACAATGCCGAAGACTATCGCAATGGATCACCCATCACACACGCGGCAGGATTAAGAGGCAACCTGTTGATCGTTCATGGCAGTGGTGACGACAATTGTCATGCTCAGGGGATGGAGAAGCTGACCGATCGACTGATTGAACTGAATAAACCTTTTTGGCAAATGTCCTATCCAAACCGCAGTCACTCGATCAACGAAGGCAAGACCACCAGCCTCCATCTTTACGGACTGATGACCCGCTTTATCAACGACCACCTACCCGCCGGCCAACGCGCAATTCCGTAGATATTCTGCAATGATGACACTGCGACAACTAGTGTTCACGCGCGACCTACCGCAGGCGCAACGCTGCCAATTAATATTTCTCTTGGGCATGCACAGAGGACCCAACGTTGGGTTTAGAATTCTTTACGAACAAGATAGATGCAGCCGATGGCTAGCATAACGATCACAAAGAGGCTGTTGCTGATGATAGGTTGCCAAACCTCCAGCTCGATGCGCGCGGTCTTGAGATCTGTGGTGATTAGCTCGAGGCTCTGCGTGTCTTTGCCAGTTAACAGGTAACTCATAGCGGCATCGAGCGCGGCGGGTTTCGGGTTGACGTAGTACAACGGATTAGCGAACCAGCGGTAGAAACTGTCCATTCGCGTGGGTACGGGAGCCAAGTTCTGTTCTACTTTTCCAGATGCGACATTGATCAGCACAGCTCGATTGGGCTTGACACCTAACCAAGCTCGATCGGCATCGATCCACATGGCTGCGGTACATTGATTACCCCACGGATGGGAAACGATGGTCATTTGGCCAGTTTTCGAGCTGAGTCGATACCAATCGCCCAAATGTGTAATGATGCTGAAATCTGACGAGCCTGGTATCGACGTTATTTGACGAACGTCTGCTTCTTGGGGCAGCCGCAATGCGGAATGCAGTTCATTGAGTTCGAGGTCGAAGACTTTGATTGGCAATCCATCGCGCGCTACCAAACAGAATTCGTCATTGGCGGCCAAGATTGCGGCTTCAGAACCTTCACCGTCGAGTTTCAGTTTATAAGTGACATCGAACATTTTCGTTTTCGTCGAGAAAGTTAGTACGTCGAGGGAGCTGGAATGGTAGACGAACAACTGCTGGCCATTCGGAGCAACAGCGACACTGACGGTTTCATCGATCGTGTAATCCGAGGGAGTAGCCACGACAAACGGATCAGCGGCGCCAACGACTGGCGGACGAAAACCGAAGAACAGCTTTTCGCTGGCCTCAGCCAATTCCACTTTGGTTCGGTCCAGCCGCCTAATTTCGCTGCGCGTAACCGCGACGACTTCGTCACCCATCTGCAGGAAATCGATCATCAGCCCGGGCAATTCCGGCCCTGCATCAACCAACCAAAGCGATTTCTCGCGCGCTTCTTCAATTGACTTCGGTACACTGGAGGTTGAGGCTGAGCTCGCCGGTGCAGCGTGATTAGAAGTTGGTTCGTTATCCGATTGGAGTGTGACAATCGACATTTTGCGGGACGCTGCCCAGAACATTCCAAATGGAGCTCTTTCGTCGGCTCGCAGCAATAATTGTTGGCGTTGATGATCGAAAATCGGCCCCAAAATTCGGCCATTGTGCATGCGATCGATATCAACGGCAGGTTGCCAAACGGAATATTGCTTGTTCCAAATATTCAGCGATCCACCTTGCGTAACGGTCAAGAGTTGGTCTTCCACTTGATGAAATCGCACGATTTGTGGAGCGATTTCCACAGCGGGTAAGAATCCGCCTCGCAGCGCGCCGATAACCGTGCAGAATAACCAAAACACTAGGCAGGCCACGACACAAATCACCGAGTTACCCCAAATGATGCCGACCAATGCCGAAACACTATAGAAGATGATAAACACGAACAGTAGCAGCGGTATACAAGCCAGTACACCTGGGTTCCAAATACCAAACCTCCAACCGACGATCAAAAACAGACCGACAATCAAGAAGGTGATATTGATTAAAACGAAAACAGAACCTCCAAAAAATTTAAAGAGGTACAGCAGGGGTCGCGATATGGGCTTGCTCAACAGCAGGTGTAACGATCCAGACTTGAACGTATCCGGGATCATGGGACTGGTGACGACGATAGCCACAAACACGGTCGCCATCCCGAGTCCCAACTTAATGATGATGGTGAGCACGCGACTTTCGATGATTTCGCGCAAGAATCGCCGGTCTAAACCGAGTGGTTCGCCGATCTTTAGTCCCGCGTAGCCAATCCAAATCAATTCGCCGCGAGGTGTATGCAGTTCTGACGGAAACGCGAGCTGCAACAACTTTCGGTTGAGTTCGCGCAATTCCTCTCTTCCCAACGAGCTGGTTGGTCTCTCAATCAGCGGCTTGATGTTGGAGCGCAATTCGGCAGCAGGAAACGACTCTTTAGAATACAGCTCGGGCTGGTCGAGCACATCGTTCAAAATGGTCGCAATGCGGCTGGACGAAATACGCCTGCTGTTTTGATCGTTGGGAGAGTCCGAGTTGCGTTTTCGCAAGTCTTCCACGACGTCGCTTGGCAGACAACGCATGACCGCTTTGGCAGTTTGAGTTCCTTGTCCCTTGGCGGCTCGCACCATTTTTTGTAACAGAGCGTCACGATTTTGAACGTCGCGACTCGATAATTCAAAGCTCTGCTCAATCACCAATCCGAAGGGCGCCAAACTAACGATAACGATGGACCAGCAGACCAGCAAAGCCCAGAGGACACGATTTCCAACCGCTTCCCAATACGAGTCTACTAAGATCGCCAGGTAGGGTCGCATCATGACACCGCCGAATCCGCTGAGGCGTCTACGGCCACGTGTGGCGATTCAGCGTTGCCAACTACCGACAAGAAAACTTCTTCGAGGCTCGGACGAATTTTCTCGAGTCTCAAGATGCTAATGCCGAGCTGGCGAACGCGATCGATTATGTGGTCGACTTGCGATTGAGTAGTCGCCGTGGCAACGATTTTCCTGCGACCATCGGGTAGCGGCTCGCATGAAAGTTCGAAACAAGTCGACAATTGATTCAGTTGCTCGGCAGTACACTCTATCTCGATCATCAACCGCATTTCCAAGGCGCCGTGCAATTGTTCGGTTAACTCGTGCGGAGTGCCAATTCCTCGCAAGTTACCGCGCACGAGAATAGCCACCCGATCACAAACTAGTTCGACTTCCTGCAAGATGTGGCTGTTCAAGAATACAGTTTTGCCTTGATGCTTGAGGTAGGTAATTAACTGCCGAATTTGTGATCGGCCAATGGGATCGAGCCCATCAGTTGGTTCATCCATGATCATCAAATCCGGATCGTGCAACATGGCTTGCGCGATTCCCAAGCGCTGTCGCATACCCTTGCTGTACTTTCGAACCAGTTCTTGCTCGCGACCCTTTAAACCAACCAATTCGATCAACTCCTGGCTGCGCGAACGCAGCAGGTGTGAGTCAACGTTGCTTAGTCGCCCAAGAAAATGTAGGGCGCGCATGCCCGTATGATGGCTTGGGAAATTGAGGTTCTCTGGGAGGTAACCGATGCGCATGCGGGCGGCTTTGCTGCCTGCCGGTTGACCAAGCAGATGCGCGTCACCACTGCTGGCTCGAATGATCCCTAACAAGATTTTGATGAGCGTCGTCTTGCCAGCACCATTGGGCCCCAGCAAACCAAATACCTCACCTCGGCGAACTTTCAAATCGACGCCCTGAAGAGCTGCAAAGGATCGCCGAAAAAACCAACCCTCGCGATAAGTTTTTCGCAGTTGACGAACGTCGATTGCCGGTGAGTCGAAAGCAGTCATCAGATCCAATTCAAAAACCCAACCGCAATTCTCGCTGAATGCGCTTACTCACCGCTTGCTACAGATTCATCAGCGAGGCGCCCAGCCAAAGCAACCAAAGTGAAATCAGAATCACCACGCTGGCGACCGTTAGACGTACCCAGACCTTTGTCGAAGGGCTGGCCCAAACATCCGTCGGCGGCGGTTCGGTAATCGAATGCAAGAACCGTTGTCGTTGCTGAGGATCATCCCTTAAGGCAGCGCGCACTGGCTCGAGCAAACCGTATTGCACGGAAAATTCGAGAGTACCGTACAGCCGGTGTCGGCGCCCAACCGGGTCGACACCATTGGCTTCGAAAAACCAGATCTGGTGTCCAAAATTCAACTCGCTCTCTTCGTCGAAAAACACGCAACGGAGCGACTCAATCCGCGATTGGTCAGGGCAGTACTCTTTGCGTAGCAGCGCATGCCGTGCCTGATCATTTACGGCCTGCCACACTTCTTTCGAAAACTGATAGAAACTGGCGTCTGGCGTCATCCATGCAACCCTGCAGAATTACAATTGGAAGCACTCGTCGACCGGGATGTAGGCCCGAACGGCTGACTGGTACGAAATCATTCCGCCATTGGCAGCGATTGTTGTGCATCATAATAGCCGATGATGGGATTATTCCACGCTGCCAAATTTCCACGATTATGCCTGACTTCGCGCAGCATGTCATTAGTGATTGGTGCGAAAAATTGCGCAAAACCAAATTAATGTTGCAGCGACATTTCCAACTCTGGGGCTTGTCGTACCCCCTCTCTGTGGTGATTTGCTAAGCTCGTTGTGATGTCAGAATCATGTTCGCGTAAGGCGAGCGGCAGAGGAGAGTCTACCGTAACCCGACGCGTGAGCGAGGTGATTCGCGTTGACTCCTCGCTCACGCTTCGGGTTACAATTGGTAACCTTGCATCTGCCGCCTAAGAGTTTGTTTTCTTTCGAACGCTATACGTTGACTGCGAGGAACCGCGTGGCCAAAGTTACCGTCATTGTTCAGCTAGGCATATGTCTGTGCGCGATTGGCTGCGCAAAGGCTTTTTGTCAAGATTCTCAAAAGCAAAGTTCGCCTTCAACTGAAGTAACTGCTCCCGCACCCTCGCTGCCTTTTTATCCGCTGGACGCGGTGATGGTTCCCGGTGAAAACACCGCGCTGGTGGTCGATCGGAATTTGCCAGGCGTGTGGCGATGGCAAGCTGGGAAAATGGAGATCTTCGCGCAAGGGTCCAAAAAGTTTCGTCAACCGCTGAACGCAGTTCGATGCTTGGCACTGGATCACAACGGAGTTCTGTTAGTCGGTGACACCAGCACCCGTGATATCTACCGTGTGGAACCGGGAGGAAAATTCACGCCGATCACTGGCGGAGGGATTGGAATTCCCATGGACATCGCAGTTAAAGCCGACGGCACTATCTATGTCGCTGACCTTGAAACGCAATACTTGCTGCGCATTGCTGCTAATACCGCGAATGTCGAACGGGTCGCACAAGTCAATCCGCGTGGTGTATTCGTTGATTCGCAACAACAGGTGTGGGTGGTCTCGCAAAATGCGCAACAATTGTTGGTCGTCGCCGACGACGGGAAGTCCGAAGTGATCGTCGACGGTCGGCAATTCGAGTTTCCGCACCAAGTCGTCGTCAACTCGGCGGGCGAAGCGTTCGTCTCCGACGGCTATAAGAAATCGATTTGGAAAGTGATTCGCGGCTCGAAACCAACACAAGTTGTTCAGGGACCACCTCTAGACAATCCAGTTGGGTTGGCGATCAAAGACGACCGAATTTATGTCGTCGATCCCAGAGCCTGCAAAGTATTTGAATTGACCAAGGAAAGCAAGCTGATTGAATCGTTTAGTATTGCGCCGTAGAGTTGCCGGTTTGAAACAAAATAGAATTGCTCAAGTAAGCAATTTCAATATAGCCGATCGTCGGTCGGCAATCGGCGATCCTTCAGCCACTGGAAATCCTTTTCCGCATCCGCTTGCCTACCGAGTGCTTCTAGAATCTTTGCGCGGTGATAGATGATGACTCCGGTTGACCAAAGCGCGACTTTCGCATCGCGTTTGCTGAGGGGCACTGTGTCGGCAACTTTGGCGGCCGAATTGTCAGCAGGCTTGCCTGCTGGTTGTTCACTGGCATCCTGTCTAGGAAAGAGTTTCTGTTTTTCGACAATCTCTAGAATCTGCTTGACGGCGAAATCGGCATCCTCAAGCGCTTCGCTCAACCGCCCCATTTGATAATAGACCCAGGCTCGCGTATCGCGGAAACTCACCTCATCTTTGTCGAACTCCAGAGCGCGATTGATTTCTTCGAGTGCTTTGTCCAAGTTCGTGGCTGCCAGCGAGCGGAAATAAGCGAAGGTGTTCAAAGTGCCGGGCGCCATAACAGATTGGTTTTCGTACATAAACTCTAGCATCGCGATGGCCTGCGAAAAATTGCCGCTATCTGCCAATTTTTCGGACAACTGCAACCCTAGCGTCCGAAATCTGGGCACTTTTTCAGACGCTTGCTGGTAGAGTTTCACTTGCAGGTCGGGCTGCGAATCGGCAATTTGGTGGTATCGCAATTGCCAATAGTTGAATTCGGACTCAATATCTGCATTCCAACGGCGAGCTCGTTGAACGTATTCGTTAACTGAAAAATCATCTTTCTGTTCGTAAGCGTTCATCGCGGCAGCCAAATACCAACGCGCTATTTCTCCCGGCAGTAGCGATTTGAATACCGGAACGCAAACGAGCGCCGCTGTGAAAACGACGATTAGCGTGCGACTGGTTTTTCTTAGGGATTTTTTGCTCATCGAACCAGGCTATTCCCACCGTTCCAACGGGTTAATCCACAGCGACTATATGGGCGATCGAATAAAAACAAGTGTCAGGCCAACACGCTGATTGAGTCTACGATAAACTAAATATAGTTGAATGGGCTCGACACTGCGGAATGCGATTAATCGGCCGCAGGAACATTTCCAAAGGTACTCGCTCTCGATCATGGGTAAGGAGATTAGCAATGCCATTGTATGAAGTTGAAACTGACTCGCACATAATTATTACGTGGGCGGAAGATGAACATGCGGCAAAGCTGGTAGTGAAAGAAGCATACCCTAGTGATCAAGTGATTCGAATGACCAAACGCCCTCGCGACACTTGGGTCATCTCCAAGTCGGTGCTGGGCCTGACGCCTCAATCCGCAGACGTTTGCAGTGTTGCTCGCGATTGCCTTTCCAAGTCCTCCGGCGACAAAGTTCACGCAATTCGGTTATACATGCACGAAACAGGCAGCGACCTGGAGAAAGCTCGTCGTGTAATCGAAAGCAACATGGTGATGGGCTGGTAAGAAGAGAGAAGAGCAATTGTCCCCAATTGCTCGGGAACGACGAATTCTCGAAACGACTGAACGATTAAGGACTGCCGACTATGAAGTCGTAGAGGTGGCAACGGGGAATATGGTTTTTTTATTTTCGAGTCATGTGATTTCTTTTTTGGGGCTGGTTGAGTCGGTCGAGCGGTACTGTCGCCGAGGGCGTTGACAAACCGACTATTCGAGGTTTTGCCACGCTGCTGCATGTTGACTGGTCCAGTGACCGTGTCGTCTCAAGTATCCCTGCATGTTTCAATGCTCTAGGCTTGTGTGATGCTGGGCAGCGCTACGTTTTGAGTAGCGTTGCCGCTTGGCTGGCCACATTCTTTAGAACAGCTCGTGACGAGGTCCGCCGCCATTTTGCCTTTTCTATATGGCTAGGGATTTCGCCAGGCAACTGGTCTTGGTGTTCTCAGCTCAAGGCTGCACAGATCCGAGATCCAACCCGCCGGACAACAAGCCTCCGTCACGAGCAGTTCTTTCTGCGCGTACTTTTAGGCAAATAAATTCCGCAAATGTCCAAGCGTCCTGTCGGTGGTGCAGAATCCGCCTGCTGTGCTCATCAAATTTGAATCAGGTCGGCGTACGGCTCGGTGTCTCAGGCGCGGTCTCGGTGGGTACGATTAGAATGACGCTGCCCCCGCGAAGGTCAGGCGAGTCGCAGGCCACTTCTAACAAACGCGGTCCCAGTGTTCCGAACGATATGCGGAATGAATGGCTACCTTCATCTGCCTGAATGAATTGGTAATCGTCCGGCAGCGTCGCTCGAGGATCGTCGGACGAGAAGTGAACTGTCCCACGAAAGTCATTGATGGTCTTACCGTCGACATCCACTGCCTGTACCACAATCGTTTGTGTTGTATCAGGGTTCATTCTCTGCGGCATGGCGACGCGAAGATAACCACGGGGTTTGGGATTCAGGACGACTGAGACACACTCCGATAAGTGGTTGGCCACGGCGAAATCGAGCCGTCCGTCTCGATCGAAGTCACCCACCGCGATTCCCACCGGAGTGTCGCCGACGCGCTCCTGAACGGCCGGAGCAAATGTGCCGTCTGGTCGGCCTAGCAACAGACTCACGTCGCAACTGAGATGATTCGCGACGACAAGATCAGGTTGCCCGTCCCCGTTGAAGTCGCCGACTTCGATGCCTCCGGGTCCTGTTCCGACACTAAACGCGCCACCTTTGCGGAACGTTCCGTCACTGTGTCCCAATAGGATCGAAACGTCGCTACTGCCGAAATTCTCGACCGCAACGTCCAAAGTGTCGTCGCGATTAAAGTCGGCGATCGCAAGCATCCCTGGCCCAGAACCGACGCCAAAGTGTTTGGCAAGCTGAAATCGCCTGGGCCCGTCTCCCAGCAGCACACTGATCGAATCGCTGCTGCCGTTTGACGCGATTAGATCGAGTTGCCCATCGCGATTCAGATCGCTTGTGTTCACGGCGGCAGGCGCCTCTTGAACGGCAAGGGTGGATACCCTTTCAAATGTTCCATCACCAACGCCATACCACACGGACAAATCGGTGGCGTTACTATTTGACGTTGCCAGATCAAGATGCCCGTCTCGATCGAAGTCAGCCGCTTCCATTCCACGCGGCAACAGTCCGACCGCCAACCGCTGTCCAGGTTCGAAAACCGTGTTGTCCCGGCCCAAGTGGATCGCGATCACATTATCCTCCGCCAAGGCGACGGCCAAGTCCAACCGCCGATCCTCGTTGAAGTCGCCGACAACAAGTCCCATTGGTCCCCGCCCCGTTTCAAGATTGGTTGGCGCGGAAAATCGTCCGTCGCCGTTGCCCAACAGAATGCTGAGCGAGTGACTACCGCTATTCGATACGATCAAATCCAAACAATCGTCGCGATTGAGGTCGACCGTCGCCGTGTCAAAAGGCATCCGGCCGACAGCGTACTGTCGGGCCACGGCAAATCGCACGGCCGGCAAACTGGTGGTCAACGTTGGCATCATCGCCGAAGTCGCCGGTCGCAAGTTGAACTTGCCTCCAGTCAACATCCACATGGTGACGCCGATCAATGTCGCACCGGCTGCGAGCGCCGCCAGCGTGCGGTGCGTTCGCTGCCGGTGGACGACCAGCATAGTGCCGATGCGGCGCAATTCTTCCAATACCGAACTCGAGTCTAGCGGTCGATCGCTTGGATTCCGCGCCAACAGTTTCTGGATCAACGCGCCCAGCGAAGCGGGACAGCGATGCAGTACATTGCGAGCAAGCGAACTGTTTGGCGCGATGCCTCGGGCCAGTGGATCGCGATCGGTAAAGGGGAGCACACCGGTGACGCAACGATAAAGGACACAGCCCAGACTAAACAAGTCGCCACGACTGTCGGCCGACTGGCCAAGTGAGACCTCCGGGGCCATATAAGCTGGCGTCCCCATCTGTTCACCCGGCCGCGTCAACCCATCAGAATGTTCCAGGTCGATGGCAGACGCTGTTACTGGCTCGGCAAAAGTGTATTGAGGGGAAAGGTGTGCCAACCCAAAATCTAGGAGTTTCACACGATCCTCGCGGTCCTCAAGTTTCTCCAACCAAATGTTGGCTGGCTTGACGTCGCGATGGACCAGGCCGTGGGCATGCGCGGCGGCGAGCGCGTCAGCGATTTCGCAGCCAATTCGCAACACCTCCGTGATCGGTAGTGTCGTGAGTCGTTGCAATCGCTCTTCAAGCGTCTCGCCGACCAGTAATTGCATGGCCATAAACGGCACGCCCTGGGACTCGTCGACTTGATGAATCGTGACCACGTGATCGTGAGTCAATTGGGCGGCGGCACGGGCTTCGCGCAGAAATCGACGACGGAATTCGGGGTTAGCCGCAAGGTTGCGCTTCAGTGTTTTTACGGCAACCGCTCGGCCCAAACGCTCATCTTCGGCGTGGAATACGACTCCCATTCCACCGGAGCCCAAAACGTGCAAGATACGATAATGGCCCAGCCGCCCGATCTCGTCCGCTCGCTGTGCCGGTTCCAAGATGCCGGCGGGAATCGGCAAGGTATCGTCGGCATGTTGCTGAAAGATCAACGTGTCGCGCGATGCAATCTGCTGGCGCTCCGTATCGCACTCGGCCAGTAGAGTATCGAGCGCCACGCGCGGTTCCAATTCCGGAAATCGCTTGCGCAATTCCAACCGTGTCGGACGTTCGCCGCGCAGCGCCCGCGTCACGCACTCCGCTTCTACTAAAGCCAGCATCAAATCTGGATCGGACTGAAGCACCGGCCATTCTGCTAGATAGCTCTCCATACTATGCGACTGGCCGCGTCGCAGCCGATGCTCGTGATCGACCTTGATCAATTCGACGAGAATGCGCAGCCGAAGCGACCCTTCGGTCGCCGGCACAAACTGCCGCAGGGATGGATTCGGCGACAACCGCCAGACGGCCTCCAATTGCGCGACCGCCGAGTCCAGTGTCTGCCAATCCTGCTCGCTCAGTTCTTCCCGAGGGAGGGCATCCATAACGCAATTCCTTGGATGGGGCACGACACGGGTTTCTCACAAGACAAAGACTGGGCGTTCTCTCTAAAGAACTAAGCGGAATCTGGTCCATCGTTGGTGCAGGTTTTGGGGATTACATAGCATAGGCTTCCAGCCTGTGGAATATCCTTGCTCAGGCAAGTTGCCTAGGCCACTTATTTCTTGCGGGCTGCTAACCGACTTACTCATCGCTCGTCAATTGCTTCATCAGACGCACGCCGACTCGATCGAGCGTGCGTCGGACTGTCCATCGCGAGCAGTTTGCACGGGCAGCAATTTCCGAAGCCGTGTAGCCTTGAATGGCCAATTCCAAAATCTCCGAGGCAGAATCGTCGAGTGACGCAAAAGTTGCTTCCAGCAATTCCGCCAGGGCCGCGGCTTCTGACGGAGTCGGATCGTGAGCCATTAACGCTGGATGAAAGTCGCTGTGGTCGAGCGGAACTTCAACGCCGACATCGCGTTGTTGGGCGCTATGAAACTCACCCTTACTATAAATCTTGTTTAGCGTGATTCGAACTAGGAGATGCCAGATGGCTCCACCGCGATCGGACTGCAATTTCCACTGGTCGGCACGTCGGAAGAATGTCCGAAAAACCGATTGCACGATGTCCTCGGGGTCAATTCGTCGGCGAAGTTTTTCGCCAATACGCGCGGACGCCAACGCCACCAACCGCTGCGAGTAGCGCTGGTGAAGTTCCGTCGCGGCAGATTCGTCACCCGCCAACCAACGCTCCAACAGTTCACTGGCCGTTATCTGCTCATTCATTCATTTGAAGATACTTTGCGAACTTCTACCAAACAATGCCGGCGAGGGGCGCCTAACACCAGGTCGGTTCGAATTATCGCGAATTCCCACAATGGTAACGTACGTCGTGAGGTTAGGTATTGAAACGAGAATTGGCTTCTATTGCCAGGTGGCATTCTTTCATCCTCGACTCAAAAGTGTTCGGCCTCACTGGCCAATCTCATTTTTTCTTTAATTGGTTGCACCACCGAGTACGTCGAATCTGCTTGTAATTATACACGCACGTCTACGTGTGACTGGTTTCGACAAGGAATTGCCCACCATGCTACTGCAACAAACTGGATGCCTGGAGAATGTGGACGAACCGAGTCCTCGATCAACCGACCACGACCAAGTTCGCGAAACCGATTCGAAAACTGGGCAATTTCGCTTTCGTTATACCGCAGGCGCCCCAGAATTCCTTGAGGAATTGCAAACATCTTTGTTGGTCACGACCTATCAAGCGGGAAAATTGGTCGTGTTGCGATCGCGCGCCGGGCGTTTATCGATGCTCTTGCGCACGTTTGACAAGGCAATGGGACTGGCCGTTGCGCCGGGAAGACTGGCCATCGGAACGAGCTACGAAGTCTGGACGATGTGGAATTCGCCGACAGTGGCCGCCAAGCTCAACGAGTCGAGTGAATTCAAATCACTGCAACCCTACGATGCCTGTTATCTGCCGCGGTCTGCACATGTCACTGGAACTATCGACGTTCATGAATTGGCGTGGGGTGAAGTGCATGGGCAACTCCAATCGACCGGATTGGAATTGCCTACGGAGCTGTGGCTGGTCAACACGCATTTTTCTTGCCTGTGCACGCTCGACCCACGATTTAGCTTCGTGCCGCGGTGGCGGCCTCCGTTCGTCACCGAATTGGCGCGTGAGGACCGTTGTCACATGAACGGTGTGGCCATGCAGCACGGTCGACCGAAATACGTCACTTGTTTCGGACAGACAAACACACCGGAAGGCTGGCGCGACGGAAAATTGGTCGGCGGATGCGTGTTAGAAATTCCAAGCGGCGAGGTCGTTGCGCAGGGACTTTCGATGCCGCATTCGCCCAGGATCTACGACGGGAGGTTATGGGTGCTTGATTCCGGTCGCGGCCAACTGGTCCGGGTAGACATGCAAAGTGGACAAACCGAGACCGTCGTCGAATTACCTGGCTACACGCGCGGGCTAGCGTTTGCCGGACGCTATGCACTGATCGGGCTTTCGAAGATTCGGGAAACCAATGTATTCGGTGGCGTACCTGTGGAATCAAAGCACCCCGACCGGCCGTGCGGCGTCGCCATTGTGGACATCGTCACGGGCCGGCAAATCGGGTTGATCGAGTTTTTGGACGACATTCGAGAAGTGTTTGACGTGCAGCTATTGCCAGGCGCACGCTGGCCGGCCGTCGTTGGTCTACAAAAGGAAGTCGTTCGCCAAACCAGTGTCGTCGGTCCAGAATCGCCATTTTTGTGAGTTTCTTTATAGACATCTGCATCGTGAGAGTTGAACCATGTTGAATGATCGGTTGGATACAATGAAGCGGCGAGTTCGCGAGTATTTCAAGGCACGTCGAAAGACGCGACGTCGAAAGGCTCGGATCTGCCAACTACGCATGGAATTGCTCGAGACTCGCATCCTGTTGTCGGGCACGCCGATATATACCGAGCAGCTCGGAGCCGCCAATCCTTTCAACAGTTTCGTCGCGGCGACAGGCTGGTCAAAACCTGTCTTTGGCGATGTGGATGCCGACGGTGATTTGGATATGCTAGCGGGAAGATACAAAGGCCTTTACGTCAGCGGGTTTCAGTTTTTCAGGAATACCGGAACACCTACTGCTCCCGCTTTCACGGAGTTGACTGGCGCCGCTAATCCGTTCAACTTCGTCGGATTCGGTTACAATGCAGCACCGACTTTGGGTGATCTGGATGGTGACGGTGACATGGATATGCTCGCCGGCGAGCACTACGGCATGTTCCGTTTCTTCAAGAACACCGGAACGACGACCAGCCCAGTTTTCGTCCCGCAATTGGGTGCGAATAATCCTCTCGACGGTGTCGATATCGGCGGCTACTCGACTCCAACGCTGGGCGACCTGGACCAAGATGGCGATCTCGACCTGGCCGCAGGCGAGCGCTTCGGCACATTTCGCTTCTTCAAGAATATCGGGACATCGGCCACTCCGGTCTTCAGCGAACAGATCGGTGCAAGCAACCCTCTCAACGCTTTTGACACCGGAGATTTGTCAACACCGACGTTTGGCGACTTGGACGGAGATAGCGATTTGGACCTCCCCGTGGGCGACCTGTATGGGCCTCGCTTCTTGAAGAATAATGGCACAGCGGCCAGTCCAACGTTTGTCCAGCAGTTCGGCGCTGCCAATCCATTCAACAGCGTCGGCGGTTCCTATACTGCGCCCACGCTTGGCGATTTAGACGGCGATGGCGATTTGGATATGCTGATGGGCGCGAAGAACGGCACCTTCCGCTACTTCCAAGCTGCCTTACCCGAGACAGACGTCTCCATAGTCGGCGGCAGCCTCGTTGTTACAGATTCGAACGGCGGCACAAGTAACGATACGCTCACATTGTCGTTGAACGGAGCGAACGTCCGCGTCACAGACCCAAACAACACGCTGGCCGCCAGCGCGGGTGCGACTCAGATCAATCCCAATACGGTCGACGTCCCAATGGCCTCGATCACCGGTAACATCCAAATCGCGACACTCGCGGGCAACGACACGCTTACCTTGAATCTAGCGAGCGGCGATTTCATTCCAGCCGGCGGTGTGAACTTCGCGGGTGGAGATCCCGTTGGTGCGCCGGGCGACGCGCTCATCATCAACGGCGGTGCTCAAGGGACGGTAACTTACAACTACACGAATGCCACCGACGGCAGCATCGTGATGAGCAACTTCGGCACGGTGACTTACACGGGCCTTGATCCCGTCACCAACACAGGCACGGCGACCGACATCATCTTCAACCTGCCCGCCGGTCCCAGCACGGCGACGCTCGGAGATGACGGCACCAGCGGCAATGGCCTGTCGCGGTTTAGCAGCGCGACATTCGAGACCACCGATTTTGTGAACCCGACCGGCTCGCTGACCATCAACCGAGGCAATGCCGCCGACACGCTAACGGTCAACGCTCTTCCCGACTTCAACGCCAGCCTGACGATCGGCTCGGCGGCGAACCCCTTTGGCGCGGTGACCTTCGCTGGCGCGGTCGCACTGGCTACGAACAAGAATCTGACCGCCGACGCCAGCGGCACGATCAGCTTATCAACGTCGACAAGCGATTTAGCCACGAGCGGCACGGGCACAATCTCGCTTAAATCAGCGCGGGACATTACGCTAGCCTCAGGGTCTAGCATGATCACGGTTAACGGCAGCATCCTGCTAGAGGCTGCGGGAGTTGCCAGCAACACGACGGGCATTCGCCTGGACAACGCCATTGTCAGCGCGACTGGCAGTGGCAACGTTCAGATGACCGGGACGGGTGGAACATTGGATTCCACCAGCAACAACGGAATCCAGTTGACCAACTCAAGCCTTGTTCAAACGGTTGGTGGGTTTGTTACTTTGATGGGGACCGGGAAAGGTCAAAACGTGGGTGGGACCGCTTTCAATCTGAACCACGGCTTCAACGCCAACAACAGCGCCAGAATTCAAACCACATCCGGTGCGATCACCATCAACGCCATCGGCGGCGAAGGGAACAATTCGCATGCCGTGGATATCCGCGACGGAGCGTTCGTCACGACGGTGACTGGCTCGATCGACATTGATGGCAATGCCTCGGCAGGGGACGCGGCCTGCATCGGTGTGAGTTTTGTAAGTTCCTCCTTTGCATCGATCACGGGAGCGGGCGGGGCTTTGACCGTCGACGGGATAGGCAGCAATGGCCCGAACAACGGAGGCCACGGCAACCACGGCGTGAGCGTGATCTTCGGTTCCCATCTCACCAGCAGCGGTACGTCGGTGACGGTCACTGGTACTGGCGGGATTGCTAGTACCCAAAACAATAACCTCGGCGTTGTTCTCAACAGCGGTTCGATCAACGCCTCCGGTAACACGTTCATCTCCATCGTTGGTACCGGTGGCACGGGCGCGGGAATCAACGATAGTGAAGGTGTGCAACTCCAGGGCTCTTCGCTCGTGCAGGCCGTCAACGGCAACTTGGCGATGACCGGCAACTCGGGAACCGGCAGCGGTGGGATCAAACTGATCGGTACATCCCAGGTCAGAACAACTGGCGCCGGCTCTCTGTTGCTGACCACCGCGAAGAGTATCTCGCTCGCAGCGGGAACCAGCGTCACGACGGTGAACGGCAGCCTGACACTCTCGGCCAATCAGCAGGTGGTTCCGAGTTCGGGTAGCTTTGTCGGCGTCGATGTGAATGGTGGTTTGATTCAGAGTACGGGCGTGGGCGTCGTTACGGTTCAGGGCAAGGGCGGTACCGGTTCCGGCAGCCAGATCGGCGTGCGAGTTTTGAATAACGGAGACATCATCGGCGGCACGAGTGGAACGATGACGGTGATCGGAACCGGTGGCGCTGCGGGCAGTGGAAACCACTTTGGCGTTCAAGTGGACGGGGCAGGATCCCGCCTTACTTCGAACGGTGCAAATGTCCAAGTCAACGGTTCAGGCGGCTCTGGAGGCGACAATGTCAACGGCGTGTCCGTATCGTTCAGCGGTTTGATTTCCGCTGGTTCGACCGGCACGGTCAATGTTACCGGAACTGGCGGCAGCTCAGCCGGCCCGTTCAATCACGGCGTCTCCGTGAACTACGACGGCAGCATGATCACGTCTAACAATGGAGCGGTCCAAATCACGGGAATGGCCGGAACAGGAGTGCATGCCATTGGCGTATCGGTTTTCTCGGGCGGCACGATCTCCGCCGGCGGCGCAACCAGCACAGTGACCTTGCATGGCACAGGCGGTACAGGCTCAATCAATTCCGGCAATAGCGGCGTTACGGTCGGCGCATCAATCACAGGCCCGCTTTCAACGTCACAGATAACTTCGTCCGGTGGCGCCGTGCAAATCACTGGCATCCCCGGCACAGGCGGCTGGGGCATCGACGTGATCGACTCATTCGGCTCGATCAATACGCCGGCTACCGGTGGAAACATCACACTGATCGCTGACAGCATGCGAATCGAAAACACGGTCAACGCCACCAACGCCAGCAGCGTCATTACGCTGCGGCAAAACATGAACGGCACTTTGATAAATTTGGGCGGCGCGGATGTAGCGGGCACCACCCTGGGCCTCACGGATGCCGAGCTCGACCGCGCCAGCGCCGGCGCGCTCCAAATCGGCGATGGCAACAGCAGCACGATTACGGTGAGTCAACCCATTAGCAGAGCAGCCGCGACGAACGTTGGTTTGACGACCGGCGGCAATATCGCCTTCGGTGGCAGCGGCTCATTGAACGCAAACGGCGGCAGCGTGGCACTAAGCGCGAGCAACTCAATCACCACGCCTGCCGGCACTTCGGGCACCGATGTGACCGCCGCGACGACGACCATCAACGGCACTGTTCGCCCCGGCGGATCGCCCGGCCAGTTCGTCGTTAATGGCAACCTCGACTTTAGCCCCGCTGACACTTACGCTGTCGAAGTCGATGGCACTACTCCCGGCACCCAGCACGATCAGATCGTCGTCACGTCCGGCGGAGTGACCCTGGGCAATGCCGCGCTCAGTGCTAGCGGCACCGTGACTGCACCGGCATCCGCCATCGTCATCATTGACAACGATGGCGCCGACGCTGTCGTCGGTACGTTCAACGGTCTACCAGAGGGGAGTACGGTAACGATCAATGCAATCCCTTTCAATATCTCCTACGTCGGCGGCACCGGCAACGATGTGGTGCTCACCGCCGCTTGTGTCGTGACCAATACCAACGACAGCGGCGCAGGCTCGTTGCGCGAGGCCATCAACTGCGCCAACGCCAATCCTGGGCTGGACACCATCAGCTTCGCCATTCCCGGCGGAGGACCGCACACGATCAACATTGTTGGCCCAATGCTTCCGTTCGTAATTGGTCCCACGATCATCGATGGGTTTACCCAAGCAGGATCGAGCCCTAACTCAAATCCAATTACGGCAAACGACAACGCCGTGCGCAAGATCATCGTCGATGGCACCGGGATTACCAGCGGCAGCCCTGCATTGATGCTGTTCAGCGCCGGCGGTTCGATCGTGAGGGGAATTCAATTTCAGGACAGCGTAAACAACGGCATCATTTTCTTTAACGGCAGCGGCAGTACATTTGCGGGCAATTTCGTGACGGGTGTGGCTGGCTTTGCAGTGCAAGTGTTCACCAACGGACACACGATTGGAGGCAGCAACCCGGCGGACCGAAACATAATCTCGGGTAACGGCGTGGGTGTCCATCTGTTTTGCGGAACGGCCGCCGAGCAGCCGTTCGGCTGCGCGGTCGGCAAAGCTGCGTCGAACGTTGTCGTGGCCGGCAACTTCATCGGTGTCGCTGCCGATGGCGTGACTCAACTGGCCAATTCATCCAACGGCGTACGCATCGACGGTGGTTTCAACAATACGATCGGCGGCCCGAACTTGGCCGACCGGAACGTTGTCGCCGGAAATGGTGGCGATGGAGTGGAAAATGGCAACGGAGTCAACAACACTTTTCAAGGCAACTACATCGGCGTCAATAGACTGGGAAATGCGCTTGGCAATGGGGCAAACGGTGTCGCCTTTGGGAACAACGCAACCAATAACCTCGTGCTCAGCAACGTCATTGCCCACAACTCCAATCGCGGCATCTATCTGCAAAATGCTGGTAATCGGATCTCTCAGAACGCGATTCATTCCAACGGAAACATCGGCATCGATCTCAACTTCGACGGCGTCACTCCAAACGATCTTGGGGACGGCGATTCCGGCGGCAACAATCGGCAGAACTTTCCGGTGATTACGTCAGTTACCGCCAGCACTATTGATGGCACGCTCAATAGCACGCCAAATACTCTGTTTACGCTAGAGTTCTTTGCCAATGCTGCCGTCGACGCATCGGGTCACGGCGAAGGCCAAACGTATCTAGGTGCGATGACCGCAACAACCAACGCCGGCGGAAATGCAACGTTCAGTTTTGCGTTTACACCGGTCGTCGGCCAGCCATTCATTTCAGCGACCGCCACCGATCCCTCTGGAAACACATCTGAGTTCTCCGGTGTGATCGTCAAAGTAGAGCTTAGCACGGCAACCAGCAGTGACAACGAGAACAGTGGCGGTAACATACCGAAACTACTGTTGCTGGGCACAGTCGGCTCGCCGCAAATCATTGACGTGACAGTTACCGGTGGTTCAGCGACGGGTGCCGACTTTACTAACACAGTCAGCGTCACAATCCCAGCCGGAGTCTACGATGGGACGCTAGCGACAGCGCTCCCGATTAACCTGGCTATTACGCCCGACGCAATCGTCGAACTCAACGAAACGATCGAGTTGACGCTCGCCAACGCCAGTTCTGGTCTGACCATCGGCGATGCCAACGGCAACAGCACCATGCAAAGTACGCACACGTATACGATTGTCAACGACGACAGCGCAGTGCTGAACTTGAACAGCGTGAGCGGTAATGAGAATGCTGGCCCGCTGACGTTTACGGCTACTTTGACCAACCCTGTCGATATCACCGTGACCGCCAAGGCCGACTCGTCCGACAGCACGGCCATGACTACCGATAGTGACTACGCGACGTTGGTATCCAAAGCGATCAGTATTGCCGCTGGTTTGACGAGCGATACGTTTAGCGTCACTATCACACCCGACAACAAGGTCGAACTCGATGAGTTATTCAATGTGCTGCTATCGAGCTTGTCGACCGGTGGTCGAGCGGTAACGCTGGGAACAAACGGCGTGGGAACAATTGTCAACGACGACAGCGCGGTGATCAGTGTTAACGCGCCGTCGTCGACAGAAGGGACGGCTCTAGCGTTCTCGGTCTCGATCAGCAACCCGGTCGACGTGCCGGTGACGGCGAACCGCGCGACATTGGATGGTTCGGCAACGACTGCCGACAGCGACTACACGCCGTTGGCTTCGTCCAACGTACAGTTGTTCGCGGCTGGTTCGACCGCGGCCTTCTCGATTCCAGTTAGTACGACGCCTGACAATATTGTGGAACTGAACGAGACGCTGAACCTGTTGCTCAGCACACTGGCGGCCAGCGGCCGCGCCGTGACCTTCAGTGGTGGCGGAGCGACGCTCACCGGAACGGGCACGATCCTCAACGATGACATGGCTACGGTGACGATCGACGACGTGAGTCTGGCTGAAGGGAACGCAGGCACTACAGCTTATACGTTCACGGTTGGACTGTCGAAGGCTTCCAGCGAAACGATCACCGTGGACTTTGCGACGGGCGATGGTACCGCTCAAGACGACAGCCCGACGATTGAAGACAACGACTATCAGCCTGTCAGCGGGGCACTGACATTCCTTCCCGGCCAGACCAGTCGCCCGATTACTGTCCTGGTCAACGGAGACTTGGCAAACGAGTTGAACGAAACCTTTTTCGTCAACTTAAGCAACGCCAGGTTCGCCGGTTTGGCGGATGCAACACGAGTGGCGATCGCGGTCACTCAGGGCCTTGGAACAATTCTCAATGACGACGTTGGCAGCGACCCCACCGGCACTGTTCAGTTAGTCAGTGGCGTGCTGAAAATTGAAGGTACTGAGAACAAGGATATTGTGGTTGTTAATCTTGTTGAGGGCGGCTCGCAAATCAAAGTCATCGCCAATTTCAGTATCCCGAACGGTGATGGCGATGGCGGGGCTGAGATCTTCACCTTCAATTCGGCCAGCGTAAATTCGATGCGCATTGTGCTCCGCGGCGGAGATGACCATGCCAACGTCGGTTCGACCCTGTTGATTCCAGCGTTGATCAAGGGCGGTGCAGATGACGACCACTTGAGCGGCGGCGGAGGGAACGACATCCTGCTCGGCGGACTGGGCAAAGACAAGCTGAACGGAGGCAACGGTCACGACGTTCTAGTTGGCGGCGAAAACGACGACCAACTGAACGGCGGCGATGGCCAGGACGTATTGATCGGTGGACGCGGCAAGGACGACTTGAAAGGCAATCAGGGTGACGATCTGCTGATTGGCGGCTTCACCTCGTACGATGACGATCAAGCATCGTTGAAGCTGCTCATGGCCGAATGGTCGTTGACACGCGACTACAATACACGAGTCGCGAACTTGCGCAGCGGCACAGGACCAGTACTGGGCGTCAGTGGCGTGAAGCTCAAGGCCAGTGGCGTTGGCCGAACGGTATTCGACGACGGAGCGAAGGACACGCTGCAAGGCGGCAACGACCGCGACTGGTACTTCGCCGATTTGGACGGCATCGGGGGCGACGACGATAACCTGAAGGACAAGAAGACCAATGAATTGGTGGACTTGATTTTTGACTTGCCGTAAGTTGCCTTTTGCACCCAAATGACAAACAGGGCGCGAATCGTGTCCTTAGTCCGAGTGACGCATTGGTCGAGTGACTTGCGGTACTTGACCAGCAATCGCAACTGGCGTTGATCGGGACCGGATGTGAACCGGCTTGAGCGAATTCACGGCCGCCAATCTAGCCAGCTTGAGCGCGTCGTCGCGGTCGGTTTTCGGCGAAGATCTTCCGCAAGTGTCGCAGAGTCGTGTCGGTGGTGCGGAAAACCGTTTGCTGAGTAGTGGAATCATACAACCAACACATGGTATTATGTTCACCGATGTAGAGTGCCAGAATCTTCATCGTAAGCTCCGAAGGATTGGAGTGCGAAAGTGTGACGTGAATCACTCACGGTCCGAGTCGCCCGTTTAATCAAACGACTCCCGCCCCAATCCAACGCCTTATGTCGATTCTTGCTTCACTGCCAGTCAATGCGATCTTAACAACCATGGTGAATCGATGACCCTTGCCGCAACTCTCCACTCCGCCTCGCGCAGCCAAGAGCAAGTGATGGATATGCGATTAGGCATGTCAATCGAGAATCTCGATACACCTACCCTGCTGCTGGATCGATCTGCCAGCGATCGAAATCTCGACAAAATGGCAGAGTTCTTTCGCGCGCGTTCTGCCAAACTGCGCCCTCATTTCAAGAACCACAAATGTGTTCCATTGGCTCGCCGCCAAATGCAACGAGGCGCTGTCGGCATGACGTGTGCTAAGCTAGGTGAAGCAGAAGTTCTGGTGAATCACGGTTTTACGAACCTCCTGGTCGCAAACCAAGTCGTCGGTGAAATGAAGATCGCTCGGCTTGCGCGACTGAACAATCGCGCTCGAGTGGCCGTGGCGATCGACCACTGGGATCATGCGCAGGCGCTGTCGACGGCAGCTCTCGAAGCAGGGTCGACGATACCGGTGCTGATCGAAGTCGATATCGGGATGGGACGCTGTGGCGTACAACCCGGCGAGCCAACCCTGGAACTGGCGCGGCGCATATGTGAGCTTGACGGAATTGAGTTTGCCGGAATTCAAGCCTTCGAAGGACATTTGGTCAATGTCTTAGACCGCAACGAGAGAACTGAGAAAGCGACGGCTGCCATGTTGCTGGCGATCCAGACACGGCAACTGCTCGAACACTCGGGAATTCCTGTCAGTTGCATCAGCGGCTGTTCCACAGCCACTTACAACAGTACAGGAGTAATGCACGGCATCGACGAGGTTCAGGCGGGGACCTACGCGACCATGGATCGCCAGTACCACCGTCTAACACCCGAGTTTGAAATCGCCTTGTCGGTGCTCGTCCGAGTCATCAGTCGTCCTGCGGCCAACAAGGCAGTCTTGGATTTGGGTGTCAAAGGAGCTGGCGGCGAATTTGGCGTGCCAGGGATTCGCGATTTCCCCGATCTCGACATTCCGTACTTTCTATCCGAGGAGCATTTGGTAGTGCGCAATTGCCCCGACTGGAAAATCGGACAACCGCTACATCTGATCCCCAGTCACGCGTGCACGACTTGCAATCTCTATCGAGAAATGGTCGTCCACGACAACGGACAAGTAATCGAAGTTTGGCTGATCGAAGGTTCGGGGAAGCTGATCTAACTTCCGCCACTGAAGAACGCGGAAGGACACAGAACGCAAGAAGGACGAATGCCGAACGTGCGAAGTGGGCAGTACATTACTCGAGTCTCGATTGACTCTCGTGCCGCAGTGGAAAGAACAAGTCGTTGCAGCGAAATCGTTTAACCCGCAGCCGCTAGGCGAGGATTGGGTTGAGCTTTCGAACTTATTGCAAAGCCCAATCCTCGCCTAGCGGCTGCGGGTTAAACGACGAAATGGCTAGGGCCAAAAGCCATTCCTCGCACACAAAATGGCGCTGTCCAACTAATATCGTGAACGCACGAGAAAATTATGGTATTCGGCCCAAGCCAAACTGATCTCCAGCGAGGGTGGGATCGCCGGCGCGCAGGACGATCTGCACCATTTTCTCGCTCTGCACTTTGGCACCGGTTTCATCGGTCAATTGATAAGCAATTTTTCTAGAGGCCACTTCGATGACTTCTCCGGTGGACGGGTATGCCCAGCGACCGTCGAGACTGAAAGTAATCCAGCCCGGTTCGTCGCGCAGCGAAATGCTCTGCAATTGCTTAGGCGGCGTAGCACGATTATCGAAAATATGCAGTTTTTGATTAAACGCATCCACCACCCAGACTTCCTTTTCATCTGGCGTCAAACCAATGCCATGACTCGGACAGCCGTGCCGCTTGACGGGTCCTTTTGAAAACCCCGCCACTTCGACGCGAGCGAGTTTCTTGCCAGATAACAAATCTCCCACTTCGAAACCGAGCAGTTCATTGATGCACACATAACATTTGGATTGGTTGCCGTTGACCGTAAAGGGACGAATACTGTGCGCGAACGGACCGCAGGTGCGAGTAATCGTCTTGGAAGCATGATCCACGATCGACAGATACGGCGACTTGAGCCCAGCCAGATAGGCCCATTTTCCATCCAGACCAACAATCGTATTGTGGGCTCCCGAGTTAGGTTCAAGTTTGGCCACGCTGTTCCCCTGATCGGCTTCCACGACGTGCCAATGCGGTCCTTCCAGCGACGGCAGATAGATGAACTTGCCATCGGGAGTCATCGACATGCGATCACAACCACCTGGGTAAGATTTTTCCCAAAGCAGTTTTTCTGATTTCAGATCGACGCACTGCAGCGACTTGATCGTACTGACATACATGCGATCAGTGTTGGGATTCGCGCATACACCTTTGACATTCATCGGTTTGCCTTGTTCGTCCAAACCGCCCAGCGGAATCCGTTTGACGAACTTGTGATCGTTGACGATATCGAACACCAACAATCCATGCCCACCATACTCGAGATAGTTGCGTACTCCAGGAGTCGCTACATATAGCAAAACGCGATCACCTGGCACCTGAGCCAACGTTTGAGGAGCAGTGTCGAGAATTCCGCAAACGATACAAATGAGGGCTAGTATGCCGATTTGGAGACATTTCCGTTTCATAGATAGTTCTCGTCCCAAGTGAGTAGGTGACACAAAATGAGGACAAAATAATCACAGGTTGCGATCGTTTCTCGGACTGGTCAATTTCTAATTCTTGAACTTCGGGTTGGACTTCGGCATTTGCGCGCCAACTCGGTCACGCCACGCCGCCAAACGAGATTGTAATCGCTGCGCGTCACCAGGCAGCTCCAGTGCCAAGTTCGTTTCTTCGTTGGGATCGCGCGCGAGATCAAATAGTTCGAGTCGATTATCTTCGAAATACTCGATCAGCTTCAAATTGCCGCTGCGCACCGCGCCAGCGGGAGTCATACGTGGGGCATGATAGTAATGTGGATAATGAAAATAGAACTCTTCGCGCGAGTTAGGTCGAGCTCCACTCTTCAGGATTCCAGTTAGATCGACGCCATCGTCTGGTAACGCATCTTTCGATTCGACATCGGACAATACGAGCATCGTGCGGAACAAATCGGTTAATACCACCGGTTGATTTCGTGTTTCACCTCGGTGTTCGTTGCCTGGCAGCCGCACAATCAAGGGAACCCGGAGACCTCCTTCGTACAGCGAGCCTTTGCCCGAACGCAGTGGCCAGTTCGTGGTTACAGGCATCGTTTGTTTACGGTCTTGACCAATATAGCCACCATTGTCACTGGTGAAAATGAACAAGGTATTCTCATAGATACCCAGCGACTCCAGCCGATCGGCCACGCGTCCTACACTCTCATCGAGGCTCTTGATCATCGCCGCGTAAATCGGATTGCGGTGCCGTAGTTGGTGATCCAACTTGCGCTCAAAATATGCCACATCGTCTGGCTTGGCCTCGATCGGCGTGTGAGGCGCGTGATGGGCCAAGTATAAAAAGAATGGCCTTTTGGCTTTAGCGGCGAAGTCGATGACGCGCAGCGCTTCGTCGGTCAATCGATCGGTCAAATACTCTCCCGGCTTACCAAACTCAAGGTGCGGGACGTAACGAAACTCTTGGCCAAATCGTCCGGCTCCGCGATAGGGAAAGAAAAATGTCTCGGGTGCACCCCAATGTGTACCGCCGATGCCGATATCAAAACCCTGAGTTTCGGGAAAGTTAGCTGCGTTGCCCAAGTGCCACTTCCCGATGGCGGCCGTCAGATAGCCGCTCGCTTGCAGGTACTCCGCAACTGTCTTTTCGGCTAACGGCAGGTCGTGAAGCGAATGAGCTTGCAACAGCTTACGGTTCGTTGGCCCAGCTAATGAGCCTTCCGACCAGATCGTCATATGCAATCGCGCTGGATGCTTGCCGGTCAGCAACGAAGCTCGTGTGGGTGTGCATACTGGCGCAGGTGCATAGGCTTGCGTAAACCGCACGCCCTGTGCGGCGAGTTGGTCGATATGAGGTGTTTCGTGATAGTCTGCACCATCGCAAACCAAATCTCGCGCTCCCAAATCATCGGCTAGTACCAACACGATATTTGGATGCTTGGTGTGCGATTCGGTGGCTGCTGCGGCCACCAGCGTTTGACCACACCATACCATGATCCAGAAATAGACTTGCTTGGATACCATGGGTTGCTACGTCTTGGATTTTAAGTATCGGTCAAAGAACCCGAGCACCAGCGGACGCAGATCGCGCTGCTTGGGCTGCAAGTGAAACGTGTGTGGCGCGTCTGGAATAATCTCTAGTTGGTGCTCGACACCAGCTTTCTTCAAAGCGTCGGCCATCAGCTCGGATTGTGCAACCGGGACGGTCTTGTCGGCAGTACCATGCAGGATCAACATCGGCGGATCATCGCGGCTGGCGTGAGCAATCGGGGACGCCTGTCGATACAGTTCCGGAGCTTCGGCTTGTGTCTTGCCGAACATGGCATGATGAGGTCGGTCCGCGAAACTGGCGGGACCGTACATGTCCACAGCGCATTGCACTCGGCAGGAGAAATCTGCATACGGACTCGGCGGATCGAGACTCGCATCGGGGCCGGCCAGTCCAAGCATGGCTGCCAAATGGCCTCCCGCCGATCCTCCAATTACGCCGATGTGTTCGGGATCGATTTGCCAGCGATCTGCGTTCTTCCTTAACCACCGCACTGCCGTCTTGCAGTCGTACAGATTCTGTGGCCAGGTTACCAATCCATCGACCGACAACAAATAATCGATGCTCATCGCAACATATCCGTTGGACGCTAAAGTTCCGCCAATATTCAATTCACGAGCGGCATCTTTCTTGCCTCCAGTAAATCCGCCACCGTGAATGATCACGACTGCCGGCATCCTTGCGCCTACGGGGGGCGCCAACGGAACATAAAGATCTGCTTTCTCGTTACGGTCTGGTGCTAAGTACTGCAGGTCTTTCTCAACTCGATAGGCGAGCTGCTGCTGGGCGGCTGCTCGGCTGGAAATCATGGCCACGAAGATCGCTAGATAGATCGCCAGTTTCATTGGTTTCTCTTTTCAACTAGGCATCGACAGGTTTTTTATTGTCGTCTTTCGCTCCGCGAAAGAATGATGTAACACTACTTTCGCGGAGCGAAAGGCGACACTCATTGTTCGCCCGATGCTAGGTCGAGTGTTGGGCGAGTTATTTTCGGTTGTCACTGCGGTCGCGTACCATCCATCGATCATCGACTATTGGAAGAGCAAGTGCTTTTGGGAAAGTTAGTGAAGCGCTGGTAGCTCGCGCCAACTTCCAAATTGATCCCTGATCAGGCGGTCTGAGCGCCGGCTTTTCCGTTTTCGATGACGAATGAACTACGGGTAATCAGCGGGGCGTCGGGGCGATCGACATAGGGGACTATTTGGTAATCGCTCTTCCATGTATCCGTTGTAACCGTACAACTGACGTATCCCCGTTCCGTATTGTAAAAGTGAACGAATGGATTTTCGGCGAGCATAGTGGCCATGTCTTTGGGTTCTCGAGCACCGTTGCCGCCCGACGAGATCGACGAACCGACGAACTCGGTGCCCACGACTGGATCTCTTGGGTTGTCGAAATCGACTAAAAGATCGTTGACCCAATTCGAGTGAATGTCGCCGGTCAAAACAACTGGGTTAGGCACACGACGTTCGCCCAGGAAATGGAGTAATCGCTTGCGCGCCACGTCGTAACCCGACCATTGGTCCATGCTGAAACGAGCATCTTTGCCTGGCATACGATCGGCGCGGCCCATCATGATTTGCTGGGCTAGGACGTTCCATTGGGACGGTGACTTCAACAGTTCGGACATTAGCCACTGCTCTTGACCGGGCCCCAGCAGTGTGGCACGCGGATCGAATACGGCACCTATCAACGGTTTGTTGCCGTCCCCGTTAGGTTGGTCGCTGCGATATTGCCGAGTATCGAGCATCTCGAAATTTGCCAAGCGCCCAAACCGCACGGTGCGATAGATCTGCATATCTGGCCCCAGCGGTAAACTGGTGCGGCGCAACGGCATGTGTTCGTAAAAGGCTTGATAAGCGTTCGCTCTACGCAACAGGTAATCGTCGCGCAGGACATGCGGCTCTTCCGAAATATCTCCCGCACAATTGTTATCAAATTCGTGATCGTCCCACACGACCAACCAAGGGCACAGTGCATGAGCTGCCTGCAAATGTGGATCCAGGCGATACTGCGCATACCGATTGCGATAATGCTCCAAAGTAGTAATTTCCGGCCCCTCATGCTTGCGGACCAAATTCTCCTTGCCCGCATATTCGTAAATGTAATCGCCCAAGTGGACGACTAAATCGAGGTCCTCGCGCGCCATATGCTGGTAGGCAGTAAATAATCCTTGCTCGTAATGCTGGCAAGATGCGAACGCGAATCTTAGCTTGCTGGGCAACGTTTCGTCTGTCGGTGCAGTGCGCAAACGCCCGATACGCGACGACGCGTCGCCGCAGCGGAATCGGTACCAATACCATCGATCAGAAGCCAATCCAGTCACTTCCACATGGATCGAGTGTCCGAGCTGTGGCGTTGCCAAAGTGCTTCCTTTGAGCACCACGCTGCGCATCGAATCGTCGTTGGCAACTTCCCACGTGACTTCGTAAGTAGAGTTCGCGGGCAATCCGCCACCTGACAACGGAGCCGGAGCCAATCGTGTCCAGATTACGGCACCGTCAGGACTCGGATCGCCGCAAGCGACTCCCAGGGGAAACGGGTCCGCAGAAAATCGCGGATTTTGCTCGATCGCGCCTGTGGCAAATCTACTCAGCCAAGGAATCGCGGCCAAGGTGGCTCCGGCCAACACGAATCGGCGACGATCGACCGCCAATTCCGACGCCAGTGACATGAGCTGAGCAGACGATGGTGCCAAACGAGCCACGATCATTCTCCAAAATTTCTGAATTGAATTTGTTCGCTAACAATATAACACGTCTCCTAGCGCAACTCACCGCCGAATCCATTATCAAAAAAACAGCCAACTGGCGCTGGACTATCCCTGGGGGTCGTGCGTACTATGAGTTCGGCCAAACAGTTGGGGTGAGACGCCTGCGGATGTTCATACCGACCAGCGGAACGAAAATCAAACGATTCTTCGCTGCCGCGAACCTGATCTCGGTAGTGTTTATTGGGATTCGTGTTGCAAAGCACGTGCGCCCTGCGACCAATACAGACCAAACGGGTAACATAGGTGACACCGATGCCTCGACCCTAGCAACGAATTTCGAGGAAATGAGGATCGGCAATGACATCAGCGAGGCAGAATTCCGAACTATAAAGTCGGTGCTCGAAAAGAAGCTAGCCGATTAACGTGGCCAACTCTGCAAATCCACACAATCGTAACGGTCGACTCACAGTAGTGAGCCGAAAGGGACGAGGGTGCGGGTTGCAACGCTTCTACCAGTCTGGGAGACTGGAACCAATCGGCACTAAGTAGATTTGTTTCCCAGTGGCTCGATCCCGCGGACACGGACGCCCGGCAGCGTATTTGTGCGAATGTGAAAGATCGCTTCGTGCAGAACCGCTGACCCTCGAGCATAATATACGTGTAAGCCCATATAGTATCGCTATTCGCAGCGCTTCGAGCACGGCTCAGGAAGCTGAGAGTACGATCAGGATTCGAGCTAAGGAGTCGAGTATGCCTTCTGGTAAGGAAGTTGTGTCCGGACGTCGCGGCGGCAATAGCGGAACGACGAAAAAGAACGCGTTCTGTTCGTTCTGCCGAAAAAGTTACCGCGATGTCGGGCCGTTGGTTGAAGGCCCAGGCGATGTCTACATTTGCGGTGAATGCATCGAGTTGTGCCAATCCATACTCGACCAAGAACAAAAACGACGTGGGCCCAGCAACAAACTGTTCAACGAAATTCCCTCACCGAGGGAGATTGTCGAGCATCTAGATCAGTATGTGATTGGGCAATCTCCCGCCAAGCGAGTTTTGGCGGTCGCGGTTCACAATCACTACAAACGGTTGACCAGCGGCTGGTCCGGCAGCGATGTCGAAATTGAAAAGTCGAATATCCTCCTGGTTGGCCCAACTGGCAGCGGCAAGACTTTGCTAGCACGCACGCTCGCCAAAATGTTGAACGTTCCGTTCGCCATCGGCGACGCGACCACGTTGACCGAAGCGGGCTACGTTGGCGAAGATGTTGAAAATCTGTTGCTCAAACTATTGCATGCCGCAGATTTCGATGTCGAAGCGGCCCAGCGCGGAATCTTGTACATCGACGAAATCGACAAGATCGGCAAGACCAGCCACAACGTGTCGATCACTCGCGATGTTTCTGGCGAAGGAGTTCAGCAAGCGCTACTGAAAATGCTGGAAGGATCGGTTGCCAATGTGCCTCCGCAAGGTGGACGCAAGCACCCAGAACAGCAGTACATCCAGATGGATACCTCGAACATCTTGTTCATCTGCGGCGGTACTTTTGTCGGTGTAGAAGATATCATTCGCAAACGTCTCGGCAAGAAATCGTTGGGCTTCGGAGCCGCGGCCAGTCACAAGGATGATTCGACTCCAGCACAGTTATTACCCCAAGTAACATCCGACGACATTCTGCACTTCGGTATGATTCCAGAATTCGTTGGACGCCTGCCCGTGATCTCCGCACTCACTCCGCTGGATCAAGAGGGCCTGATCAAAGTCCTTACCGAACCACGCAACGCGCTAGTCAAGCAATATCAAGCTCTGTTTAGCATGGAGAGTTGCGAACTCAGTTTCACCGAAACCGCATTGCGTTCGATCGCGCGCAAGGCACTCGATAAAGGCGTTGGAGCTCGCGGACTGCGCGGTATCATCGAAGGAGTGATGTTAGACATCATGTTCGATTTGCCCGAACAATCCGAAGGCACTCGCTATACGATCGATCACGACGAGGTCGACGGAAAACTGCGCCACTTCAAGGTCTGCAACACCGAGAAAAAGAGCGCCTGATCGGACTTTGCGTCGGACAAATTAGTGCAAATTCGAAACCCGATGCGTAAGCGAGGTGATCTCGTAAACGCTTACGCTTCGGGTTCACTTCTTATCAGCCCAGCCCCTTCCGCTCATTTTTTTGTCACCCCAGGCAAGCGCAGTGGAGTACAGAGTTGTCGGCCAAAGTGATCTGCGAGTTAGTGCCATCGGCTTGGGCTGTGTAACCTTTGGTCGTGAGATCGATCGTCAAGCTGCCTTCGCTGTGATCGATCACGCAGTAGAGCGCGGCATCAACTTGCTCGACACCGCAGCCGCCTATGGCAACGGAGCGTCTGAGAGCGTGCTGGGCGATTGGCTGGCAAGCCGCAACACACGTGGTCGAATCGTATTGGCTACCAAGGTGCACGGCAGTTTGCAACGAGAGCAGATTCTCAGATCCATCGATGAGAGCCTAACTCGCTTGCGAACCGATTTCATCGATTTGTTTCAGCTCCATCTTTGGAACGCAAGCACACCGCTGGACGAAACGCTCGGCGCTTTGGAAACAGTAGTTCGACAAGGCAAAGCTCGTTATGTCGGTTGCAGCAATTGGCGCGCCTGGCAACTTGCCAAAGTGCTGCTGATGTCGGCTAAGTCGGGTTTATCGCGATTGGAGTCAATACAGCCTCCGTACAACTTAATTCAACGCGAGATTGAACAAGAACTTCTGCCGTTGTGCGCCGATCAGCGGATTGGAGTGATCACTTACAGTCCACTAGCAGCAGGATTCCTAACCGGCAAATACCGCCGCGGTCAACCTGTCCCGCCAGGAACTCGATTTGACATCATGCCCGGACACCAGCCGATCTATTTCACGGATCGAGGTTTTGAAATGCTCGATCAACTGGAACGAGTGGCACAGCAGGCGAGGCGATCAATGGCTCAACTGTCACTAGCATGGGCATTGAATCGGCCGCACGTTACGTCCGTGCTGATCGGAGCCAGAGAACTAGCGCACATCGATCAGGCTCTCGAAGCACAAGACATCGCTTGCAAAGATACCATCGACACAACTTTGGCTCAGTTGTGACCGGCCAGTTGGAGGCAATGGTTAGTTGGACAGCGCCATTTTGTGTGCAAGGCATGGCTTTTGGCCCTAGCCATTTCGTCGTTTAACCCCAATACCGTTCAACGAACGTGGGATAAGCTTCCAGCTTGTCAACCTGTAGCGGAGTTTCACCATTGCTTGCACAAGATATTGACAAGCTGGAAGCTTATCCCACGTTCGTTGAACGGTATTGGGTTTAAATGCGCGTAATT
>SYJV01000497.1 GCA_005798335.1 Planctomycetaceae bacterium | reverse complement strand
GACGCGCTGGACTCAAAATCCTGTGGCCGCAAGGTCGTGTGGGTTCAACTCCCACCTCTGGTACTAGAAATTCGTGATGTTCGTCAAAATCCATTGGAAAATCCCTCGATGCCAACTGTGAATCAACTGGTTCGCAAGAACCGCGTGATCCAAAAGACTACGACCAAGTCGGTGGTTTTGGACAAGTGTCCGCAAAAGCAAGGCGTTTGCTTGCAAGTGCGAACAATGACTCCCAAGAAGCCGAATTCTGCGCTGCGAAAAATCACGCGTGTGCGATTGTCAAACGGGAAAGAAGTTACTGTGTATATCCCTGGCGAAGGACACAACCTCCAGGAACACTCCATCGTGCTGATTCGCGGCGGCCGAGTGCGCGACCTGCCTGGAGTGCGGTATCAAGTTATTCGAGGTTGCCGCGATACTCTGGGCGTCAACGGACGCAAGCAATCACGCAGCCGCTATGGTGCTAAGAAGGGTTAGACATGGGCAAGATTACTGCAAGCCGCGATACGTTAAGGCCGGATCCGAAATGTAATTCGTTGCTGGCCAGCAAGTTCATTAACTGTTTGATGTACGACGGGAAAAAGAGTACCGCACAGCGCGTGTTCTATGGTGCGCTAGACGAAATCCAACAGAAGGTAAAGGATCGTCCTTCGATCGAAGTTTTCGAACAGGCGGTTGAAAATGTCAAACCGTACATCGAAGTTCGTTCCAAACGCGTTGGTGGAGCATCGTATCAGGTGCCAATGCAGGTCAATCGCGGACGGCAACAGAGTTTGGCTATTCGATGGATTCTGATGGCGGTTCGCGAGAAAAAAGGGCGCGCCACGCACTTGAAATTGGCGGAAGAGTTGCTGGCGGCATATCGCAAGGAAGGTACTGCAATGGCACGCCGTGAGAATACGCATCGAATGGCTGATGCCAACAAGGCATTCGCTCACTTCGCTTGGTAGTTGTCCAACTTCAAATCACCATGAGCCACGTTTCAGGTTGTTACCTGTGATGTGGCTCTTTTTTTGATAGTCCCATAATCACTATGGCTCGTTCATTAGAGTCACTCCGCAATATCGGTATTATCGCCCACATTGATGCTGGGAAGACGACCGTCACCGAACAGATGCTGTACATGAGCGGCGCGAAACACCGCGCCGGTCAAGTCGATTCGGGAACTACGGAAACCGACGACGATCCCGAGGAGCAAGAACGAGGAATTACAATTTTCGCGGCCTGTGTGACATTTCGCTGGAAAGAACACACCGTGAATCTGCTCGATACTCCCGGTCACGTCGATTTTACGGCAGAGGTGGAAAGGTGTTTACGAGTACTCGACGGAGCCGTGGTAGTATTTAGCGCCCGCGAAGGAGTCGAAGCTCAGAGTGAAACGGTTTGGCGACAAGCCGACAAGTACGAAGTGCCGCGTATTGTATTTATCAATAAACTGGATCGCGAAGGAGCCGATTTTTATCGCGTGCTTGAGGAAATTGGTCCGCGCCTGAATGCTCGCCCAGTCGCGATTCAGATTCCAGTCGGCCAAGGACCATCACATACCAACGATCCTTTCCGCGGAATCATCGATCTGGTCGATATGCAGTTTTTGACCTTTAGCCCCGAAGATGGAGGCAAGGAAGTCTATCGTCACGAGATCCCTGCTGAGTTGGTCGACGATGTCAAGGGCTGGCGCGACGAAATGCTGGACGCTTTATATGGTCTCAATAACGAGATGATGGAATTGGCGCTCGAAGAAAAACCAATCCCACCTGAGCTGATTCGGAAAACTCTCCGCGAAGGCTGCATCAACCGGCAGATACAACCGCTGCTGTGTGGTTCGGCCTTGCACGGCCAGGGAGTACAGCCGTTGCTCGATGCCGTCGGCCATTTCTTACCAAGTCCGCTTGATCGCCCGCCAGTCCAGGGCGTTGACCCCAAGAAACAGGACAAGGAACTGCAACGAAAGCCGTCAGTTGATGAGCCGTTTTGCGGCCTAGTCTTTAAGATCTTGCCGGCCAAAACGGGTGATCTGTATTGGGTGCGCGTGTACTCTGGCAAACTCGAGTCGAACTCGCGCGTCTATAACCCCAATCGCGACAAGAAAGAAAACGTTGCGCAATTGTGGCAAATTCATGCCACCAAAAAAGAACGCCAGGGACAGATCCAAGAATTAGTGTGCGGTGACATTGCCTGTGCCATCGGACCGCGAGCGTCGATCACAGGCGACACGCTGTGCGACACACGCGACATGATCGAATTGCCAAGCATCCAGTTTGCCCAGGCCGTTTTGTCGATGGCGATTGAACCGGAGAATACGGCGGACCGCAAGAAACTGGCGGACGTTCTCGATATGCTCAAGCGGCAGGACCCGACCTTCAACGCTATCGAAAACGAAGAATCGGGTCAGACCTTGATCAGCGGCATGGGCGAATTACACCTCGACGTGATCAAGCATCGCCTAACTCGAGACTTCAATCTCAACGTCAAGTTCTACAAACCTCGTGTCAGCTATCGCGAAACCATCCATGCAGCTACGGATGTGGAGGGACAGTGCAATCGGCAGATTGGGTCAACTCAAATGTTCGCGCGATTGCAAGTTCGTTTTACGCCGCTGGCCGATCCAGCGGGCGGAGTGATTGTACTTGATCAGTGCTTTGGTGAACGCGCACTACCAGACAACTTGAAAAACGCAGCGATGGAAGAGCTGCGCAGCCGAGCTCAAGGTGGCGGGCTGATCGGCAGCTTTCCGCTTACCGGGATGCGCATCGAACTGCTCGGCGGCGAAACTCGCGAAATTGGATCGGATGAAATTGCATTCCGAATTGCTGCGAACGACGCATTCGATCAAGGGCTGCAGCAAGGCGGTCCGACCTTGCTCGAACCCGTGATGAAGATGGATATCACAACTCCCGAAGACTACTTAGGTGAAATAGTTGGCGATCTTCAGCAGCGTCGCGCAATCATCGAGCGCACGGAAGCTCGCGGTGCAATTACGGCGATCTCGGCTTTCGCTCCGTTGAAAGAACTGTTTGGATATTCATCCGCAATTCGCTCGCTCAGCCAAGGTCGCGCAGGATGCTCGATGGAACCACATGGATATCAGCCAGCTCCGCCGCAAGATGTTGAGAGTTTTTCGTTCTAATGCTGTTCCTGGAAAGCAACTTGGATGCCCCGGATGAGAGCTTGGCGCTCGATGAAGCGCTATTGGAACAAGCAGAACGGAACGACAGCAATCAAGAATGGTTGAGGATCTGGATTCCTCGCACTCTTGCAATCGTCGTCGGACGCAGCAGCCGAGTCGCCGATGAGGTGAACGTGGAGTTGGCTGAGTCGCTGCACATTCCAATAGTGCGTCGTTCCAGTGGGGGCGCGGCAGTAGTGATTGGTCCCGGATGTGTGGCGTACAGTTTGATACTCGATTGTGTGCGCCGCCCAAACTTGACGTTGATCGATGCGGCACATCAATTCGTGATGCAGCGAATGATAGTCGCGCTGAAGGAGCTTGATGCACGCATTGAAACCAACGGCATCAGTGACTTGGTCGTAGGCGACCGGAAGATCAGCGGCAACAGCCTGCGTTATCGGCGCAAGTTTTTGCTTTATCATGGCACATTGCTGGCCGACATGGATTTAGACTTGGTCGATCAGCTTCTCAAACATCCTCCGCGCGAACCAGCATATCGACACAGGCGCCGGCACTCGGACTTCATGGCAAATATCCAGTTGCCTAGCCAAGTCATCATCGAACAACTGCGCAGCGCGTGGATATGTGACGAAATTTGTCGGTCGGTTCCAATTCAGCTTGTCGAACAGTTCCTCAGGGAACGATTCCAAAACTCGATCTGGAATCTCCAGCGATAATGGGAATCGAAAACGTGCGTGCGCGGGTCATGATGTTGGTTAGCAACCCAACATCATCCCATGGCCGCGATTCGGTCAGCGGCAAGTTGGCGGGGATGATTCGCCATGGCTCGAGCTGGCAACGTCGTCAAAACGACGCAAATACGGTTCTTGGCGGGATCAGCCCACGCGATCGTGCCCGTTGAACCTGTGTGCCCAAAAACTTGTTCGGAACATCCACTGCAACTGGCACGCATGCCGACATCAAATCCTAATCCTCGTGAGGTCAAGCCTATCGGATTGTGATTGCGAATCATCAACCGAGCGATTTCGGGCTTCATCAGTTGACCGGTAGGATGCAGAAAGGAATCCAAAAAGGTCGCGACATCTGCAGCCGAAGCATGCAATCCACCCCACGGTGCGCCCAAAGCTCGCCAATAGGGACTGTTCCAATCCCAGTTCTTTGAATCCGTTGAGCCGCCGCCTGCTTCCACTGCGCCAAATTCAACTTGGCACCGAACCGTTTGTTCGGACTTGAGTCGCCGCATTCCAAGGGATGAATTCGTCATCCCCAGCGGTGCGAGTACCGTCGTGTCGACCAGTTCTTTGATCTCTACATCCGAAATGCGCTGCGCGATCTCCGTGGCCAACAGGATCGCCATACTCGAGTAATCGTAGCGAGTACCGGGAGCGAAGTTCAGCGGTACTCTGATCGCGCCTTTGACAAACTCCGACAGCGGAGCGTGGCTGGATCGCAATTGGGCGTTTTCAGGCAGTTGGTCAGGCAATCCAGAAACATGCGTTAGCAAATGTTGCACCGTGACTTGGTCCCGTACGCCGCCAGTGAATTCCGGAATGTACTTCTTGACCGGATCGGTCAATTGAACTTTTCCGCGGTCATGCAATACCATCAACGATGTGATCGCGATCGGCTTGGAAATAGACCCCAGCAGAAACGCGGCGCTAGGTGACTTGGCTTCGCCAAACGACTTTTCAAAGGTCGAATCGTCATCCCGTACATGCAATACCGCAGCACGAATCTCCTTCGTTGCAGTGGCGCGTCGCAGAATTTCTGCGGCCTCTTTCAAGTTGTCCTGTTGCATTGCGTTGACCACACGACATGAAAACAAGCCACACAGTCCCAAGCCCACGAGTTCACGGCGCGTCAATCGAGCGCCGAGTTGAAGTCGACTGAAGTCATTTGCGAGATCGCAATGCTGCAACATTACAAGCTGCCCCTAAACGCGAACTTCTCTTTCCTAGCGTAAATAATCACGGATGGTTCGATCGATCCTTAGCTGAGTGCACTCGATACCCCAAGCTTGTTAGCCGTATTCGTCGAATCAGTCCTAACAGTCTATCCGAGCACTTTAGACCTCAATGAGGTTAACAGAGCTACCGCCGATCCAATCTCCGCCTTTTGCCGCTCTGGTTCTTGTGGGATTTCTCGCTCGATGGTCAGCGGCCCACGGTAGCCAATTGCGAGCAGAGTCCTCAAGTATTTTTCCATATTCACTTGGCCTTGCCCCAACGGCACTTCGCGTCCCCAGGTCACGCCAGGTTGATCGCTCCAAGTGCCATCTTTGCAGTGCACACTGCGCACGTGCTTGCCGATTTTCTGCAATGCTTCGATCGGTTCACCGGTACCGTAGAGAATCATATTGGCTGGGTCAAAATTAATGCACAAATTGTCTCGTTGTACATGGCCCAGAAACGCCAACAGCGAATCCGCCGATTCCTGTCCTGTCTCCAAATGGACTCGCTGAGCGTTTCGGTTTGCGTGATCGCACAGTTGCCGCGTAACTTCCACTATGTCGTTATACGCCGTCGATTTAGTATCATGCGGTACGAATCCCAAATGCAAGGCAATCACATCGCAGCCCAGCAGTCGCGTGAAATCGCTGATTTCGCGCATTTCTTGCAACCTTGATGCACGAGTTGCCTCGGGCATCAATCCGACAGTTCGCTCGACTGTCGGAATGTCTGCGTAGCTTTCGCCTTCGAATCCTCCAAATACCGCAGTCAATCGAATCTTCAGCTCCTCCAAACGAGCCAAGAATTTTTCGGCTGATTCAGGAGTGCGCGTAGCGCGGTGCGGGGCATGCAATTGAATCGTCGGAATACCCAGCTCAGCGGCAACTTCCAACTTGACACCCAATCCGGCATCGATGCTCGTAAATACTCCGATGTCCCAGTTGCCCATTATTTCGTTTCCTCAATAGAGTCCAAATCTCGTCGTCCCAAGCAGCTACTTGTCTCGGACCATTTTGACTGGCATTGTACGAGCGCAGCCCTCGACAAGAAACTCCCAGTCAGTATTTTTCGCAGCACCAGACGGTAGAGGAATTGTGAGTTCCCCTACCGTGGATCGCAGGTTCAAATGCTCCGTGGCGGCGAGCTGATTAGATAGATTGGTCGATGCGGGACGAAGAGATAGTTAGCGGCCACGATTTCCGCAAACCAGTTCGTAGGGAATTTCGCGATTCCGCGTCACCAGAACCAAGTATTCGATCCCCAACCGTTGGTTACGAATCGGCCGCGGAAGGGTGAATATGCGATATATCGCGAGTCGTATGTGAATCCCGCGCTGAGCGTTGGCCGGAGAGTATCGTAACCAGCCCACTTATGGCCTTCCATACGCATCAATCGCTGTTCCGCCTGAATTCGCGCTGTCTGTTGGGAGAGAGTTAGCTGTTTGGGCACATACTCGGGATATCCTCGCGAAACTGCCGGAGTCGACAATGGTAATGGCGACTGGTCCGGCTCCTGTGCTGGGATATCGACTCCCAGCGCGACGAACAGAACTGCGCCCAAACAAACGGCGCGCAGCAGCGGTAATCCTTTCATGGTTTCCTCCTCAAGAATTTGGTGAGAATCGAACATGCAGCCAACTCACAGTGCTGATCACTCGACGATTGGTTTGGAGCGAATCGAAGTGATTTGTACTGTTGGCTCGAAGACTCAAGTGATGGTCGATTGTGAGTCACGATCACTCTAGTGCATCGCATCCATCTGATTCGGATATTGGTTGAGCAAGTATTGAAATAGATCCGCTTGATTTGAATGAGATCAATCCTTCGCAGCCATGCACGATGATCCGGCAGACTTTGACGAGCATCGGTCACGGACTGGCCAGTTCAATTGTGCGAATTCAGCGAGTACAAAGTCGACTTTTTGCTCAGATCGACAGACGCAATTGAGCTGGTAGACAAACCTCGGCGGGTATATCATGAAGTCACAATGGGTCGACGGAAGAACGGCAATCGATCTAGCCTAAAAAATACGAGATGCTCGTAGGGCGTAAGTGCAAGTTGATTCACAGCGCTGAGGCAATCGAGGCACGACGATAGTACTGAACTGAACGATTAATTGCTATTGCTATGAGTACCTTAAGCGGACATTTTCGAATCACAAATGCGGCTGTGGTCGAGCTGGCGAGTGGTAGGCCGGGTTCGACGATTGCGCAGGGTGTGCGTTGGGCGGGATTGCCGGGAGCAGCGGTGGGGCGGGATATTATGGATGTGCTTTGTCTAGGGCATTGGGCGGACTTTGGACAGTCGCATCATTTTATGCGGCGATTCGACAGCCAAAGTCCGTTCGAAGCTTATGAAGCGGCGTTGCATTGGATTCATAGCAACTCGCTGTCCGCTGTGAAGTTGCTGGCCAATCGCATTGCCATCTATTTTCCGAAAGGGATTCGCGATACTCCTGCGGATCGAATTCGAGGACGCTTCGTCTTTCAAGATGTCCCGTGGCAATCTCTTGGTAATGCAATTCACTGCCTAGAGGATTCTTTTGCGATTGGACACGCCGTGCGCAGCGAGTCCGAGGAGATTTTTGCGCCCGGAGAAATTGAACATATCAAACGCTATGCCGGCGAAGAAAAGAAAGACCATGAGGAGGGCGACGAACTGTGGTGGGATAATTCCGAAAAGAAGTTCTCGACATCTGGCAGGCAAGCTATCGAGGCGGTCAAAGCCTTATTAAGAATGGTGTTGGATAACGCGACTGGGCAGCAGCAACCGCACTCGCTCGTCGGCTGGCAAGCGTTTTGCCACCAATGGCTACGCGCGTCATCAAAACTGAGCAGGACCCGCGATCGTGTGTTTGAATTGATCGACAAGCACTATACCGGAGTACGTTTGGGAGCCAACAACTTAGTGACATTGAACTACGACGAACAAGCGCTCGCCTCCGATCTATTTCTGGAACCAATGCAAACGGTTTTCGAAGCATTTCGGCGCTTGGACGAGCACTACAACACCGACGCGGACGATGTCGCCGAACTGTACGTAAACAAAATCCGTAGCGCGGGCGAGCAAAAGATACAGGCTCTAAAAGGAAATAAACCGTTAATCACTTTGCTGATCAAGGTCCTCGACGAAGGATGGACCAGCCAAAGCGAGAAAGACTGCATCACGTTCCTAAAATCGTTGTAAGAAAACGCGAACCAGAGTCCGTCAACTCGCTGTTTCCCAGGTAAATGCGCGTTCACGCAACATAGAGCAGCAGCTTGGCCCTAGCAGCAACTGTCAGCCTCGCTGCCGAGATTATTGCGGCGGCGAGGACCGGGGATTTCGGTACCAACTCTCAGTATTCGATTCTGATGATCGACAAATACCACGCGCGGCTTGGGTGGCGATCCATCTGGTTGTCGCTCCGCCGAATAAACAAAAGTCGCTACAATCACGACGTCTCCCGGGCGGATCAAGTGAGCCGCGGCGCCATTAACGCAAATATCCCGCGCGCCTTCGATACCTTCAATCGCGTAAGTCTCCAATCGACTGCCGAGAGTCACGTTCCACACATGCACTGACTCGTAGGGAGCAATATCAGCCGCTCGCATCAAGTCAGGCGGCAAGGTCAGCGATCCTTCATAATCGAGATCGGCTTGTGTGACCGTAGCGCGGTGTATCTTGGCTCGTAAAAATTTGCGAAACATGATTCGAACCAACAAGGCCAAAGTGACTGAAATCAACTGCTCTGCAAGAGACTGTTGTTGGCAGCATCCTAGCGGTCGCCGATCGAATTGATAACAGGTTGTGTTGTGAATTTCATTAGTTACTTTGCATGCAGTGGGACTTCCCGATGGGTTTGTCTAGTTCATCTCGTTAGATCAAGAGAGTTTTTTTGGTCACGAAACAAGTAATTCGAAGACTCGCCTCACAACCAATCCGCAAAGATACCGGCAGCTTGGAGGCGCTGGCGGAGGCGAGTCCAGCGGACTCGTATGGCGACTGGGTGAATGTCGAGTGACTCGGCAACTTCGCCGGTTGTGTAACCATCGAGTCGCATTTCGAGCATCTTGCGCTCAACATCGTTCAAACTCTCACAGAGCTTAGCGAGCTGATCATTGAATTCGGCGATCTCGGCAGGACCAGAATGCGGGTTCGCGATCGCGCTCAACGTGCTCGCAATGTAGCTCGAGTCACCGGTAACGGTCCCCAGCCGAACTTGACGGCGATGCAAACGCCATTTGCGAGCTACTTTACGACGAGCCAACGTGCAGGCGAGGGCCACCAACTTGTCAGGACTAGCAATATCGAAGCGCTGGTCCTTGATCCCCAGCAACATGCTATGATGGACCGATTGCATTAGATCTGTGGAATCGAGCTGGGCGCGCAGTTGTGGACCAAGTAATACCCGGGCAACGATTCTTACTTGTCGTTCGTATTGCTGACAAATAGCTTCTTGCGCGGCAATGTCACCCAGCCTGGCTTTGTTGAGCAGTTCGGGAAACAGCTCATCTTTCGGTGCAGAATTCGAATCTTGCAATTTTTTCCCAGATTCTTAGCAAGGCATGTAACAAAATTGGTTCGCGTTGGCATTTGGTTATAGTTATAACCCGAAATATTATTTTATCGGCACTCCCAGCGGAAAAAACTACGCCTACGCGAGTCGAACATGTCCGCCGAATTCCATACCACCAGCACGTTACACGACACATTAGCTGTGGCCTACAGGGAACTGGAGGACTTGGTGGACCGGCAAGCGAATTTCGCTTGCGAAACGGTCTTAGCCAAGCACATCAGTTTGGCAGGGCAAAACGAGAGTATTTTGGAGCTTTTGTACCTCGAGTTCATACTCCGGCAAGAGCGTGGCGATACCCCAGCGCTGGCAGAATTTCAGTCCCGATTTCCACACTTGGCTGACGACATTTCGGCCATATTGAGAGTCGACTCGGCGATTACCGATACGGATAACGAGGGTCAACATACCACGCAAGGTGACCAGCTCTTAACCAGTTCCGATGCTATTTCCCTCAACACTAATTCGCAATTCAAGCAATTGGGCAGCTACCAATTGCTCGAAGTGATCGGACGCGGCGGAATGGGGCTGGTTTACCGAGCGGTTCAGGTACGATTGAATCGTCAAGTCGCCGTGAAGACGATCGACGCCATGGCCAGCCTGGACCCGGCCCTTAACGATCGTTTTCAATCCGAGGCGGCGATCGCAGCTCGTTTGCAGCATCCCAATATCGTGCAGATTTTTGAAATCGGTTACTTTCAAGGTGTTCCTTATTTTTCGATGGAACTGGTAACCGGTGGTACGCTCGCCCAAGCAATGCGCGAACGGCCACTAAATTCTGAGACAGCAGCGCGGCTGATGGTGACCCTGGCGCGAGCAGTCGGTTACGCACACAGTCAGGGAATTGTCCATCGAGATTTGAAGCCAGCCAACGTCTTGCTCGCTCCTAGCGTTCGCGCCGAAGCCATCGATTTGCACGATTGCGGTCAAATTGAACTTGCGAGCTGCGGCGCGGTGAACCGAGTTGAGCCGAAAATCGCTGACTTCGGATTGGCAAAAAACCTTCAATCGCACGACCAACGCACGATTACTGGAGTTGCGCTGGGAACTCCTTGTTTCATGGCACCCGAACAAGTCTCCGCAGAGTTTGGCAGCGTTGGTCCACACAGCGATATTTATGCTTTGGGAGCGATTCTCTACGACGCTCTCGTTGGACGTCCGCCGTTTTACTCTGCAACAGTCCTCGACACTTTGCGTCAAGTGCGAGAAAACGAACCCATTGCTTTACGTCAATTGCAATATAACGTCCCAAGAGACTTGGAGACCATTTGCTTGAAGTGTTTGTGCAAAGAGCCGTCGGGGCGGTACAACTCTGCCGAGGCTCTCGCCGAGGATCTTCAACGATTTTTAGACCAACGTCCCATTCTCGCTCGACCAGCCAGCTTGGTTGAGCAATCGCGCAAATGGATTATTCGGCATCCCAGTTTAACAGGCCTGGTTGCGGCCATTCTGCTGGCGACGATCTCCATGACTTGGCTGTGGCTGCGAGCAGAATCGAGCGGATTGGCAGAACGGGCTGAGCGCCTGCGCGGTGAGAATTTGGCTTATGCTCGCGACATCGCACTGGCTCAATCAGAATATCGGTCGCACCACATCGAACGCGCCGAACAGATCTTGGCGGCCTGTCCCGAAAAGTATCGCAACTGGGAATGGCAGTACTTACGCAGTTTATGCCGCGAGTATGTGTGGGAGTCGCCTCGCGCTGCGATGTCCGTTCGCGCAGTGGCCATGAGTCCCGACGGACGCTACGTTGCCAGCGCTCATGGCGTACTCGAGGTAAACGGCGCAGAGCCAATCTACGTCTGGGACATTTTCGAAAACAAACTGCGCTGGAAGCTCGAGCGTCACAAGGGGTGTGCCCACGATGTCGCGTTCAGCTCCGATGGTAAATTCCTACTGTCATGCGACAACAACTCCCACGCGACGTTGGAAAATCGCTCCGGCAAGGTTGTAGTATGGAATCTGGCTGACGGCACGATTCGCTTCGAGATCGACGAACTGCTACCAATGGTTTCCAGATATTCGCCGGATGGTCAATCGCTGTATATCGGCGATGCATTCGGGTTCATTACGCAGTTTTCGGCCACAGATGGAACGAAATTGCGGCAGTTTAGGGCTCACTACGCCGGAATATTCGACATCGCTTTTGGGCCTCAAGGTGATCGGCTGGCGACGTGTTCCAAGGATGGTTCTGTTCGTCTCTGGCCAGTCGATTCGAGCAAATGGCTGAACAGCCTGAATGGACTGCCAGACCCATTTCGATTGGATTGGTCGCCCTCCGACAACAAGTTATACGTTGGTTGTTGGAATGGAGAGCTACGGACTTATCACGAAAGCGGATATGTGCTTCGATTGCTCCATGTCGAGACACACGCTGCGATGCCTGTGATGCAATCGTCACCAGACGGCCAGTATTTGGCGAGTGCTGTGTTTGGAGAAGGTGCCGAAGTTCGCGATGCTCAGCGCAATGCAATCGTTGAAACGCTGCACGGTCACAACGGCAATATCAAGGCAATTGCGTTTGATGGCAGCGGACGACGCCTGGCAACCGGAGGTGCGGATGGCGCCGTTCGCGTCTGGGATATCAGTCTGCCGAATCAATCGACCGTTACAGCTTACACACGCGGCCAAAGCGTCGAGCACTTCGCTTCCCACCCGAACACATCTCAGGTTGCGCTGGCGCTCTCGTACAATTCGATTCAATCCCAAGCGCGCGCGCCCCTGATCGAACTGCGCGATGCAAAGACTCTGCGGCTGGAACAGTCCCTGGCTGGGCATACCGATTGGCCAACTTGCCTGGCTTACTCACCCAACGGACGGAATTTAGTCTCGGGCAGCCTCGACAGATCAGTTCGTGTGTGGGATCTCGCTACGGGTGAAGCTTTAGAAGTGCTCGATCAACACCAAGCGCCGATCGTAGGCACACATTACACCGACTCGGGCCGCAAATTGATCTCGATCGATCGAGCTGGCCACGTCATCCAGTGGCGCGCCAACGTTGAGAATCGCCACGAACCTTGCGAAAACTGGCAACTCGAAATTGAGCCTAGCTGCACCGGACTGACTCCCGATGCCAGGATATTGGTTAGCGGAACCCACAGGGGATTGCTGACTTTCCACGCCATTCCCGATGGTCGAGAGCTGCGACGTATACAAGGCGACACTGGTATTCAGCGCCTCAAAATCAGTCCCAACGGAAAATTCTTAGCTCTCTCGCGACAGCGCAATAACGAAATCCAAGTCTGGAATTTGTACGAATTGCTTGCGGGAAAGACCGTTCGTCCCACGACCCAATTGCAGGGCAATACAGATGAAATTAACGACATCGCGTTTTCGGCGGACAGCCAACGACTGCTTTCAAGCGGTCGCGATGAATCGGTCAGGCTGTACGATTTTCAACTTGGCCACGAATTATTGAACATACATATAGCCAGAGGTCCGTTCAACCGCGTTCATTTTGGTCCCGGCGGCGAACTGATTTACAGCGAGGAGTTGCGATTATATCGATTAGAACCGCAATCGAACTCTGCGTTAAGGCTCGAGCCTTCATCGAATACTGATGCAACCTTGAAGTGGCATCGTCAACAGTACACTTCGGCTGCAAAAATCGGTAATAGTTATGCAGCCGAGTTTCATTGCGACAAACTGTTGCAATTATCGCCGCCAACTGCTCAACGTATTTACCTTCGCGGCCGGCAACGCTTGTACCTCGGAAAGTTTGAAGTAGCTTTCGGCGACTTTCAAGAAGCGATCAAAGTCCAAGGGAGCAAGGTCGAAGACGAATGGAAATATCGAGTCAGTTTGGCGCTAGCAAGTTTACTGTTGGGCAAAATGGACGAATACCGCAACCAAAACCAGATCTTGCAAACGCTCGTCGGCCAATCAGATGACTGCATGAACTTGAACTCGTTGGTATGGGTCGCCAGCCTTTCCGACGATGCTGGAATTGAAACTCGCCCGGTGTTGGATCGATTGGACAAATTAACTCAAAAATTGTCCACCAAATCGACTGCCGGTCAATCGTCCAAAAATTCCTCGAAACCTAATTCGACAAAAATCAAATCGCCGGCCGTCGATTTCGAAAGTGTGTTCATCAATACTTTGGCCCTGGGTTACTATCGCATTGGTGATTATGCCAAAGGACTCGAATACTCCGAAAAGTCGCTAAGGCGACAAGGTAACAAATGGTCGTTTCTGGACCACTTGATACTTGCCATGTGCAACGCCAAGCTCAACAAGCCAGATTTGGCGTCAAAGCACTTGGCGAAAGCTAAAGCTATCGTTAGCAACAACCGTAGAATTCTTGAAGCCGGTCTGAACCTCGATTTATCGACTCGCGCCTCCCAAGCTCTCGACTGGCAAATCCTGCTAAAGGAAGCT
>SYJV01000496.1 GCA_005798335.1 Planctomycetaceae bacterium | reverse complement strand
CAATCCTCGCCTAGCGGCTGCGGGTTAAACGATTACGCTGCAACGACTTGTTCTTTCCAATGCAAATGAAAGTGGCGCTGTCCATTTAGATAAACAGTTCTGCAATTGCGCGGCCGCCTTCGGTGAATTCAACCTGGCGACCGTCGGCCATGCGCAATCTCGATTCTGTTGCGATGCCCAGTTTGCGATAGACGGTTTCTGCATAATCATACGGCGTGTAGGGCATCGAGATGACGTCGCCCGCCTCGCGATCTGTCTGACCGATAACTTGACCACCTTCGATGCCCGCTCCGGCAAAAGCGATCGACATGGCACGAGCCCAATGATCCCTACCTTGCCACTTGTTGATTCTGGGAGTTCGCCCCATCTCGGTGATGAAACAGACCAGTGTTTCGTCTAACAAGCCGCGTTGATGCATATCCTCTAATAAAGCGCTCAGCGATCGATCCAAACTGGGCATCATGACCGGATGCGGCAATCCGTAGCGCTCTTGATTGTTCTTGGCTTGCGGCCCACCGCAGGGACCGTTGACATAGATGCCTTCGTGATGGTCCCAATTCAGGAACGCGCCATTGGGTTGTCCCGTTCCCGATCGGCCTACCAGTTCCGGTGGCTGGATCACCGTTACGGTAACAAACCGGACGCCAGTTTCAATGAGCTTTCGGCCCAGCAAGTAACTCATGCCACGATGATCGCGACCGTATCGATCCAACGTTGCGGGCGATTCGTCTTTGAATGCAAACGCGCGCTTCACCTGAGGACTGGTCAGTAAGTCGTAGGCGTGCTGATTGAATCGCTGCATCGTCTCGGCGGCAGCATCGTGTTTGACTTGCGAGCGGTCGAGTTCGTTTAGCAATTGACGGCGCACTGACATACGGGAACCAGTCAATTCTGGCGGCGCGTCCAACGATCGTACTCGCCACTGGGGATCGGCTAGATTCTCGCCCAGGCTCTTTGTGCCCAATTTCCATGGTTCGCGCGCGGCCGTCAGAAAACCGGAATTTCCCACTAAGTTCGGCAAGTTTGCTCCCGGGCACAGTACATAACCAGGAAGCTGTTTACAGTCGCTGCCGAGTACCTCAGTAACCACGGAACCGATATCGGGAAATCGATGCGAACGATAATCGTTGGCAGAAATTCCAAAAGTCGGTGAATTGAATTGATAGCCCTTGAAAAACTCCAAGCAACCCTCGATATGTCCCGCGACTTTGGTGGTGGTCATCGAACGTACGACAGCCAGCTTGTCCGCATGCTTGGCAACTTGAGGCATCAACGCAGAGTATTGAATTCCCGGAACGTTTGTCGAGATTGGCGGAAAGGGGCTGCGATGGTCGACGGGAGCAAACGGCTTGGGATCCCAAGAATCCATCTGGCTGATCCCGCCTTCTTCATACACAACCAGCACATTGCGGGCTTTCGCCATCGCTGCGCCGCGCGCAAGCGCGCACTGCGCCATCATTTCAGCTAATCCGTATCCCAGGACTCCTGCCAATACCTGCGAGCCCCATCTACGTCGAGTCATTCGTCGCATGATTTCGCTTTCGAATGTACAATTTGGCCAACAATCCTGCGATTGTTCCACTGTTCCACACAACCAGTAGCTGCGTAAAGTCGGCTTGGAGCCAATCGTATGCACTGGAGATCGCGCGATCCCCAACGGTTTGCTTCAAGACGTCAAGCAATTATTTTCGCGCAGCTCCTAACTGTGCAAGTGTGATTTGTAACTGTGGTCTTATTTGAAAGCGTATTATGGCTGGCACGATCGTAAAATAGCAACACGCGAGCTGTTGACGCGGACGCTTTGAAACAAACAACACTTGAGAATCGCCCGTTGTGTCGCGATGCATAAGTTGAATGCGAGGAACACTTGAATTCGCGAGAAGAAGACTTTTGGTTCGATTCAGGTTGCTCCAAGCGATACGCAAGAATGTGGACGCCGTCGAACTTCGCTCCGCGAGCGATGTTTTGTTTGGTACACGGATTGGGCGAACATAGCGGACGGTATGCAGATTTCGCGCAGACGTGGTTACAACGCGGATTTGGGACGCTGGCCTTTGATTTGCAAGGGCACGGAAAAAGCGATGGCTGGCGCGGGTGTATCGACTCGTTCGATGGCCTGATGCTGGACATCGAGTCCGCGATGTTGGTTCTAGAAAATCGATTTCCAGCCTCGCAGCACATTTTGTATGGCCACAGCATGGGAGGAAATCTCGTGCTCAATTATGGATTGCGGAATCGTCGTCCGCAGCCGCGGTCGGTTGTCGCGTCGGGGGCTTTTCTGCGCCCCAAGCGATTGCCGAGCAAACTCTATTTGAAGATGGCTCGAGCCGCGTCAATACTGCTTCCACATTATCGATTGGTGGCTCCTGTAAGGGCAGAAGGTCTGACGCGTGACAAGTCTCAACAGGACGCTTATCGACACGATGAATTCGTCCATCGCATGCTGAGTTTGCGGTTAGGAGCCGCCGTGCTCGATGCGGGTCATTGGGCTATCCAGCACGCGCGGGAGTTGAACTTTCCAGCGCTTGTCATGCACGGCTCTGCCGACGAACTGACCTGTCCGGAGGCAAGTCGGCAATTCGCGCGCAATAGCAACTCGTTGTGTACGTGGCGAATATTCGAAGGATTTCTCCACGACATCCACCGAGACATCGGCCGCGACGAAGTTTTTGACCTGGTGCAGACTTGGATCGAGTCGTCGTAGCGATACGAACGCGATCAATATTGCAACCTGTCCAACTAGAACTGTGCGGAGATCAGTGGTGAATGATCGCGCCAATTGACTTCCAGCAAGTTGACAATGCGCTGGACCCCGTCCAGATTTCGCAATACTTCCTGAGCCATTTGCTTTTGGTAGAAGGAATTGACCTTGCCGTGTAAAATCACCGTCCCATGCTGATGCTCGCAGGAAACGTGATGCCCAACTAAATGAAGGCTGCCTTTTATTGCAAGATCGACGCGATGTAAGAATTCACCGGATGGAACGACTGGCGTCACTGTGGGACTTTCAATGGAGTGTCAAAGGAGTACGTCCGTGCGAAGCTCTTCCATCAAGTTACAGCTCATCCGCTGCGACTCACCGGGTATCGGCACAACAGGGCACATTCTTGAGCCAAAGCGGACGAAAAAATTGGCCGTTCATTCGCAAAATGAAAAGTAGCAACAGTCGTACCAAGAATCACTCGTTGCATGGCTAGTGGTATCTATAGCGATAGCGCGCCAATCTTGTTAGCCGAATTTATTTGCAAATTCTCAGCAAATTCAGTTTCAAAGTGGCAAATTCGCGCACTATGGAAATCAAACCATATTTCGCATTCGTAACGAGCGTTCAGTGAATTTCCTGGAAATCAAGCGGAAATAATTGGCAAACCGATCTTGGATTGTCACATTTTCTGGCACACCACTTGGGCCGCAGTTCCGCTATACTTGTGCGAGTTGAGTGCGATTGATTGGTTTGGATGTCGCATCCCCGGAGTCCGATCATGGATGAACATGTTGAACCGCAACCTGTTGTTCCAGTAGATAGATGCGCGCCTGAATCGTCGCGAGCGGCTGCGGAAACTGTGTCCGATGCGACACGGCGCCCCGCGAACGAGTATTCGCCGGCATGTGGCTGGCTGATATTATCTGTGGGATTAGTCATTGCAAGTTTGTTACTTGGCACTCGATTGCCCCAACAGACCAGTGGAGTTGATCCAAATGCGCCACCGCTACTGTTAGTCGATATCAATCGAGCTTCAGTAATGGAATTGCAAATGCTGCCGGACATTGGCCCGGCGACCGCCGAGAGAATTGTTCAGTTCGTCCAGGACCACGGACCGATTCGAAGAATTACAGAATTGGATGCTATCGAAGGAATTGGTCCAAAGACTTTGGCGGGACTCAAGCCCTATCTGTCATTTTACTCAGGGCCAGTCGATATCTCCGACGTTGCGATCGTCGAACCGTCCCATTGATGCCCGTGATCCAAAAACACAACATGATTAACGACAGACTAGCCAACGCAGAATTTCAATTGGTCAGTCGTTTTGAACCGGCGGGCGACCAGCCCAGTGCGATTTCCGCATTGGTCCGAGGCTTGAGGGAAAAGCGCCGGCACCAAGTGCTGATGGGAGTGACGGGCTCGGGTAAGACGTTCACCATGGCCAACGTGATACGCGAGATCGCTCGACCGACGTTGGTTCTGAGTCACAATAAGACGCTCGCAGCGCAGCTCTATTCAGAATTCCGGGATTTTTTTCCGCATAATGCGGTGCACTATTTCGTCAGCTACTACGACTACTATCAGCCCGAGGCTTATATTCCGCAGCGTGACGTTTATATCGAGAAGGATGCGTCGATCAACGACGAAATTGATCGCCTGCGATTGGCCGCTACCAGTGCTTTGGTAAGTCGCCCAGACGTAATCATCGTGGCCAGTGTGTCGAGCATTTACGGCTTGGGAAGTCCCGAAGACTATCGCAACATGGTAGTGCAATTAAAAGTTGGCTCTACCATTCGACGCGATGACGTTCTGTTGCAGTTGGTCGACATTCAATACGAGCGCAACGACGTCGCATTTGAGCGAAGCAAGTTTCGCGTGCGCGGAGATTGTTTGGAGATCTGGCCGTCCTACGAAGAGTTTGCGTACCGAGTCGAGTTGTGGGGGGACGAGATCGAACAGATTTCGATCATACATCCAATCGATGGCGAAGTGATTTCGCGACACGCTGAAGTTTTCATCTATCCGGCCAAGCACTTCGTGACGCCCGAAGAGCGTATCGAAAAAGCGATCGGCGTGATCCGCGAAGAACTGAAAGGGCAGCTTGAGAAACTCCAATCCGAGGGCAAGCTCTTGGAAGCTCAGAGGTTAAACGCGCGCACGCGATTCGACCTTGAAATGCTCCAAGAAGTGGGACATTGTCCGGGAATCGAGAATTACTCGCGACCGCTGTCGGGGAAACCACCGGGTGCGACTCCGGATACGTTGTACGATTTCTACACTGACGATTTCTTGTTGGTCGTCGACGAATCCCATGTCACTATCCCACAACTGCGCGCGATGCACGCTGGCGATCAAAGCCGCAAGAACACGCTGGTCAGCCATGGCTTTCGCCTGCCAAGCGCGCTGGACAACCGCCCACTGCGATTTGACGAATGGGAGGCGAAAATCAATCAAGTCGTGTTTGTTTCGGCAACGCCCAGCGATTACGAACTGCAACAGACTGGCGGCGAAGTCGTCGAGCAAATTATCCGCCCGACTGGTTTGTTGGACCCAATTGTCGAAGTCGTCTCGGCGCGAGGCCAGGTGGCTCACTTGGTCGAACAAGTGCGTCTGCGTACTAGTGCCAACGAACGGACGCTCGTCACCGCGCTGACCAAGCGCTTGGCTGAGGATTTGGCTGCTTACTTGTCCGAACAGAACATCCGTTGTCGATGGCTGCACAGTGAATTGGACGCCTTCGAGCGAGTCGAATTGTTACACGAACTACGCGAAGGACGATTCGATGTACTGGTCGGCGTAAACTTGTTGCGCGAGGGACTCGATTTGCCGGAAGTTTCCCTTGTCGCAGTACTGGACGCTGACAAAGAGGGTTTTCTGCGCAGTGAAACGTCGTTGATTCAGACAATTGGTCGTGCGGCTCGCAATGTAAATGCCAAGGTCATCTTATATGCTGACAAAGTAACGAATTCCATGAAAGCCGCGATCGACGAGACACAACGTCGGCGCAAGTTGCAGGAAGAATACAACCAGCGACACGGGATCACTCCGCAAACAGTCAAACGTAACATCAAAGCGGGTATAGAATCCGCCTCGCAGGCGCATAAGAAAGCTCGTGAAGCAATCAAAGGCCACCCTGCCAAAGAGATCGTTACCGAAGAAGTCATCGACAGGCTGGAGCAAGATATGCTGCAAGCCGCCGAGGATTTGGAATTCGAACGAGCGGCTGCGTTACGCGACAAGATCACTGCCATGCGCGGAGCGATCGGCCAACCGATGAGCGACATCGACGCCGCCAAATCCCAGCGCGCCGGCGGCAAGCGCCATCGCAGCTCCAGCAAATCAGGCAAAGGAATTCCCAGACCCGAAAGCCACTAATGCACCGCTGGGCTGAGAAGTTAGCGATGATTACGAAGATTGCAGACTTGCCGCATCTAGTCCCACAGGGAATCGCAAATTTAAGCGCAGTGATCCCCGAAATCCGGAAATTGGCAGCGAGCGAGAGCTGGCAAAAGCGTGAAGTAGCTGCAACTGCGCTGGTGGAGATCAGCAAGAGGCAGCCGGACGCTGTCTTGGATCGACTAAAACAGTGGGCACATGATCCTGACGCCAACATCCGTCGGGCTGCGAGCGAAGGCTTGCGCAACGTTGCCCGCAAATGCCCCGAAGCACTGGTTGCCGTGCTAGAGTTGCTCCGCACTGATGCATCGCTTTACGTCCGCAAATCCGTCCAATCAATGTCAATTACGAGTCCAATGATTTCGATAGCACTTCCGGGTAGGCTCGATCGATTCGATTGAGAATTCCGTGGACAAGCTCGGCCTAATCCACTTGTTGCGAGAATCGTTCAACAGCGAGTTGTTTTGCGTTTCGGTGCGACTGCTGCGCCCTTGCGACATTTGAGAATATAGCTCGCCGCATCGGGGACTTTGCAATCGGTATTTCCCATATCGACTTCAACAACGCCGAGTTTACCGGCTGTGGCAAGCGCCTTGTCAGCTAAGGGAGCGACGTACGTGCCACAGCAAATAACATAGTTGTGCATCACGTAACGAACGAGATTAGCGGACGAGTTGAGCGTCTTGAGCACTCGGTCCAGCAATCCACTTAACTCATCGATCGGCAACTCCGCGTCCGGACGAGTCGATACGACGGACGATAGCGTGGCCCAACCGGCTGTGGCCGTCAGTTCGCGTTTAGAATCGATCCATTTGCGGGCAATCGCGATCGCTTGTGGATGCTCAGCGGCGGCCCACGGAACCGTGAATCCCGCGATCATATTCCAAGATGCGCTTGCCACCCATCGGTCCAGCAGCTTGCGCGTCATCTTCGAACCATCTACGATCAGTCCGGCCAAGTACATCGCGTCCGAGTTTCCCGTGGCATACAGTTCGTATGCCAAGTCCTGTTGGCCCTTGAGTTTCTTTTGGATCGGCTTTAGATCGCCAATCTTGACGCCGAAAATCGGCTCCGGTGCACCATGGCGCAAATGCGTTTTCTTGGTCGCAGGGTTGCCTTTACTGGCTAACTCCTCCATGACGTCGCTGAGTTTCATGGCATGCTCCCGGTACTAGAGAGTAGAGCAATTGTCATAATTGCTTAAAGAAATACGGTCAATTGCCTTTCTGAAACGATTGAGGACAATCGTTTTAGGCGAGCGGCAGATGGGAATTTACCAATACAAGCCCGAAGCGCAAGCGAGTGCCGAAACCACGCACCAGTCAATCCAGGCTCTCACTCGCTTGCGCTT
>SYJV01000048.1 GCA_005798335.1 Planctomycetaceae bacterium | reverse complement strand
GTGTCGGGGGTTCGAATCCCTCCTCCGCTACTTCTGCTATTGGCTGCCTTCTGCTGACAATCGCTGCTAAGTACCGACGCAGCAATGCTTTGTGGCGACGGGCAAAGTGCTTTGTGACGACACGGCAACATGCTGCGTCGACTTTGAATGAGCCCAATTCCTTGGCTCGATCCTTTCTAAAATAAACAATGCATCAGCCAGAAGCCGCAGCGACGCGAGGGGCTCCTTCTGTGAAAGGGTTTGCGCAATCTCTGTTGAGAGTGCTGACCTGCGACTTAGCGAGCTTTGGGTGGTCAAGCCTCAGACAAGTCGAGCACGTTGATTGCTTCGGGATTGCTGCGGAACATTCTTGGTCTTACACTTCGTAGATAGATGAAAACTTCAGGCCGGCCATCCGGAGATAAACCGAGAGAATTCCACGATGATGAGCTGAGTGGCTGAAGACCCATTTACGCAGGCAATCGCCCTTCTTCATCGTGAACAAGATCTGTCCGCCCATTTTCAGCGACCACGGTTCATCCATTACAGAGTCGGAGACGCCGCGAAGCGCATCAATGGCGTTCTGGCTGTAGCAGTCGAACATGTCCAACAACTGACTCGCTTGTGTGACTGTGGGCGCGACATATGCCGGCCCACCGACGGGCGCGATGTTCCATTCGCTTTGTTTTAGAATGCCAGGAACCCAACAGACGATTTCTACCAAATGCGCAGCATTCCAGGCGATCGAATTAAGCTGGCCCGGGGGCTGCCATGGGAGTTTGTCATCGGAAACTCGCGCCAACAGGCTGCGCGTCATTGACATTTCGCTGGTAAGTTCGCTGGCCATCCATTCCGAAATCAACATGCCTCACTCCGCAATTGCCCAGGAAGAATGCTTAGCTTGGGGCGAGGAGTTTCTAAACCGCCGAGCCGCGGTAGATCCTTCTGCAGTCCGATTGTAGACCAACAGCCAACTTTGTGAAAGCAACTGAATGTGCATTCAGTGCGACCTGAGTTGATTGGATGATTCAATCTGTCGATCGCTGTGCAATCCCGGCAGAACCACACCGCCAGCCAGTTTAGGCGAACGGCAGATTGTTTCTTACCAATACAAGCCCGACGCGCAGGCGAGTGTGTGCCAGGATTGACGCACTCGCTTGCGCTTCGGGCTTGTACTCGCTTTTGTCTTGGTAAATTCCCATCTGCCGCTCGCCTTATTTCGCGTTTTCGCCCGCGCGGCGTGCGCTGTTTCCAATTATTTCAGTATTCTTGTGATCGTTGTCGATCTGCTGGTTTCGTGTTCGACTATCTCATGAAAACGGGTCCGCGGGCGCAAACTCAAATTTCAAAGGAGATACTCATGAAAGTCGCCGTCTTTGTGAAAGCCAGTCAGTCGTCTGAAGCAGGAATCATGCCGAGTCAGCAATTGCTGGCCGATATGGGCCTGTATAACGAACAACTCGTCCAAGCCGGAATAATGAAGGACGGAGCCGGTTTGCATCCGTCGTCGAAAGGAATCCGCGTGCGGTTCTCCGGTAACGATCGAACCGTCATCAATGGTCCGTTTGCTGAGACAAAGGAACTCGTCGCAGGATTCTGGACTTGGGAAGTTGAGTCGATGGAGCAAGCTGTCGAGTGGCTGAAGAAATGTCCCTGCCCGATGGGCGAAGAAGAGTCGGACGTCGAGATTCGGCCGCTGTTCGAACCGGACGACTTTGGCCAAGAGTTCACACCCGAACTGCGAGCAAAGGAAGCGAATCTCGAAGCAAGGTTAGCGATGGACAACGCAAACGTGAGGCCGTACCTCTTTTTCGGCGGACGATGCGAGGAGGCGTTGGAGTTCTACAAGACTGCAATGCACGCGAAGATCATCATGGTCATGCGATTCAACGAAGGCCCCGAACCGACGCCTCCGGGAATGCTTGCGCCGGGGTTCGAGAACAAGGTAATGCACTGCAGCTTTCAAGTTGGCAGCATGACCGTGATGGCATCGGACGGATGCGATGACAAGTCCCGCTTCGAAGGCTTCCGACTGGCATTGTCTGTTCCGACCGAAGCTGCCGCCGACCGTGCCTTCAACGCGCTGGCCGAGGGTGGCAAGATCGACATGCCGCTCGTTAAGACTTTTTGGTCGCCACGTTATGGCATGGTTACCGATAAGTTTGGCATCGGCTGGATGGTGCAGGTGCCGGTCTCGTGAGGAAGCAAACATCTGGGGAACTGAGCATCACGGATTTTCGCGAATCCGGTCAGTGGCGATCAACGTTTTGCGGGCAAACAGCTTCTTGCACAATCGCGCGGATAGCATTGCTTTTGCTGGTATCACAGCAGCAGACCTGCAATTGCTGCGTTCAACAGTGTTGCGGTAAAGCCAACGAATAGTGCCGACATTCCCAATCGCGCCAGGTCTGCTCGCCGCTCGGGCGCGAGCGCTCCGATGCCACCGAGTTGAATGCCGACGGACGAAAAATTGGCGAAGCCCGTCAGAGCGAATGCAGCCAGTTGGTACGATCGATCGGACATAAACCCGGCAGTTTCTTTCCACGTCTTGAGCTGCAAATAGGCGTAGTGCTCGTTGATCGCCAATTTGCTGCCGAGCAGACTGCCAACTTTTGCTTGGTCTTCCGTCGCAACTCCCATCAAGAACGCAACTGGAGAAAACAAACAACCGAAGATCCATTGCAGCGTAATCTTGGGCGGCAATTCCCAGCCCGTCAAACTTGAGATCCACTGCGTACTGACCAGTCCCAAGACTCCGTCGAACATTGCAACGAAGGCGATGAAGACGATCAACATTGCCGCCACATTGAACGCCAATCGCAGTCCATCAGCGGTGCCGCTGGCAACGGCGTCCACTGCGTTTACGTACGGCGAATTTTCGGACTTGATGGTCACTTGTCCACTTGTCTCGGGTGTGAACAATTCGGGCATAAATAGTTTGGATAGATAGATACAAACTACACGGACAGGCCATAACACATGTGGTCAACACAGCTACTGGATTGGCTCCATAGTTGATATAGACTGCCATCATGCCGCCGGAGATATGAGCCATTCCGCTGGTCATCAACGCAAAGAGTTCCGAGTTGGTCATTCGCGGCACGTAGGGTTTAACGATTAACGGCGCTTCCGTTTGCCCCATGAAGACGTTGGCAGAAACAGATAACGTTTCGGCTCCACTGGTGCCCATCAGATGCACCATGATTCGAGCAAACGCGCGCACGCATGCTTGTAGAATTCCGAAATGATAAAGCAACGTGAAAAAGGCGGAGATGAACAGGATCGGAGGAAGCGCTTTGAAGGCAAACGGAAACAGAAATTCTTGTCCAAAGACCCGTGACAGGTGATCCGGACGGGAGGCATTGCCGAACACGAACTCGGCTCCCTGGTCCGAAAATGAAACGAACGCTTTAACAACTTCGCCCGCAGCTTCGAATGCCTGGTACACCGAGTATTCAGCTCCTCCCCAAGTAACTTTGCCTTTTAGTACCAAAACGGCCAGCACGACTTGCAGGCCAATGCCCCAGAAAATCGTCTTCCAATTCACGGATCGCAAGTTTCTCGAAAACGCAGCAACGATCCCGAAGAAGCACAGTATGCCGGCGGCTGACTGGCCTCGCAAACCGATGAACTCTTGTCCCACGTAAGCGCCGGACGCTGTTAGCCCAATGGCCGCTAGGATTGCGAGTCGCCAACTCAATGGCGTTCGAGCATTTCGACTCTCGACCTGCGAAACATGAGTTTCAACTTCAACCGGTTCGGTGCCATTTGGAGAATTGTCTTGCGTTTTCATTTCGATGAACCTTGAGGCAGCCAGATACGACCCATCGCGCGACTTGAGATTGGATAACAATGATGATCGTAGCCTGCGCAACCGGGCTCCAACAGGCCGGATATGTTGTTTGTTCAGCCAGATATCCCCTGTCGCTGGCGAACTAATTGCAAACTACAATCTTGCCTTGGGATTGAAGGCTCCGTGAATACCAGCCCGAAGCGCAAGCGAGTGCGTGCCGGGATTGACGCACTCGCTTGCGCTTCGGGCTGGTAACGGAAAGAACTCATCTGCTGCGCGCCTCAAGCAAGCCGCTGAACTATGTGACCTCACCGGGGAGTACGATTACGAATGAACCTGTTCATCAAGAAACCGATCAATACCTTGCTTTCGGAAGCCCAGGATGCTGGCGAGCAGAGCCTGCTGAGGCATTTGGGGCCCGTTCAGTTAATCATGTTGGGCATAGGTGCGATTATCGGCGCGGGGTTGTTTGTTCGTACCGCCGCTGCCGCCGCTGACCATGCTGGCCCGGGCGTGACCATCAGCTTCATTGTGGCAGCGTTAGGTTGTGCCTTTGCCGGAATGTGCTATGCCGAATTCGCAGCCATGACTCCGGTCGCGGGCAGCGCTTACACTTATTCCTACGCCACGATGGGCGAATTTTTTGCTTGGATCATCGGCTGGGATTTGGTGCTCGAATACGGACTGGGGGCAGCCACGGTCGCTATTGCATGGTCGGAGTATTTCAACAAATTCATTGCCGAGTTCATCGGCCCGGGCTGGACCATCCCTTACGCGCTGTGCCATTCGCCATTTCAGAGTTCGACTGACGGTGTTTCAGGAATCATCAATTTACCTGCCGTCGCCATTATCATTGGGTTGACATTGATCATCGTGCGCGGAATCCAAGCGTCAGCCTCTGTCAACTCGGTGATCGTCGTTGTCAAGGTCGCGATCGTCCTGCTATGTATCGGCTTTGGTTGGCAGTTTATCAAACCCGAAAACCACGAACCGATGATTCCGGCGGTCACTTCCGTTACCAACAGTCTTGGAATATCGCATTCATTTGGCGGCTGGGGTGGAATCTTGGCAGGCGCAGGTGTCGTCTTTTTCGCGTTTATTGGCTTCGACGCTGTCTCCACGGCCGCTCAAGAAACAAAAAATCCGGGGCGCAACATGCCGATCGGCATCCTCGGCTCACTAGCAATCTGTACCGTGCTGTACGTGCTGTTCAGTTATGTGCTGACCGGAATAGCTAACTACACCGAATTTCGTACCAAGGGAGCTGAGGCGTCGGTGGCCTATGCGATTTCCGAGCACATGACCGGCTACGGTTGGTTGGCCAAGTTGGTGACGGTAGCGATTCTATTCGGTTTTTCGTCCGTGATCTTAGTGATGTTGTTAGGGCAAAGCCGGGTATTCTACTCAATGGCCCGCGATGGTTTGGTCCCTAAGATTTTCGCAGAAATCCATCCGCAGTTTCGTACGCCCGTCAAGTCAAATTGGCTGTTTTGTGTATTCGTCGGTCTCTTCGCAGCATTCATCCCCGGCGATATCGTCGGGGATATGACCAGCATCGGTACTCTGTTTGCCTTTGTGCTGGTTTCTCTTGGCGTGATCATGATGCGCAAGAGCGATCCCAATGCAGAGCGCCCTTTCCGCACGCCGTTTGTACCGATTGTTCCGCTGCTCGGAGCGGCCGTTTGCGGCGCTATGATCTTTGGTTTGGGAGTGGAAAACTGGACTCGACTGATCGTGTGGTTGTTCTTAGGCTGCGGAATTTACTTCGGTTATGGCATGCATCACAGCAAAGTTCGCTTGGCAAGTTCACAATCCGGCCAGTGAGTAGACGGAACAAGCAAACGTAGCGGAGTGCGTTGAAACACTCCGCTACACTGAAGGGTCGGTTCGACAAAGGTTGTGTCGCAATTGTTGCGGTGTAACTTCGTTTTCCCAGCGGCTAATTGCGACCGTGGCGATGCCGTTACCGACAAAGTTGGTCAGGGCTCGGCACTCGCTCATGAATCGATCGATGCCAAGCAGCAGAGCCAACGACTCCAAGGGAATGCTGGGGATGGCTTGCATGGTGGCAGCGAGCGTGAGAAAACCTGCACCGGTTACGCCGCTGGAACCTTTCGAGGTCAGCATCGCGATCAAGAGTAGATAAATCTGTTGCGACAAATCCAACGGAGTATTCGTAGCCTGCGCTAGGAATACCGCTGCCATCGACATGTAGATATTGGTTCCGTCGAGATTGAAACTGTACCCAGTCGGAATCACCAGACCCACCGTCGACTTGGAACAGCCGAGCCGCTCCATCTTCTCAATCAGCCCTGGCAATGCTGTTTCGGAAGAACTTGTTCCCAGTACGAGCAGTAGTTCATCCTTGATATAACCGAGGAAGCGAAAGATTGAGAAACCGCACCACCAGGCAATCCCTCCGAGCACTAGGACGACAAACAAGCCGGCGGTCAAGTAAAAACCAGCCATCAGCGCGAGCAGTTTATTCAATGTGCCGATACCGTGCGCACCGACGGTGTATCCCATAGCACCGAAAGCGCCGATGGGTGCCGCTTTGACGACGATGTGCATCACGCCAAAAAAAACTTGACCACCGTATTCGATCGCTTGCAACATAGGCTGCCCACGCTCGCCCATAAATGCGATTGCAAACGCCACCAGGACGGCCACCAACAGCACTTGCAGCAGATCCCCGGTCACAAACGCGCTCAGCAAAGTATTCGGAATAATATTGAGCAAGAATTCGACGACGTTCAGAGAATGTGCCTTATCGGAAAACGCGCTGGTGGCACTTGCAGAACTCGCGTCGACGTGAAAGGTCTCACCCGCAGGCGTAATTCCGGCTCCGGGCTGAAAAACGTTGACCACGATCAAACCGATGACCAGCGCCAGTGTGGAGACTACTTCGAAATAGATCAGCGACTTGATGCCTACTCGGCCAAGTTTTCGCAGATCTCCGACGGAAGCAATACCGTGAACTACGGTGCAGAAGATAATCGGCGCGATCATCATTTTCACGAGCTTGATGAAGCCATCGCCCAGCGGCTTCATCGATTTCCCATATGTTGGGAAAAAGTAGCCAAGTGCGATGCCCAGCACCACCGCAATAATGACTTGGATATAGAGGACTCGATACCAAGGTTTGCGGGAGGGAGAAACGTGCATGTCCAGTTTCACAAAGAGGTTGCGAAAGGGCGCAAGTCTAACCGAGATTGTCTGGCCGAGAAAGATCCGCGTATCGGCAATCGGCGATTCCTCGGTGCAACTGAAAGTATGGTAACTCGGTAACGCAACCGGCGCAAAGTCGTTATGATCTTGATGAAATAAACGTTTTGGAATACTGCAGCAACTATTTCCGTCACGACGAATGCCTTCGGTGATCTATGCCAATACCAAAGCTGATTCTCTTGCTTGTGCTGTCCGGCATCGCCGCCACGTTTATGGTTGGTTGGGCTCTGTCGCTTAGGCGTAAGATCAAAGAGGTCGGATGGCCAAGCCCATATCAGCTTGTAGTCGGGTTTATCACCGACTTTTTCGACACGCTCGGCGTGGGGTCGTTTGCCACTACCACAGCTTTCTATCGCTTGGGCAAAACCGTCGACGATGCCAAGATTCCCGGAACGCTGAACGTCGGCCATACGCTGCCGACCATCTTGCAAGCGCTGATTTATATCAACACCATCGAAATAGATCTCTGGACTTTGTGGCTATTGATATCCGCGTCTGTCTTAGGCTCCTACTTGGGAGCTGCGTTCGTGACTAGTTTGCCCAAACGCGCTATACAGATCGGGATGGGAATCGCGCTTTTAGCGGCAGTGAGCCTAATCCTTGCCAAATTGCTCAATTTCATTCCGCCTGGGGGCGATTCGCTGGGATTGACGGGTTTCAATCTTATCGTGGGGTTAATTGGTAATCTTTTTTTTGGAGCCTTGATGACGATCGGTGTGGGAGCCTATGCGCCAATCATGGTCATGGTGAGCTTGCTGGGTATGAATCAGAAAGCGGCATTTCCATTGATGATGGGTTCCTGTGCGTTCTTGATGCCCGTCGCCAGTTACCGATTCATTCGGTCAGGCAAATACGACCCGCGCGCTGCATTGGGATTGACGATGCTGGGCATTCCTGGAGTTGCCATGGCCGCTTGGATTGTCAAAGAGTTGTCGGTGGAAGCTGTCAACTGGCTGGTCGTTTTCGTCGTCATCTACACAGCTTGCTCGATGATTTACGCTGGTTCTAAATCGACTAATTCGTAGCGCATCGTGGGGTCGCGATTACCCGACTGCTTTTAAAACGCTACCGAAAAACACTAAGTTGAGAGATGGTATTCGCGATACCACGCGACGAACTTTTCTATTCCGATTTCGATAGAGGTGCTGGGGCGAAATCCAATAATCCGCTGCAGTTCGCTGACGTCGGCAAAGGTCTCTTCCACATCGCCCGGTTGCAGTGGCAACAAATTCTGGATGGCTTTCTTGCCGGTAGCCTGCTCGATGGCGGAAATGAAGTCCAGCAGGCTGACCGGTTGGTGGTTGCCGATATTAAGGATGCGGTACGGACATTGGCTGGAACTCGGATCGGGATTGAGAGGATCGAAGTTGGGATTGGCTGCTGGCACCACGTCGACCAGTCGCACAATGGCGTCGACAATATCATTGATGTAGGTAAAGTCCCGTTTCATTTGGCCGTAGTTATAAACGTCAATCGGCTGCCCGTTGAGAATCGACTTGGTGAAATGAAACAATGCCATATCTGGACGTCCCCACGGGCCATAGACGGTAAAAAACCTCAACCCCGTAGTTGGCAGCGCGTACAGGTGACTGTAGGT